>JASBUW010000164.1 GCA_030147755.1 Parachlamydiaceae bacterium
TGTTGATTTTGATCATTTACTTTTTCCGATTCTTCACAGCCAGGAGTATCATTAAATTTCCCTTGAGCATAGACAGCAAGCTCATAAACACCATAGGCAATAAGAGCAGTTCCTATTGTACAACCGATTGCTGGTAATAAAACCGGCGCAGCTGCTACAGTGGCTCCCCAAGAAAATTCAAAAAGAGTCACAACTATGGGGATTGCTTGACCCATTTGACCATCTTTGTCCTGGTAGCAAAATGGATTGTTATGCACATACGCATACAAATTCAATCCATCGATGAAGCCCGCAGGATCGGGAGTCAGCCAGCGCATTAGGCCTGGATAATACAGGCGATGAGTAAAAAGCACAAGACCTTCGATTTCTCGTCGATTGGCAAAATGCCAAGGAGAAAAGAAGGAATGACTTTCTGCTTGATAGATTTGCTTTTCCCCAAAAGCACTATAACGCGTCCATTCTGCTAAAGAACTATCTGCTTTTTGCAATGCACAGAGGTTAGAGCGAAAATCTTGCAAAGGGAAAAAAGGTGTGCCTTTAAATTCTATCGCAAAGACTTTTTCAGCGCCTAAAGTGGGATGTAAAAGGCGAAACTCTTCCAATTCTCCCTTCACTAAGCAGCCAATTTCTTGATCTTTTTGGTAGAGCAGTTGTTTTAAGCCTGTTTCATCTTGAATAGACAAACAGCGATTAAAAGCATCATAAGTCAAATGGGTTGTATGGCCATTTCTTTTAATTCGCACGAGACGATCAAGCGCATCATACGTATAAACCGTAGCAGGATTAGACTGTGTTTCCAAATTTCCATTGGTGTCATACGTATAATGGGACACGTTATCTTGTTCAACTTGATTGGCAAGATTATGACGCCTTCTCTGTTGGTCTTTTTGCAAGCAATTTCCAAGAGAATCATATACATAGTGATGCGTTTGATTTTCACTGGCTAAGTGATCAAAGGCATCATAAGTAAAGGATGTTTGCTGAAGGCCACTTGGATCTTCTTGCGTCAAATTTAATAAATTGCCTATGGCATCAAATTTTTCGGCTTTGAGTGTGAAGTGAGGAAAAGAGAGCGACCTGCAACGTCCATTTAAGTCATAGGTTGTTTGAGTTAAACCTGCAGGGGATTGCTCCTCTAGAATTTGCCCGCGTTGGTTATATTTTAGGCACTCATAAGTATAAAGTAGAGAACCTTGGCTATCATAACGCTCTATCTGCTTTAAATGAAAAGCATCATACGTATATTTAATCCAGGAGCCATCAGGTAATGTTAATTGAGTTAAGCGATCTAAAGCATCATAAACGTAAGTTAGAGTCACTCCTGAATGAAGAGTTTCACTGATAAGGCGATCTAATTTATCATAAATACGTTCTTGCCTAACGTGGTAAACATGATCTTCAATCATACGAGGATTACCATGCTCATCGTAAACGTAAGTATAGTGTACTGTGTTATCGCTAGATTGAAGACACTTCAGTCTTCCTAAAGCATCGTAGGTATAATTAAGCGTGACCCCACCCGGCTTGTGTTTGCTTTTTAAGTATCCCCTTGTATCGTACGTATAAGTAGTGGTTTTGCCTTCACGCTCTTCCGTTTCTTTCCATCCTCTTGCATTGTATGTCCACTTCAATTTGTAGTCCCAGCCAGGTTGGCTGGCTTCTTTGACATGCGCAATTTGCTGAATGAGCTGTCCTTTTTTATCGTAGGCAAATTCTGTCGACGCAATTAACTGACCGCCAAAAAAGCGCTCTTTTTTCACTAGTTGGTGAAGAGGATTTTCTTCTTCTAAGGTAATGCGCCCCAAAGGATCCACACTAGAGCGACAAAGCACTTGTTGCTGTTTAGCATTGAAGTGATAATGGTTGTAGCCGAAATGATGCGCAAAACCAAGGGGATCTTGCTTCCACTCCTTTAAGCCATGCGCATTAAAAGACGTGTGATAAACGGCCCTTTGTTCGTCATCTTGCCAAACTTGCCTTTCGATGAGCTGTCCTAAGCGATTATACTGGTAAGCTTCTTTGGCATAAATCGTTCCTTCTGGATCGATAAGCGTTTTAGAAAGCTTTCTGCCTAAATGATCATAAGTATAGAGTTCGACTTGACCAGTTAGCTTGCCTTCATCTAACACACGCCAAATTTGAATGACGCGATCAAATTCATCATACGTATAGCGCGTGAGTTTAACGATAGCATCTCCTTGCACACGCTCTTCCATTTTTCTGCCCGCTCCATCATAGCGATACGTGGTGACTACACCTAAAAGATCGGTCTTGGTTTGTAGCAAAGGGCCTTTATAGGTATAGGTGTTTTGGCGCAGGGTCTGACCCTCTTTATTTTTCATGACTTCTTGGAGGAGATGGCCTTTGGGATCATAGGTATAAACGCTTGTGGTCCCGTCATCCCACGCTTTCGTATGCAGCCAACCAGATGGATAATAGGTTCTCTTTTCCCAGCTCTGATCAGGATAGGTAATGCGGGTAGGACTGCCATAGCTATTATAAGCAAATGTTGTGGTATGATCATTTTCATCGGTCTCTTCGATGACTTGACCCAGGACATTGTATTTCTTTTTGATCGTAGGTTGAACTAAGGTCTCTCCTTGCCAAATACCTGGTTTGATGCACCGCGTTTGGCGACCCAAGCGATCATAGTGGTAATGCGTGTCATGTCCATAAGGGTCGGTTTCTTTGATGAGCTGATGTAAGGCATTATAGTGATAGGTAGTGGTGAAAGTTTGTTGATTGGAGTGGATCTCTCGCTTTTGAATACAGCGACCGGCTTTATCGTACTCAAATTCGGTATACTTACCAGAACCTACTAATTCTTCTCTGATTTGATAGCCATTGTCATCCCACTTATAAAGTGTTTCTTGACCAAGAGCATCCGTTTTGCTCGCTAAGCGTTGATGGGCGTCATAGGTTTTAGTCGTTTCATAACAAAAAACAGGTGCTCCTTCTACCATTTTGTAGACACGCCGTTTGACTTCTAACCCATGCGTTTCATCATACGTGAATTCGGTTTGACGTACAGGGACAAGCTCTGCTTGACTTAAGTAATATTCCTTCATTATTTTGGGTTTGCCAAAATATACCTTATCTTCTGTAGAATAGGCTTCAATCATTTTGACGCGTCTCCACGTCACATGATCTAAACAATCGGTATGATCTGAGCTGCCATCATCTTCAATTTGCAGGCAAAGTTCTCCATTGTCGTCATAGGCACGGAAAAGACGTTCTTGAATTCGGCTTGCGTAAGAAGTAAGTTCTTTGTGACATAAATTAGTACCTGGCCAATACGCATAGGAGATACTCAAGTCTTCAGGCGTTGTCTTTTTAATTAGTAAATTGCGCTCATCATAGTCATATTGCAAGCGATAGTGATCAGTGTGGTCCTTGGCGTGCTCACGTAATTCATACAAAAAGGTATCTCTTTTTTCGCCCGTTAAGTTGCCATAAAAGGTTTTAGTTTTAATGTTGCCTCTTTCATCATAGCGATACGTGGTGCGATGCCAGCAAAAAAATCCTTCACAAAGTGCTTTGGCTCTTAAATTGCCTTCCTGGCCAGGAAATGTACTCCATTCATAGCATTTGCGACGAAGGGGTAAACCCTTCTCCCATTCATCGACATAGTTTAAACGCTGGTGAGTATCAAAATGATAGGTGGTTAAATGGCCAAGTGCATCTGTGACTTCTGTTTGACGCTTATGATAGGTAAAGCGATAAGCTTTGATCCATTGACCTTTTTGATCTTTTAGAGGAATCATCAAGCTTTCTACTTGGCCTTGTTTATTATAAGCAATAGCTAGCCATTGATCATGAGGCTTCTTAATGCGCGTTAAGCGTGGGATTTCGTGTATAGAAGCACGCTCAGTTTCATAGGAAATAAGTCCTTGATGAGCCAATTGTACCTTTTGTAAAACGCTTTTCTTAGGTTTGACATATTCATCCAGATAGAACTCTTCAGATTTTTTAGTATAAACTAACTTTTTGCCACAGCTGCTCTCGATAGTACAGGACGTGTTTTGGTCATCAATTGTCAGCGAATTCAGCACTTTTTGTTTAGTTCGACTTAGTGTTTGAATCGATTTAAGACGAGGACGGTAGCCACTCACATCATAGGCAAAGCTTAAGACATTACCATTTGGTTTGCTCTCTTCTTTGAGTAGATAAACATCTTGAGTAGGAAAGCCCATTAAAAGACGATGGGGCTGTTTTAAATGAATGTGTTCGCTATAGAGACGTGACGTGCCATCTCCCTTAGTCACGGTCCACTCTTTATTGGCAGAAGTAAAAACAGCTTTCCAATTGCGAAAATGAGTTTGGCCAGCAAAGCGATTCAGATTGGTATAGCCTTTTTGCAACAATTTAGGATCGATGTGACATACATGCTCTTTATGATAAGAATGCTTTAAACGCTGCCAAGTTCCCTTATAAGGAATTAAAAAGCCTTCACGTTCACTAATGTAAGCCAAAGATGTTTGATCTTTTTCTTTAGCAGGAGTGGCAAAAAGAGCAAATTGTGAGCCAAAACCTACTCCAAAGCATGATTCAAAAAAGTGACTGCTATCATAATAGCGCATCAAAAGGATGGGATCGATCGTATTGCCAACCAGGTCTTCTTGTGTTTGGAAGAATTGACCCGAAGACACATTCACACAGCCTGCAACTGTTGTGAGTGGCTCACATTCAGCAGAAAGACTAATCTCAAATTGATTCAAATCTTCGAGTTCTTGTTGGATCGAATAAATGATGAATGGCCTGAATAGCAAGAGGACAAAGATTAGGTAGGCGTGCATAGTTTATGCCTCCTTGAGAAGTGCAAATTAGCTTTTGGTTATGGCATAAGCTATAAGCTATTGTCTAGCAAAATGAAATAAAGAAAATTTAAAATATTATCAGACGTAAAAACTATTGACTAATTTCTATATTTCTTGAAAATGAATACGTAAATTGTTATTTTTTAAAGCTATGTGAAAATTTGCTTATCTGATAAGCAAATTAGATGTTAAGAAATTATATCGGCTAAAATTGATCAAAACAAAATTTAACATGGAGTGTTCATATGATGTCATTCAAAGGAATGCTATTATCGTTTTTTTTCTGTCTTTTCACATCACAATGGAGTTTTGCAAATTCCAATTTGATCTCAACAATTGATAATGATTATAATTTTTCTATTGAAGAAAATAAAATTTATGTCGATTCAAAAGATGTAAAAATAAATAAAAAAGGTATTTTTGTTAAGATCAATGATCATGTTTTTAAAACGCCAAGTATTTTCTGTGATGATGAAGGAACTTACTTGTATGGCTTTAGTTTAGTGATATGTCCTGATTGTGGGAGAGATTATCCTTCTTATGAGGGTCAATGTCCATATAGTGGAACGCATGATGATGATAATAGCAATGATGAATGATAAGGTTTTTAATGTATAAACATATAACTTTTTTAATGCTTCTATTTTCTTATTGTTTCAATTTAAATGCTAATTCTATATCAGATATCCTTAAGACTATTCCAATAGAGCATCAAGAAGATATAAAGTATTTATTTCATCACGTATTTCTTCTTCAAGATGGCGCTTATACAATCTTTGGAGATAAGCCGGTTTCTTCAGCAGGTAGCTTTCTAATAAGTTCTTGGAAAGCTACCTTAACAGCAAAATATATTGGAAAATTTGGCAGGTCGTGGGAGACGTGGCAAGCGTATAAGCAGAAATTTCCCATGCAAAAATATGTAATTATTGGTGAAAAATACCCTTCAAAGAAATCTGAATTGGTAGCTTTACATGTTTTTGTTATTAATAAAAAAAAATTTCTAGAAACAATAGACACTCATTTAGCTTTATTTGAATCTGTATTGGGCAAAAAAATAGATCCTAAAAAGTGCTTGGATGATATTGAGAGTGGTAAATGCTCATTTTGGACAAGTATCAATCATAATGACATGTTAATGGGTATATTATTAGGCTATGGAGAACATAACGCTACACTCTTTTACAAAAAATCTAAACGTTTTCGTTATGCTCGTTACTTATTTCCCATCGAGGAAAAGAAATTAGAATGTTCAGACACAGAATCATATCCTATGATGATTGTAAATGCTGTCCAATTTTTAGCTGATTTACAGCATCCTGAAACGAAGTTTCTCCAAAAAAAATATAAAGATCTTCGAAAAAAAATTGCTGACATCTATTCTCAAGGCGATATGTTAGAAATAACTTTATCGCAACTGACTTCTGATTAATCATAGGTAATCTGAGGAAATGTATTTAATTCCACCTTAGTGTAGAGAAAAGAACTTTCGACATTGAGATAACCAAGATAGTCGCTAATTTTTTCTAAAGGAATGTCTTCTTTAATTAATCGTGTTGCACATGCCTGACGCAATGTTTTGAGATTTAATTCTAAAGGCTTTAACCGTTTGGAAACTAGGTGGAAAATTGCAGCAGAGGTGAGAGATCGATAGGGAATTTGTCGAGTGACAAAAACCTCTTTGCATGGACAATTACTGGGCCTTACATTTTTGAGATAAAGTAAAATAGCGTTTTTAACATTTTGTAAAAGAGGAAATTTTTGAGAGCTCATTTTTTTAGATCTTCTAATACAAAATACTTCATTTTCCCAGTCAATATCTTCAAGGCATAATTGTGCGATTTCTTTGCGGCGTAGTCCATAAATTGCGAGTAGCATAATAATTGCTTGATCACGAATATCTGTTGGTAGATCCCCGTGAATAGTCTCTAAGAGTTCTTCTAAACCATCCCATGAAAGATCTTGGGATGTGCTCTCATGTCTATATATCTGTGCGGTTTTAATTGATTGAGCCAATCCTGAAGAACACCATTTTTGTTCTTCAGCATAGATAAAAAATGTTCGAAGTGTTGAAGCATATGCTTGAACAAAACGCTTATTTTGACCTTCAAGGTATTTCTTGTTGATGACATCCTCTATCATTAAAGTATTAATTTGCTGTAGAGAAGAAATAGGCTCAATGCATTTGAAGAAATCCTTTAGCAAGCAAGTACAAGAATAGATAATTTCTTCGGAAAGTCTTTCTTTGCGCATATAGTCCATATACTTGATGATACATTCTAGAAAGGGATTCGCTTTTTCTTGGGGATCATGTAACCATCCAAGCGTATGTAACCAGTTGATTGCAATGCTCTCAAATCGCAGCATAATAGAAAAATGAGAAAAATCTGTCTTTTTATAAGCATTTCCCATTGTACTACAAGCAGCCCATTTTTCTGCTGCTTGTTGAATTTCCTCGGGATGGATCATCCTCATTTTGTCTAATTTGAGGTAATCGATGATGGCTAAAAGATAATAAGCAATAAAACGAAGAGTGTGTAAAGTAGCACCTTCATCTACCCATTTCTGCAAATACAACAGTCGCTCTTTTAACAAAGGGGCATTGAAATGGCGTTGAAAAGCATTATTTTTTTCAAAGATTCTATTAAAAAGAGGGGCCTGCTCTTCAGGAGGGGCTTCTAACCAGTTAAGAGTTTTAAACCAGTCTATAGCATACCACATAAAACGCTCTTTTCCCTGTTGTGAAAATTCAACTTTTTTTTGTGGGTGATTATATTGATGAGAAGCCCAAGCATTTGCAGCCTCTTCTATTTCATTTAATGTTACAATTCTTGGAGATTTGAGATTTAGAAATTCAATAATTCTTAGAAGGTAGTTGGCAATTACTCGAAGAGTGTTTCGAGTCCTGCCTTTTTCAATCCAATGCTGGATATAGGCTGTTCTTTCTTGCAAGAGCGGTGCATCAAGATGCTGTTGTCTATAATAAGAGCGTCCGATTATCTGTTCCCACATTTTTTATCCATATTGAATAATATAAAAATGATTAAGAAGTTAAATCTATGAAAAGAATTATTCATCAATAGTAAGAGTATAATTTTCTCCTAATAAATGATTGATGACACCTTTAGAGAAATATTGATTTTTATTCAGCAAATAATACTTACCTACTTCTATTGCTAAAGTTTTATAAAATCCTTCCTGTCCATCATTATTGTAAGCTTTATTATCGTGAGGATTAGGAGAAATAGCATAAGTGATTTGAGAATTTGGCGTTCCCTTTTTATGAATTGTGATCCATCTAGGACCTCGCCCTTCTCCAATTTCCGTATAACCAAATGTAGCCGTTATTGTTTTTGGTTTTGATTTTCCTTTTTCAACTATTGTCACCGTAACAGGAATCTCACCATTTACTCTCGCTTTCTCCTCATAAACATCTCCTTGTTTTAGCACTAAAGGAGACCATTCCATACCTTTCATTTCTAGATTTGCCACTTGAATATTTTGAAGAATTTGCTTAGCTACTTCGTTCTGTGGATGTGAATTATCTTTTGATGCTTGTTCAAGAACGCTGTAAATATCATTAACTTTCAACCCTTCACTTTCACCTTGATGAATTGCATGTACATAGCCATTCATTAAGGACATTCTTGGTGCTCCACATTCTCCTGCATCTGTTTTGGAAGAAGCTCGATCTGATCGCATTGCATATCCGCTATAATCTGATTCAAATGGCTTTACATACATTTCTAAATGGTATGGATAAGAAAAAGTTGGTTTAAAATACATTTGTATCGATTCTCCAACGCCTGCAACCACATCTAAAGTAACAGGACTGAAATTAGCCCCTTTAACCCATAAAATAATAAAATCTAGCCTATCTCTTTCGTAAGATCCATCAAAAACGACTTTTCCTAGTCCAAAGTGACCTAAATTTCCATTTTCCCCATTTACGCAGTGTTTAGAAACTAATACAAGATCTTTGGCTATGGCAACACCGTTACCAATAAAATGATTACCCATATTATAAACTGGCATTGTAGCATGAGAAAGAGCTGTGACAGATGCTTTTGAATGCGGATTATTTGCTAAATATTCTTCGAGCTTTATCTCTCTGTTTGTGTAATTTGTTTTACCAAAAGCTTCTGGGTATGATGCGTAGGCCCCTTTTTGTACTCCAAACATCTTTTCTCCTTTGATATAGCCTTCTAAAAAATTTCTTTTTATTGATAAGAAATATTCATAAGCTGCTCTGTCATTTGCTCTATACGGCCAGCTATGTTTATTTTAAGGCTTGTTTGATCACAATCTGCTAAGATTTCATAAATATTCTCATTTAAGCTGTTTGTTCTTTGTTCAATATCTCCAAAATTGTGTGATTGAAGGCATTTCTTGCACAGTTCCAATTCGGAAATAACAGCATACCTAATTTCTTCACTTGTTATTTTTTTTGCCAAATCTAAAGTCTCATTAAGTTGCTTAAACGTTTGAGTATATCTAGTCTGTTGGCTGCTTTCTACCTCAGCAAATCCATACGTGAAAGTAAATACACTAATAAAAAACAAAAATATGCGCATTTTCTAAATTCCTCAAATTATTTCAGCTTTTTCCGAACAAATTTGCTGCTTGGTTTATTTGTCCATTCTACTTCGTATTTTTCACAATAATCATAGCAGTGCTAGAGAATATTTATCTATGTCAATCAAGGGTGAAAATGTTCAACGACTAAAATTTTAATAATTTTTCTTAGCGTATATTTACGCACAAATCTCATTTTATAAAATCGTAGATAAGCAGTTAAAGTTTTAACTTGTTGATTTTAAGTAATTAAAAACAAATTAGATCTACCATCAAATCGAATAGTGCGATAGATTAAGCGATCTTCTACAACCCTCATGATTCTAGAAGGTATTCAGAAGGCATTGATGAAATAACTATTCAAATTGAGGTAGAGAGATGAAATACAAAATTAGCTTCCTTTTATTGGCTATTTTTTTGATAAACTACAGTTTTGCGTCTAATGGGTAGACGGTAAGGATTCGTGTAAAATACACACATAGCTAGAGAAAAACAGGAAATTCTAAAAGCTTATCTAATGGATCAGGAGTCCGCCGTTTCAAATTGATCTCATAATTTCCAAAGCGATTGATATGCCCTGTGCGATAAGGACTAAGCCTTTCTATAGCTTCTTTATTGATAACGTGCCCTTCTTGCTGCAATTGCTTCAGGGTTGTGCTTATCGTTACTAATGTATGAAATGATAATCGAGGTGTTTTTAAACAATTCGAGCATATCTGAGATCTTGGTGACACTAAGCTATATATGCCGTTACGATCAATCCTACTAGCTTAACGTACGTTATCTTCCAAATTCTGAGACGATCCCTATATTATGAAATATAAACAAACTTGTGTGCATGTAGAAGGTACTACCGTTTTAATGTAGACATTTTAAATGCTGATACACAATAAACTGCAAAATAAAAGCTTCTTTAGAAATAATGGTATAAATCTTTCTGTAATGGGATGTGATCAAAATTTCTTGTGTTGCATTTATGCCTAAAACCCGCCTAGTACCCTACATATGCCTATGGCGATGCAGGTGGAATGTACGTTTCCAACCAATTCTTGATCTCGCGGTAGCGATGCAAAGCGGACGCTGCGGTGAGAGGATTATGTCCATCATCGATATAGCGAAGCATACGTGTGGGTACTTTGTATTGTCGAAGTATGGAGAACAAAACTTCCGATGATAGCGGAGAGATTGCACCTTTATCTGGATTTCCTACCATGATTAAGGTCGGAGTATGATTTTTGTAACCGTCAAATAAAAATCCGTTGGTATACACTGAGGGGTTATCCATCAACTTCACCCCATTTGTCAAATGATTTTCGTCGAATCCAGTGCCTGTCGACTTGCCACTCAAATTGGTAATCATGCTTGGTAATGCACCGGCAGGGATCTGATCGTGAATGATACCAGCGCTATACAAATGGCTTCGGGTGAGCAAAAGATTAACTCGTCCACCGCCTGCACTATGACCGAATACTGCTACGCGTTTGGGATCAATGTATCCCTGAGCTATCAACCAGCATGTACCAGATTCGATGTCCGAGACATCCTCTTGTATGCCGGTCCAGTCCCAGGTGTGTGTTGAGTAGCGTTTTTCAGCAATTCTTGGACCATATTCTCCTGAAGAGCGCATATCAGGGACAAATACAACATAGCCGAGTGCAGACCAAACATGCCATTCAAGTGGAGTTGAAGTCAAAGTTCCCATCAACAACAGAGGCGATCCTGGGCCTCCACCGTGAACATCAACATATAAAGGATATTTCTTGTTGGGATCGAAATCTGGCGGCAAGAATAAATAGCCAAAAATGTCTAGACCATCATGGGTTCTCCATTTTACCTGCTTAAATTCCCCAAAGCGTAAATCGTTTCCCGGATCAGCAGTTACAGCAATGATCCGTTCCAAGTCATCGTGCGTGGAACGCACACGGATATCTTTGTGGGCATAACCATTGGAGGTTTGATAACTTAGCCAGCTTCCATCAAATGACAATCCAATTTCACTATGAGCAAGTTCGCCATGCGTAACTTGCCTGACGTTGCCTTCAATACTAACCTGATAAATTTGATTCAAGCCGCCGCATCGACCGGTAAAGTACAGTGATTTTCCGTCTGCCGCCCAAACATAAGCTTGGACATACTGACTGGTCGTAAGTTTTTTCAATTCACCACTTTTCGAATCGATGAGAACCAAGCTAACATAGTCGTCCCACTTTCCAAGGTCGACATCAAGAGCCAACGCAATGTAGCGCCCATCGGGCGAAACAACAGGCTCAGCACTTTGCATGAAGCCATTCTCAAGCCGATAGATCTCTGAAACTACAAGAGTATCGGTATCGAGTCGTTTCAATGCCGTATAAGCCTGTTTGCCACCCCAGTAACCTTGCATAGAGACGAAATAATAGGTTTTGTTAGGGCCCCAATTACCGTAATAAACGTAGTCTTCTTCGATCAAGACTGATTGCGATTTCTCGAGTTTGCTTATATCGAAAATAGTGATGCGAGGAATATCTTTTTCAGCCTGCGCCGGACCATCAGCCACATGCCCTACGTCAAGTACACGCACTCCATCCTGCACTTCAGGTTCAACGTTGAACGGAGTGGATGGTGATCGCAAAGTATCAACAATTGAAAAGCATCGACTATCTCTCGACCACTGAGGAGGTGAAAAAACCGTGGGTTCAAAAGGCGCTTCTTCTCCAATGAGCATTGTCTTGTCATCTTGCAATGAACGCAACTTCCACTGCGCGCCATCGAGATAAACAAACCATTTTTGATCAGGTGAAACTGAAGGGTATTTCCCCTGCGTTAGCGTGTGACGCTCGCCGGAAGTGATGTCCCAAACTTCTAAAGATGCCGTCTTAGATTCAGACTCTTCCAAACTGGCAATCAACTGCGCAGAGTCTTTTAGCCAAACTAGATTGTTCACTGTAGGGAGTTTTAAGCTCAAAGCAATTTCCATAGAAAGCGTTGGCTTGAGATTCTCTATTGCTTCTAGCAACACCACAGAAAACACTGCGAAAAAGCTGAAAATTAACGCGCCAAACCATTTTAAAGCGTATCGTGCCATGTCTCCCTCGTAGGGTTTTCTGTAAAATTTAAAAAACAAATAACAAATAACTAAAAGCAGCCAGTTTTGAGAATAACGACTTAATTTTAATATATTTAAGATTTTTTAAGCGAATGAATATCGGAATTTGGCATGCTATTATGCTCAAGCTATTTAGGGTACTAGCACCCTAAAATTCAAGCTCCTAAATTAATTGTAGAAGCATTTTCAAATCCTTCCACATGTTCAATGTATTTAAGGACCATATTTAAGGTTTTATGGCGACTAAGCTGTTGAATTTTTGGCAAAGCAATGCCTTTTTCTGCCACTGAAGTCACGAGACCTCTTCTTAAACTATGTCCTGAATAGTCTTTACCAAATTGATAATTCATAATTTTAGCAACGAAACGTCCTGACAAACGCTTATAAGAGGCTTTATTTCCTTTAATTAATGAGCAAAAAACAGGACCAGAAGTAATTTGACTAGCACATAACCACCTCTTTAATGCCTTTACAGGGCAAATAGTGACGTCTTTAGTATAAGTTAAATAAACACGTACCGCTTGATCTGAAGTCTTGGTTTGCAGAAGTGTTAAAATGACACCTTTGTCATTAAATTCTAAATGTTCAACATCTAAAGCAATCGCTTCGCTACGTCTGAGAGCACCAAAAAATCCTACTGTGATTAGAGCTTTATCTCTCAAATCTTTTAAACTATTGCCAAGCTGCCTACAAACTAATGTCAGATCAATAATCGATAACGCTTTTGCTTGATCAAGTGTTTGAGACTCTTTGTGAGTGCGTCTAATTCCTTTTCTGATCCGTCGATATAAATTAGGATCGCCTTGAATAGACATCCCCTTTTGCTCATGTACTTTCTCAATTGCAGCAATGACACAATCTAGTGTTGAAAAGCTTACTTCTCCACCCAGATGAGACAAATAAAGACTAACTGTTTCTACAGAAGCTGGGAGAGAACCTAACTGTTGTTCTTCACACCAAGTATAAAACTTCTTCCACATCACGGCATAAGTGCGGCGCGTGTTGAGCGCAAGTGAAGCTCTTTCATATTGAATTGCTTTATTAACTAATTCGGTTTGGTCCGAACTCAAAGGAAAAGTCGTAGAAACGGTTGGCGTCATAAAAAAGTACTCAAATAGTGATTGGTTCCGTTAAGGAATCTTAGCGGAACCAATTTTTTGACTCAATCTTTTTTGATGATTTGTCATTTTTGCAAAAACGTACATATTTTTTTTTATGAAAATATTCATATACTACATAAATTGATTTATTTATGATATGAATACAAGTACGTTTCAAACAATATTTTATTTATGTAGGGAAATCAAGATATGCAAAAATGCAAGAAAATTACTGTTGGCGAATTTCGTCAAAATTTACCGGAATATGCAAATTTAACTAAATACAAAGGTGAATGCTTTATTATTACACGCAATGGCAAAGATGTGGGTGCTTTTATTTCGATGGATGATTTGGAGAGATTGCTTCGATTAGACACAGAACAAGCTGGAAAAGTTATAGAGGAAAATAGCGGAGAAATGGATTGTTTGGCTATTACAATGAGCAACGGGTTATGAGGGCGGTGGTCTACCCTAAAACCCGATACCATCCAACCGCTATGAGTAAGAGGGTAAAGGATTTTTGATCAAAAAGCTACTGGAATTTATTGGATTTTGATGGTGCAACAGGTTTATCGTTGCACCGCTAGTGCACCGTAACATCAAGGACTAAATTAGAGAAGTCCCATCTTTTACCCAAGCTGAGGGATGCTCTGATTTTTTTGACGCAAAAGGTTTATGAGAAGTTAAGATTTTTGGCTTTGTTAATGCACGTGTCTTAATCATTTGTGCCAACGGTAGATGAGCGTCTATAAAAGTAAAAGCTCGCCAGGGCTGTTCTTGACCTTTTGGATGTACGAGCGTTACACAATTGTTTCCCAGAAAGGGCAATAAAGTATTTAAAAAACATGCGCAAACACACCAATCAATCACTGTTAGAATTTTAGTCAATTGGTGGCTTATTAAAATATCGCTCAGGGATGCTGTTTGGACTCTATAAATATCCCATGATTTCTCCCAAAAGTTTGCCCATAGCATTCGATTTGGTAAAATGCAAGGATGCCATGGGGGCACTAATAACCAGAGGATTGAGTATTGGGAGCAGATACTTGGAGGTGATAGAACTAAATTATCTTCTGATTGACCATGCGATGGAGCATAGTCTAAGTAGATTGATTCAATGCCAAGGATCGTAAAATCCTGCTCAGGATTTATGAGAGTACTTCCATCTGACAGAAATCCTTTTTGTATAGTCTCAGAGCCTATTTTTGGCTTTAGATGCCCTTGTCCAGAATGGTGAAAGGAAGCATGAAACTTTTGTAAATCTTCATAAGACCCGTTAACAACATTGAATAATTTCTTTTTGTTTTGACCCAGATCTATGTTGTAGTAAATATTTACTTTGCCATCATCTTCCGTGCAATTAAGCGTGCCAAGTGATATCGGTTGTTGTTGCGATCCTACCGCCAATTTTACTTTTTTCATGCCTTCCCTTAATCAATATATGTGTGGGAATTATATCATTAGCTTTTTATGAGTCGCAAGAAAATAAAGTTTCCTTTTTCTTGTTTGCGAATTAGGTAGAATCCTATTTTTGTGAGCTCTTCCTCCAATAGGGAAAGGTTTTGATAGCGAGAGGTCGTTTCAGCAATCCAAAGATGACCATCTAATTTAAGACACCTATGAGCCTCTTTAACGTAGTCTAAATAGTTCGTCCCCATGAGGGACAACGAAAAAATTGCTGCATCTAAGGATTCATCATCTAATGGCACATGAGCTATATCGCAAGCAGTCACTTCTTCATTTACTGCAACATGATCAAATGAATGCACCTTATTCTCAATTTCCTGTGCAAGAAGAGCCTCACCACAGCCAAAGTCTCCAATGACTAGATGAGGTCTTGCTTTGCACCATTTAGCAGCTTCCTTATAGGGGATAATGGTCCACTCTTTCCGTGCTTCTCGGTACATGGAGTGGTAATATTCCCAATCTTCTGGATGCTGCTTAAATTTTTTATGGGTCGTAGCACTATTCGAAGAATTGAGTTGATGATTCATTTTAGAGAAATCACCGAATTTTCTTAGACCCTTTTGAACAGCCTCTTTCGAAAGCTGAAGGTTAATTGTATGTCGTTCAATTTCATGCAGTTTTCCTTCTTCCAATCGCTTTAGCCAATTCATAGCATCTTGGAATGCTTGAGAAGTCGTCCTAAGATGACCTTCTGGGATGACTCCATCAACTGCTGCATCCGCTATTGATTTCTTAAAAAGGATGCGTTTCCATCTTGAATCACACCAGGACCACCGTTCCCCGTTAACAGTTGCATAGGTTAGGGGCACGATAATATCTACATGATCGCTTTTCTGCCCTTGTCGATAGACCCTACCTTTAAGCTGTTCAAATTCAGCATGTGTCCATGGCAGCGTGTTGATAATAATTCTGTCACAAATATGTTGTAACCCATCAACGCTAGTACCTAGACAGCTTGAGGCTATGAGGACGTCGGCATCAAATCTAATAAATTCCTCTAAGCCACTCTTGTCATCACCTGTGAAAATGGCCGTTTTCCAACCATGCAGCTCTATAGCTTCCTTCAAGGGGATTAGAATGTCTTTGAGATAGTGAGTGTATACTATGGTTTTTGGCTTGAGATTTTCTAGGATTGATGGGATTTTCGCTGTAGTTAAAACAGCCTCAAGGTCAGCCATTGAACCCTGAAGACTCACATTCTTGATTTCCTCAAGATATAAACCGCAATCTACCTCTACAGTTGTCACGTCTATTTTTTGATGATATCGAGGAAGCCATCTAATCCCAGTCGATACTAGTTTTTGGTATAGGGCTATACAATTGCCCACAGATGGTTTGGTATTCAAATCGTCGTGGAGAACACCTGTAATAAGCTCGATCAAGGTTTTTCCCTCAAAGAGATTGTTAATCACAGGAGTAGCTGACATGCCTAACACATGAAGGTTATCATTTTTCTTAGCTGCTTCTGACAAAAGGGCCGAGATGACCTTTTTACGTTTTGATATGTCATCAACCACCCGTTGTTTAGAGTAGTGAATTTCATCAATGACAACGAAGTCTATTTTTTGGTTCTCTACAAGCGCCTTTAGCTTACTCTCTGATTGAGGTTGCTGGAAGAACTCATAGTTGAGTATCAAGTAGGAATGTTTGCTCGGTAGCAAAGTTATTTTAGTTTCTTTGCTGAAAACAACACTGTCAGGATAGATCGCTTCTATATTATTTTTCCACCCACCAACGACGCTATTTGGACAACAAATAAGGGTAAAACGAGCATCAATCACTCTACTTGAAAGGATTGCTGATAGGGTTTTCCCTGCACCAGTCCCAGACCAATTGCCCAATCTCTTCCGTGTTTTCATCATGAAGGCGGTAAATCGTTGCATCAGGTTTGGCGTGGAGAGCTGCCCATTCACCTTAAAGTTGTATCCTGAAGGTATAGTTAAATTCTTTGCTCCCTCATATTGTTCTAAAAATCTGAATTTAACCTCTTGCGAGTAAATGTCTAAGGGACATTCGGATAGCTGTTTAAGGGCTATTTTTTCATTGATGAATGCATGGTGCCAAATTTTCGCTACGGCGGAGTTTGCAAAAAACTCTATAGCCTCTCTGTCAATATTTGAGATGATTTTATTGCTAAGAGCCGCCAGAATATCTTTCGTTTCGACAAAAGGAAGTTCTTCCTCTAGATTCGCAATTTCTTCTTCTGAAATAATATCAGATTTCAATTGTTGCTTGCCATTCATGGTCATCCCCATTTGGGCATTTCCACCATAATTTTGTGTGTGAGCCAATTGGAATATCATTTACATCCAGATTTCCATTTTTGGTTGAATGAAATTGAGTTGCGATCTCTGGAAATATTACAGTAAGGTTAGTTTTGCAAGATGCTTTTCTTCCACAGCAGCACGGGCAACCAGATCCATTAATACGATCACGCATTACAGCTTGCCATTCATGATCTGAATGCTTATTACATTTCCACCAGTATTTTTTATTAGTACCTGCAACAACATCTTTTGGGGTTAAATTTCCATTCATTGTTGGGTGCCATTCTAAAGCAAGATCTGGAAATAGTGCATGAAGCGAATTAGTTTTTGAAAGTTTCATCCCTGCGCAATAAGGACATTTACTTCCGTTTGTTTTTGTTCGGTTTCCGACTGTGGCTTGCCATTCATGGTCATCCCCATTTGGGCATTTCCACCAGACTTTTTTAGCAGATCCAGCCGAAATCTTATTCGGACTAAGAACTCCGTTTTTTTGTGGGTGCCATTCCTTTGTAATTCCTGGGTTTTTGTTAGATAAAGAGTTTGTTATTGAAATTTGTTTGCCAGCACAGAAAGGGCAATTTCTTCTTTGGGTAGTTCGACTCCATATCTTTGCTTCCCACTCATGGTCAGGTCCTTTATCGCATTTCCACCAGACTCTCTTGAGGCTTTTCGCAGTGACATCCTTGGGAGTGAGATTTCCATTTTTGATCGGATGCCATTCAATCGCCAAATGCGAATTGGTTTCTGCAAAATTTTCAAGTTCTGTCTTGTCGGCGTTTTTCATAAATGCAATCAAAATATTTTTTTGTTGCATAATTATAGCAGAACTGGACTTAGATATCTAAGTAATATAGAATTGTTGTGTAGATAGTTATTTAATGCAACATCAGGTGTAATTAATTTTTTGAATCAGCGTTTATTCCTAAAATCTGAAGGGCATGTGGGTTGTCTTTGAGTGCTTCATCTAAGATTCTCTCGTCAAGCTTCCAAGGCTTCTCGTATTTCTCTAAAATAGCAATAGCTATATGATTGCCCTTCAAAGCTTTTTCAATAATGGAGCTTTTAATAGTTTCCTCTTTCCAAGCCATATATCCTGCAAATGAGAGAGCAACAAAAAACATGATACCTGGGAACCAGAAGAACTTGAGGAATTTTTTCATTTCAAAACACCTTCTTTGTGCAAGACGACGATTTTGCATTTAGATGATTTTTTAAGCTAGATCGAAAATTTTCTTGAAAGAAAGAAGATGCTTAGAAATTAAATAGTTACTTAGATTTTTTGGAGGGCAATTCTGGAATGAGGTCTCTTGGATGACAGCCTAATGTTTTAGCAAACACAAATATGTTCTCCAATGATAAGTTCCGCTCACCCCGTTCAACGCTACCTACATAAGTGCGGTGAAGCCCACTTCTGAAAGCTAGCTCTTCTTGAGAGATGCCGACAGATTGCCTTTGCGCACGCAAAAGCATTCCAAATTCTTGCCTTATCCTCTCTTTGTCTTTTTCTGAAAAGCAGTTATCCATCCTACCCTCTAAGTTTTTTAGAGTAAAGATATGCCTTATCTGAGTCGACAGACGTTGAGTAGACAGACTTAAGATGTTCTGTATCATATAGTTGAAAAGTTTCTTTATAGTTGATCTCAAAGTAATTTTTTGTCACTAAAGGCTTTATATAGAAAAATACATCTAAGCATCGATTGCAAAATGATTTAAAATGATAAATGAACTAGATACTCTGATTCATAAGATGCTAAATAAACGATTGCAAATTTTAGAATTAGAAGAACAGCTTACAAACTTTCATCAGCGTAAGCCTAAATTCGATCCACCCTATGATAGCCCTATTGAAAATGATTTTGCTTACAATATCGTCAAATACTTAGATAAGGGTGTTATTTTTGATAAACAAATTTCAGTAGACACAGTTTGTGGTCGCTTCAGACTGGATTTTATTGCTCATCGATCACGAAGACGCATCGGATTTGAATGTGATGGGAAAGAGTTTCATGACAATGATGTTGGTTGCTCTGCACGCGACAGGTGGAGAGATGCCTTGATTCTTGAAACTGGAGCCGTTGAAGTGATTTATCGGTTCCCTGGGAAGGAATCTTGTATACAACATTAATGATTGCCTATTTATCTTAGCAGCCTGTGAACCTCAGCTATTTTCAGTAAGAGAGCTTATAAAATTAAATCAACTTGCTTCATATGATGTTATAAAAAAGCTCAGTCAAATTCTGTTTCATAATTAAATGCTCCGGAACTTTATTTTTAGCTGCACTTGTTGCAAAACCCGCTCTTAAGCTATGTCCAGAAACAGCATTCACCTCTTTTTGGATAAAAAAGTATCTTTTCACAATCAAAGCGACAGCATGTCCAGAAAGCCGTTTCGCTATAAGTTGGCCATGACGATTAATTGGACAAAAGAGAGGACCTGTTTGAATATTTGAAACTTCTAACCAATCTTTCAAAGCTCTCACAGGGCACGTCAAAGGATTTCCTCCATAAGGAATGGCTTTTTCTATACCCTCTCCTTCTTGATCAGTTTTAGATTTACGCATAAGGGCTACAAAGCCATCACGATTAAACTTTAAATCTTCTATATTCAAATGAACTAATTCAGAGCGCCGAAAAGCCCCTGCAAAGCCCAAGAGAAGTAAAGCTCGATCACGAATACCTATCAAATAAGGTTGTCCCTTTTTAACAATGGCAATATGAGGAATAATAGCCTTCAAATCCTCTGTTAAAAGCGGTTCTTTCTGACAAGGGCGGTTATTAAAACTGTTGCGAATCCCCTTTAGAACCTTTTGTAGAGAGGGATGTTGAATATTGACAACTATATTTTGCGCTTCATACGCATCGCGGATGCCATTAAGATAACAGACTAAAGAAGCAATTTTCAAATCCCCTTTAGTTGCCTTTTCAGATAGATAAAAAGCCAAAAGCGCTTCTTTTCTTGAGAAGAAAGAGGATCGATATTTTTTTGAGTACACCAGTTGTAAAATGATTTCCAACCATACTGATAAGTACGTCTCGTATTAGCAGACGAAGCTTTGGAAGCAAAATCCAAAGCTAAATAAGCCAAGTCTTGCAACGTAATAATTTCCTGCGCCTCTTCTTTCAAAGTAAGATCGTGCATATTCCAGAACCAAAACTCAAAATAATTTCTTCATTTTCTAACTTACGTTAATTAAAGTTAACGGAACTAAAAATTATTTTTCAATCTTTACATCCTCAAAATGCAACCATTGATAAATTTAGCAACTCATGTATTGACTTGCTAAATTTGTTGATGTAATATTCTTTTGAATTTAAATGGAAGTGGCGTGCATTGGATAGATTTGCAAACGATTTTATGTCCAGTTCTCTAAGTGCTGTGATAAAGTAGCTAATAAGTTAAGAGGTCTAAATGAACATGCTTGATATCTACCATTCAAATATAAAGACGCTAAAAGAACTTACTTGCAATCGTGATCTTAATGATGCCTCTAATCAACTTCCGTTACTAGATTATCTCACATCTTTGTTCAGTAACGAATCAATAGATCAAAATTTTTTTATTTGGCCTAGTGTAGAACGACTCTTTACTCAGTTTTTCGCCTCTCTAGATCAAAATTTGGAATTTGAGGCGGGTAAAGTGTTTCATCTAGGGCGGTTTTACATTGCCAGATGTATGGTGTCTCTAAGGTTTTACGAAACTCAGCAGGTAGTGTATCGGCTTCTTGTACAACTTAAGAAGCGTTTTCCTTGTCTATAGATACCTTCTCAACCGAAAGGTCCTTATGGAATGATTATTGCTTGAGAAAATTTGGGAGCTAGTAAATGCAGACTAAATTTATCACAATGTTGCGTTTGGCATGTGTAGAATTGAAAAATGCTGTACATAAGTACAAGATAAATTCAATTTTTCAATTCTACACATGTCAATTTAGATGAGGACAGGGAACATGGGCTTGTTACGATGCTGGACATGTTGGCATGCAATCGATTCCTGACCTCCGATCAATACGCGATCGATCGACTGTTAGTAATGCGTCCATTAATTCCCCGAATTTATCCTTTTACTTCTCTCCCAGTTTTCTGAAGAAATAAAGATAGATGCGTATTTGACTAAAGCCGCTAATTGACATTTCGCTGTTTTAATTAAAAACATCTATCATGAATTTCAGGATATCGTTCATAAAAAGATCGCATAATAAATGTCTTCATAACGCTAAGAACTCCTTGGAGAGAGCCAAGTCCATCCTGGCAATGATTCCAAAAGCTTAATTTTCTCTTGAGAAAGTTTTTTGCCATATGATTGCTTCGTATAAGAATATTTCTGATTACGCACCCAGATTCCTAAGGTAAAATCCCCTTCCATATGCTTAGCTGAGACATTAGCATGTCCTTCTCTATACACATACTTTTTCAAAATATTAAAACCTTCGTACCAACGATCAGTTTTTACATCCCAAGACCATTTTGGTAAGGATTCAAAGAATTCTATTTTTTCTTGAGGGAGAGTATTCTTGTTATATTCGTATCTCCAAATTCCAATCCATCTCCCAAGTTCAAAACCATCTTCAATATGTGAATTAACAACTCGAGCATGCCCTTCTCTTGCACAAAAATTAATTAGTAATTGTTTTCCTCTTTCCCAACGTCCTTGCATTCCATCCCAAAACCATCCAGGATAAGATTCTAATTTTTTCCGATGTTCCTCTGTTAGTTTATGCTTAGAATGAGTGTTGTTGGCGGCAAGACGTTTTAAAGCAATCCATTTCCCTAGTTTGAAACCATTTTCTATATGCTCTGTAGGGACTAAGGCATGACCTTCACGTTTAACGAACGAATCAAGAGCATTGAATCCTTCATTGTTTTTGTCGTCAAAAACTATCCAAGACCAGCCTGGAAATGATACTAGTTTGTTAATTTTTTCTTTACATAGGGCTTTTTTAGAATATCCATCTCTTTGAGTTTTCACCCAAGTGCCTAAACCAAACTCATCCATTTTAAAACTGCTTGTTGGACGAGCATGACCGTAAATTTTGACGAATTTTTCTAAAATCGAATACCCATATTCCCATATTTGTTCATTTATGCTTTGCCAAGACCATTCTGGGAAAGATTCAAAAAAAAGCACTTCGTCATCAAGTAATTCTCTTTTATGATAAAGGTCCTTTTTCTGTTTAAGCCAAATACCTAATGGAAAATTATTTTCTTTATGAGTGGTAGGGACTCGGAAATGATTTTCCCGTTCAAAATAAGCTCTTAATGCATTCTGTCCTTGGATTTTCCTCGAATCATTATAATCCCAGTACCAAAAAGGAAGTGACTCTAGTTTTTCTTGTCTTTCTGAGGACATTTTTTGATTTTTAAAAGCTCTTCTTTGTACAGACGTCCAAGAGCTTAAATTAAAATCCCCAATGCAATGGTTAAATGGTAAATTTAAATGGCCGTTCTTCTGAAGAAAACTTTTAAGAAGCTCAAATCCTTGCATCCAATATGCTTCCAAAGCGTCCCATGCCCAACCAGAAAGGAATTCTAAGCGTTTGATATATGCATTATTTAACTCTTTGTTATTATAACTTTTCCTCTGGTTCGAAATCCAAGAACCCAGATTGTATCCTTCATATTGAATTTTAGTATTAGTTGGCGCTTTGCCAAACTTTTCTATGTATCTCAGAAGCAAACCATAGTAGAATTCCCAATTAGTAGAGCACCTGTCGACAATTTTCAGTTTCAGAGAGTCGCTAAATTCAACTCCTATTGAAACCGGAAGGTCTATTGTGATTTTTCCTAATTTGGGAGGCTGCCTATACAATCTTCTTCCTAATTCTAAGCGTAGGTGATCAAGTTCTTCTACTAAAATATCATCATGAGCTCTCAAAGCATTTAAAACTTTCCAAATAGGTTTGAAGCAAGATTGTTCTAAATTCGATGTGGCGTCTTCATTGTCATCAATGAAGATAGGGATTATGATGTGACCGATTTGCTTATTAGGCGCCTTTCTAATCGCTCTGCCAACAGCTTGGATAATATCAATCTGAGATCCTTTGGGATCAATAAAGGCAACTCCATTCAACGTGGGAACGTCAACCCCTTCAGACAAGCATCTTACATTAGCTAAGATCCCAGATTTCCCAAGCTCTATTTCTTTGAAGAGTTGCATAACAGATTTTCTTTTAGTTTGTTGCATTTCACCGAAAATCGTCCCATAAAATCCAATGTTTGGTCGTTCATTAATAGGGATTAACTGCAGCGTCCTTGGAAAGGTATTTACGAAATCGCTTGCTCCGCTTTTCTTGCTGTGGAATGTTATAAGCCTTTGAAGGTTGTACTTTTTAATTATCTTTGATATTAAAATCTGACTAGCCACTGTTCTTGCATCAGTCTCATGTTCATAATGACCTATAGAAACGAATCGACCCTTTTCTGCATATTCACGATAAGTAGTATTATCCATAACAGAGATTAGAACTTCATAATCGCTTAACAAATCTTGCGAAATCGCAGCTGAGAAAGAGAGTTTGTGAAAAACAGGACCAAACTTCTCTTCATCATCCATTGAGAGAATACAGTGTTCAAACTCTTGAGCTTTAGTTTTTACGTGGTCAGAGAAGATTTTGGGGGTAGCAGTCATAAATAGCTTGCGACATGTTCTGATGCCATTTGTTTCAAAGATGGTTGCAAATTCACTATTAGCGGTACCAGTGCAACGATGAGCTTCATCAGCAATAGTAATGTCAAAGGTCAGATGCTTATTTAATGCGCATAGTTCCTTGATAACAGGAGAGGAGTGGTAAGTTGAAAAAATCACCTTAGGAATGCCGATAGATGATGAGAAGTAGTTTTGAATTGCTTGGGGGTTGGTGGTGGTTGGAAAACCTAACTCATAGAGACTGGTTACCATTTGATCGTTATCACCTACCGTGGAATCTGAGCAGACGAAGATAGGGATAAAATTGGTAGTGGCATTTGCAACCCATTCTTGGTAAAGCTGAGATACAAGAGAGATCGAAGGGACTAAAACCAAAGTATTTTGAGATTTAAGCGCTTCTGCTATCCAAAGACCTACAAGAGTTTTTCCTGTTCCACAGGCCATGTGTAGTTGACCCCTGTCATGGCTTTCAAAGCCTTCAAGAATCGATGAAATAGCTTTTTCTTGGTGAGGTCTCGGGGTTTTAAGCTTTCTGACTAACTGAGGTTGTAAATGTTCTATGGAAGTCGGCCACTGAAGAGAAGAATCTAATAGATGCTCTAAGGAGCAAATGCCCACTTGTTTTTCTTGCGCAGCGATTACTTCACGTGCATTATTTCCTAAACGATCAGTTGTGCAGATTAACAGACGATAAGAAATTACTTTTCTAGAGGATTCACTTAAGAATTTATCGACGTCTTCCTTAGTAACATAATAGTTTTCATCATAGCATTTGGCTTGGATAGCCCAAAACTCTCCAGTGTGCGTTTCTGCAATTAAATCAATCCCTTTGTCTCTACCCCAGTTATTCGGCCAATCTTTCCAAAGCCATACCTTTTTCAGTTGAGCACTGTAAGTCGGATCATTTTCCAGGAACCATTTGGAGTATAATTCAAAAACCTTACCTCTTTCTGTAGGAGAGATATTAAATAAGTATTCAAATAAATATTTACTATTCGACATTTTTAAAAAACCAAAAACAGAATAAAATTCTTTTTATGAGACTTTGCTTTGTTATCGTTTTGCAACTTCTTGAATTAAAAGTTCATATGCACCCCAAGCACTTTTTTTAATGGCAAGATCCATTGGAGTCAATCCTTCTTTATTTTGTACCCACAGATTTGGTTGGAACTCCAACAATGTTCTTAAGACGTTAAGATCCGAGCTAAGCACAGCCTTGAAAACAGGAGTATCGCCATTTGCATCTTTGAAATTTGGATCAGCTCCACGTTCCTTTAGTTGTTTCATATACTCAATTCGTTGATTTGATACTGCCAAACTAAGAGGCGAAATCCCCTCACATAGTATGTTAGGAGATGCTCCTTTCGCTAGTAAAAAGCAAAAAATAGGATATTGATCATATTTCAATGCATGAAATAGAAGATCCGGAAATAAATCAATGTTGGCGCCTAATTCTATAAGATGCTTAAATATGCGAGGTTTTTTATAAATTAGTGCAAGATGTAAGGGAGATCGCCCTTGAATGTTTACTTGATTTGGATCAACTTCCATTTCAACTAAGCGTTTGATCAACAGAATCGCTTCATCTTCATTATTTTGTATACCAGGATAATAGTGATGATTTAGCATTCCAAGTAAAGAGGTACCGTCTGTGCTACGAACATGTGGATTTGCACCAAAATCAAGTAACAAGTTCAATATTTTGATTTTCCCAATGCCCGCTGCCGTCTTAAGTGCATCATCAGTTGCTCTGGCACCTAACTTCAGTAAGTGATTTACTATTTCAGAAAACCCAAGAATTACCGCATGCTCTAATGGTGTATGCAGGCTGTTAGAAGAACCTATTTGATATTCAATATCTGCACCAGCAGCAATGAGAGCATTGATTAACAAAAATTGTTGGTTTTCAATACACAAAGATAGTGGTGTAATCAGAGTCGAACTTCGCCCGCTGCTTCCCTGTGAATTTTTGAACACCTCGTTGACATTTGTGTTTTCTTTACTAATTAAAGTGTATGCAACGTCAATATATGCCTGTTCAATAGCATAACACAACGGAGACATACCTTGCGAACGTCGATTAGACCTAAAATAATCCGAATAAAATTCAGTTAAGGAAGCTGGGCGATATGATATTTTAAAATCTAAGGAGTTGACCACACTGGGATAGGGAAGCACCATCTGAGGGCTATTAATCAAGTATGGTAGATTTATTACGCGCAGCTTATAATCCAAGGGAATAAGATTATTAAATTCATATTTTCCTTGCTCGTCAGTCCAAGATAACGCAATAGATTTATTATTCAGTTCTATTGATACACACACATCGCTTAGTGATATATTTGAATGGGGATCAATCAGATATCCCATCACTGAACCTGGCAAATTCTCTCCAATTTCAAAATTAATTTGACGTGTTTCTGTTGACAGTTGTACCTCTACTGCATTTTGAGAAAAATTGAGATATTTTGCAGTTGAAGAACCAGCCACTGCATAAGAGGGAACATCAATCGATACTTTGTATTTGCCCGCTTTGAGCGCATCAAAACGATATTGACCATGTTGATTCGTATATGTACAGACACTAGAATTGTCAAACGCAAGAATGACCGCCACTTCTGAGATAGGCTCTCCACTGACTATATGATATACAGATCCATGAATTACTTTTGCTGATTCCAATGCAAAGTTAATTTCTTGATGCGCTCTAGCATTTCTTGGAATTGAAATACTTTGAGGATTTGCACTGGTTGATAAGTAGAGAGAAGGAACTTTAATTGAAATTGTATAAGTACCAACAGGCACATTCAAGAACTGATATTCACCTTTGATATCTGTTTTCTGCTGACGAGGAGGATTGGTAGACAAAACAACATCCACATCGGATACTGGAGAATTTGCCTCTTGCACTTTTCCTTTTATATTGATTGCTAGCAATGACATTGGGAAAAATGTAATTGCGAATATCCATTTCAAAAATTTATGTCTCATCAAAAATCTTTAACTGAAATTGAAGAAGTAAATTATATAAATAGTTTATTATCAATACAATATAAATAAATTTTTGAAACAATTGCACTGTTTCTTTCAACCAATGTTTCTTGAAAATCCGTGTTTCATAGGCATTACAACATTTTGGTAGGCGATAAAGATTCGTGTAAAATTCACACAGAAAAGCCTCGCGAATAAGTTTATTCGTGATGTTTAATTGATTGAGATACTCCTGATTGATATCATCAAAATTAACTTCAACCTATTACTTTATGGGATCAACTCATCAAATAGATAAGATTGCGCGCTACTACACAACGTCTGATAATGTTTAATCTCAAGTTTTTATTGATTTGTTAGCCAATAACTATTGCAACAATCGATATATTGATATTACAGACAAATCATAATACCAGCAAACTGGCTACAAACTTACTGTTATGTCTATGAATCTAAGAAAGAGTTTTGAAGCTTTATTTCCTTTTACCCAATTGATTTAAACATGATCCTATAGAACTACAAAATCCCCTAAGTCAATCAAATGAGTATTCCATCTAATGCCTTGGTAAAAGGCTAAATATTCCTATGATAGCAATTCACTCTGCTTTTTTCATTATAAATGCGTTATTTACTTTATGATTTTCTAACAATTGCCATCTCTGTGTTATTCTCAAGAGTCCTTGATCTCAAAAACCCTTCTTGATAACTATAATTTGCTTAGATTTTCCTGAAGCAGGATAAACTTTAAAAAGTGCTTTTGCTAAAATTACAAAACACCTTATAAATAACCCTTAGCACTTTTAAGGCTTCTGCTCTTTTTAAGAGCAAAACAAGCAGATTTGCAACGGTTGCAAATCTAAACAGGTTATCAGGAATAATATGTATACATTTAATTTTTGTTCTTTTAAAGGCGGCACTTCTAAAACATCTGTTTGCATGCACCTCGGAGCATGTTTAGCTAAATACCATAATAAGAGAGTGCTTTTAGTAGATTTTGACTCACAAGCTAATCTTTCTATCGGATTAGGGATTGGAGCTGATAGCTTAAAAACTATGGTACCAGTTTTACAGAATCAAGCGCCTATTAAATCAGTAATACAAGAATCCCCTATTCCAAATCTTCATATCATTGCGGGTAATACCTACTTAGATGGCATTGAATGTACTCATTCTTTAGTGAATAATCGTTATGCTCATGAATACTTAAAACGGGCCTTAAAGGAAATTAAAGATGACTATGATTTTTGTTTTATAGACACTCCCCCTTCATTGGGATGGCTGACTCAATCCGCTTTTTATGCCTCTCAACACACAATTATATGTGTTATTCCTCAAGCCTATAGTGTATTAGCTTTAGCTAGATTGAATGAATTTATTGAAGCTATCAAAGTAGATAATCCTATCGAAATTTTTGGAGTACTCGCATCTTGTTGGAATGAAAGAGGTGCCTATAATAGCAAAATTCAGAGCTTAATACAAAACTCATTTCCCAATAAGTTGTTCAGTTCAAAGATAAGAAGAGACGAGGCGGTTTCCAAAGCAGCTTTTGAAGGCAAAACAGTTCTAGAATTTGATGGGAATAGTAGAGCCGCTCAAGATTACAAAACATTCTCAGAAGAGTTTTTAAACCGTTTTAATAATCACATCAATCAAATGGAACAATCGGTCGAGCAATATGTCGGAATCTAACTTAGCTCTAAAAGAAAAACCTCCAAAATTTAATCTATTTTCTCGCAATGACCCTGTGCATTCATTTTTTGGAGTAAAACCATTAGATGTAACAGAATCTCATCACATTGAGAAATTATTACTAGAAAATTTCCAACCAGGAGCAATTTTAGAAGATCAAGTGTCTGTTGACATTGATCGAATGAAAACTGTTACAGCTGAGATTAAAGCAATTAATAAACAGGGAGCATTATTAATCGGTGAAAGAATAGCGACGGCTCGCGATATTCTTAAATCTTATAAAGATGGCACTTTTGTACAATGGATGGATTCAATATTTGAATCTAGAAGAACAGCTTATAATATGCTGTCTTACTTTGATCTTTATTGTGTTTTACCGGATCATGCTAAAGAGAACTTTAAAAAAATGCCTCAAAAAGCAGCTTACATGCTTGCCTCTAGACCAGGAAATGTAGAAACAAAAGTCGAACTTATTGGTAGTTATAGTAACTTAAAAGCGAATGACATGATGCTATTAATACAAGATAAGCTTCCTTCTAATCGACCTACCCGTATATCTCACTCTTACCATACAAAATTAATCGACTCAGTTTTTTCTTGTGTAAACAAGCTACAAAAAAGAAAAGAC
This sequence comes from Parachlamydiaceae bacterium, assembly GCA_030147755.1. Lineage (GTDB taxonomy): Bacteria > Chlamydiota > Chlamydiia > Chlamydiales > Parachlamydiaceae > JASBUW01. The sequence goes on from JASBUW010000164.1 coordinate 29,260, forward strand.
GAACTCAATCAAAAACAAATACGTGAGCTTGCAGCTATTAAGGAATTAATCGACCAAATTATTGCTTAATATCATTAAGTCAATATGAAGTATTTTTTTAATTTAATTCCTCAAAAGCTTCAAGACGACGAATAATATATTCATGCAAACTGGGTGTGGATTGCATGCCAATTTTAACAATAAAAGCTTTGAATAGCAGTTGATAGAGACGCGTTTCGCCTTTATTCTTTGTCTCCCCAACATCTAAGCTATCTTTCAGAGATTCTAATATAGCCCGAGGCGTAACAACAACATCATAATCTTCATAGTTTGTATTCGAACAAATATTTGTTTCTTCATCTGTCAAAAGTTGTCGTTCAAAATTCTTTCTATCAAGCTCAAAGAGAATATGAGCAGCGCTACGCGTTTTTATTGCAAGTTCTTCCAATGGCAAACGATTTTGATCTTTAAACTCTACACAAGCTCCAGACAATATCTCACCATTTGCTCCATACGTTCCATAACGTATATCCTCATCAATTAATTCTGCTTCAAATGCATTTCCTTTTAATAAGGTAGTTGCAATGAATTTAGGTTGACGCACAATTTCTAGGGCTTCCATGTGATAAATAAAATTAATTTTATCATCACTTTGCCAAGGATCATTTGTATCCCAATTAGCTTGATAGACGGGAGCTTTATGTTCTCTGCTATTAGAAAATCCTAATTTAACCTGCATTAAACTATGAGCCTTACCCTTACTGAGTTCAATTGAAAGAGGCACATATTTATTATATTTAGTATTAGCCAAGCAAAAAGTACGTTTTTCTGTAAGAGGTAAATGTCGAGATAACCAGTCATCTAATGCACACATCTGCTCAAAAGCTGTCGCTCCTCCTAAGATGGCTGTGCGCATATTAAAATTATTCTTGCCTACAACACGTGGTTGATTTTCTAGAATATTAATTCTTGCCAAATGTTCGGGTGCTCTATATAAAACCGAACGTAATTCCCAATAAACCTTCTTAGCGACTTTATTGAGTTTCTTAGCAATGAACTCGCAACCATGCCAATCAGGCTGCATTAAAAAATTAGGATTTCCCAAACAATGCAAAGCATTTTCATAGCCTAAACGATCTTTTTCATGGTAAATGAAAGAATAGTCAGGCATGATGTTGTTTACTTGTGTTGTGAGCATAGTTTTTCCTATATAATGGTATTTCGCATATTGCATCTATTTCAATACTATCTAAATTTAAGTTTTTTCCATAAAATCTTAAAATTAAAATATCTGTATAAAGCCTTTAATAAAGCTTTAAGAGCTATTTTATGGGTATATTTTTTCTTAAACAAAGCGTCTTCTGAAGCTATATATTCTTCAATCTTTTGATAAAAGTGCCTATTGGAATCTAAATCTGAATCGCTCTTACTGTCATTTTCATGATCAGATAAGAGATTTCTCATCGTCTTTTCTACATTATCATGCTTTTTTAATATCGTTTGAGCATTAATATGGCCCGTCGCTGCTCTTGCTTTTAAATGATTCAATCGCAACTGTAAATAAAAAGATGCTTTTTCTTCAGAAGGTTTAACACCTAAACCTTTTGTATAGGCTTCTGCCAAGTACCTCAAAGCAAGCACGCTTCCTTGATCGGCAGCTAATTTATAGTAATGAAGAGCTTTTTCATAAGATTGTGCAACACCTTTGCCTTCAGCATAGATTTTGCCTAAACATGCTTGGGCACCTATATGGCCTTGATCAGATGCCAATTGATAATAATGAAAAGCTTGACTATTGGATTGTTCAATTCCATCACCATACTCATAACAAAAAGCGGTAGATACTTGAGCTTGAGGATGACCTTGATCGGCAGCTAATTTAAAATATTTAAAAGCGCTCTTATAAGATTTGATGGCACGATTACCATCTCGATAATACCTACCAAGCTCGTATTGAGCATCTGTATTACCTTGATCGGCTTTTTGCTTACAAACTAAAAAATCATCCTCTTTATCTTGTGACGATTGATCTTCAAAATCTAAATCAATGATCATAGCTTTATCCTGTTCTTTTCATATTGTATTTATGGTATATATTTTCTAAAATTTTATTAAAATTTAAATGAAAGATTTGTCTTATGACTAAGAAAAAGAAATCATCAAAATTCACTGCTCTTACTCAATTATCAAAATGGCTTACTCCTTTAGTCATTGGTGTAGGTTTAGGAATTGTGAGTCAACGTATTCCTCAACTTAAAGCTTACACAGATGAAGTCATAGAACCCATCGAACATCAAATATTTTCTCAAGCTCACTATCCACAAAAAAGTGCAGTAAATGGAACGCCTATTTCGTCTTTTCACATTGATCGTCCAGGATATTCCTTAGCTTATGATGCACGTAATCGCAATCCTATCTGGGTTTATGAGCATTTAACCACCAATAGTATTAAAGGCGAAGCTGATCGTTCTCATTGTGATTTCAAAGAAGACATTTGCCTTCCAGAACACTTAAGAGCCACTCCTCAAGATTATACAAGACAAGGATTTGATCGTGGACACTTAGCTCCAGCAGCAAATCATCGCTCTAGTCCTTCTTTAATGGCAGATACATTTTTCATGACGAATATGTGTCCACAATGTCCTCAGCTCAATCGTGGCTACTGGTCTAAATTAGAAAAGCACGTGAGAGATCTGACTAAATCTTATTCACATGTATATGTGGTGACTGGTCCTTTGTACTTGCCCTATAATGAAACAGATGGCAAACGTTATGTGCGCTATCAAGTGATTGGCAAAAATGATGTGGCTGTTCCTACGCATTTCTTTAAAATCATTACGCTTGAAGATAAAAATGGACATAAGGAAACACAAGCTTATATCCTGCCCAATGAAGCTATTCCTTCGCATGCCTATTTAGATAGCTTTCAGACTACTGTTGAGAAGGTTGAAAAATTAGCAGGTCTTGTTTTTTTGCATTAGTAATGCTCGCTATATTATTCTTTTTTCGAAGAAAAAAATTGACGCCAATCAGTAACGCCTATATAAAATTAGTACATGCGACCCGATTTTGAGGTCTTACAACCAAGACATTATGGTAAAAAATATTGTACTTTCCCTTTTATTTGCTGTTATCCTCCCAACTATTACGAATATAGTATACTCTAAAAACTCAAACGACAAAATTAAAAAAGACTATTTCGATAAAGCTTTTTTCATTAGGGCTACAATCATATTTTTAATATCAATGATCATATCAACTTTATCTGAAATTGAAAAACATGTGAGAGATCTTACTAAAAACTCTGCTAGATCCCAACAAAACCAAGGCCAAGGGATATTATATAATACACTCTATCTATTGCTTGATAGAAATAATGTGGCTATTTCTACACATTTCTTTAAAATTATGATGCTATGTTTTTCTCTTTGGGCTTGCGATATTTGGCTTCTAAAGTACGCCATAAGATTATGCCTAAATACCCAACGGCAATCCAACTCGCTGTACGAGATGGCAAGTTAATGTCTGCCAAATCTATAACTGCTAGATAAAGCATAATGAAGTTAAAAAATATAAAATGATCTAAATCCGGATATTGTTTAGCATAGCGTGATGTTACACAGCCTATTATTAAACCTATACACACAGCTAGCAAATAAATCATAAGTTACCTAAGTTTTCACTTTAGTCTGCAATAGCTTCTTATACTCCCAACAGACTAGTAATCCCCACATAAAACAGAAAGCTAGCTTGGTCAAATTTGAAGGATAAAACCAAATAGATATACACAAATAAGCACAAACAATTAATAAAAGATAAGTTTTAAATCTTTTCAATGCATAGGTAAAAGAAGCTGATCCAATCATAGCACCTAGCAAAAAAGCAATAAAACATATAATTATAAACATAATTTTACAAAAAAAATTTATTAATCTTATTCAATCTAAGTTATTCAACTTTAAATGTTGTTAAATTTATTTGAAACAAAAAAATTATAAAATTTACTCATTAACAATGATTTAGCTTTGACTTGTAAGGCTTATCTATGTATCAAAACGAATATAGCTCGATTTTTACAAGTAAAAGGAGAACGATATGCCACTTTCTGTAGATGGAAACGTAATGACCGATGCAAGAGCCATTTTTGATAGCTTAGGTCAAGCTAAATTCCAAGATTATTCCAGTACGATTCGAAATAATCGTCTAACTTCTGCACGCATCCCAGAAGTTTTGCAAGAAAAATCCATTGGTACTGTTGATGCTACTTCTTGTATCAGTGTTTGCTATTTAAATAGTAAGCATGTTGTTATACATCATCATGATATAGAAGAGAGAAAATTAGAAAAAATTGCTCAAGTTTTTAGCGACTATTTTCCAGAAAATGAGCCTGTACAAGTTGTCTTGATAGGTGGATGTAGAACAAAAAGCCCTACAACTCACACTTATGAACACGAATATGAAACTTTAAATATAGGCACTCAAAAAGCTTTCACTAGCTTAATTTCTTTTTGGAATACCGTAAAACTTAACTTAGAATTACAAGGCTGGGTAATTGGCAATGATGATTCCAATGCTAGTCTATGTTCCGATTTTCTTGTGAATCGTAAAGGAAAAATTTTTCTCTTAGAATCAACTGCTTTAGCTCAGCAACAACCTATTCCAGAAATTGCTCGAAGATTAGCTATGATTATGAGTATTTATAAAACTTATGCATACGTCTATGATCAATCAAAAAAAGAGGCTTTTGATTTAGAAGATACGAAATATGCTTGCCAAGATTTGAAAGCTTTCTCTGCCAAAATTCTGGCTGCACCAAGCGATAAGGAAGTCATTAAAATCGTCAACTCAACAACACCAGAGATAGAACCTTATTATCTTCCTAGTAACATGAGAGCAATGGCTAACTATGCGCAGCAGGAGCAGGATACAGACGCCAAACAAATTGATGTTCCTTCAGGTCCTGTGATTATTCTACAAGGTGAAGTTGGCCATCTAGAAAGAAGAGAAAGCGTTTAATTTAATTATTGCTGGAAAGAAAAGATCTCTTTCCAGCTCTTATGAAATCCACAAAATTCCGATTTTTTAAGAAATAGCACACTGAGTTTGTTGTTGAATTGTAGAATTAGAACGCTGAGGCAAAGATGAATTAGGTAAAGGAATTGGAACACAAGCGGGCTTACTTAAATCAGATCTTACAGCACAGACTTGTGGAAGACCATCTTTTTTAACCAATACAACCCCTGATTGATCTGTCCGATCATACCTGCGCGCTTCACATTTAAGCTTAAGAACTATTGCCTCTACTTCTTGAGAGTCCCTTTCTGTCATCTCAATATCCGCTCCTACAAGTAGATCATGACGGAAATTTGCGTCATATTGAGCTCTGAGAATATAATCATCAGCATCGCCAAACATATGTACTTTTAATTCAATTTTGGAAGGCAATCCCAACGTTAATTCCCTTAATAATTGCTCTAAATCTTGTCTTTGTCCAAGAAAATTATTCCATAGAAAACTTCCTCCTAATGTAGCTTTTTGGGGACTATTTACAAGTTGAAAAAATTCATAGGCTTGACGAATGTTAGCTTGATACTCTGTATCAATTAAAAAAAGATTTACAGTACCTTCAAAATTATTTCTCAATCTATTTAATAACTTAACCATTAAGACGAGTTCTCCATGCAGCCCTCCACTAGCAAATATAGCAATATTTAAGCTATTGTTACCAGTACAAGGAGTAGATGATAAAATCTGCCATGCAGCATCTACAATGAGTTTTTCATAATGGTCTCTTACATGTGGAAAAGTCCTGCGATCAAGCAAATAACAGCGGCATTCATTTAAGAAATCACGTACATTTCCACAATGTCCTCCTTTTCCTCCTACATTGATGCCTACGGGACAATGTCCAGGATTTGGCTTTAATAAATGATGAATATTTTTATCTCTCAAAATAGCGTTATAGATGTGCTGAACAGATTGATCTATTGTGTCTAGAGCATGCTTACACACACATGTGATATTAAAGGCGCGCGGAACATAGCAACAAAATTCACTTGTACATTCAACCACATCAACATAAGGCTGCATTCGCATTGTAGGCTGCTTTGAATTATCTACAGCTGCCTAGCCTGCACAAGATTGAACTGAAGAAATTTGCATAACCTTTTCTCCTGAAATTAAGAATGATAAAAGATACTCTATTTTATTTGAGTCTACACAACATTTCATAAAATTATGAATACCAGCCAAGCTGAAAAAACATAATTATACGACAATATAATCAGCTATTAAACCTGACAAAAATTTAACAACTTCTCATTATTAACACGGTAATAAATTTAATACAAAGAGAACAATATTACATTTGATAGTATTAAAATATTTCGTTGCTATAAAATTATTCTTGAATTATATGCTGATGAGCACAACTCTTAAAAGAATAAGGGATCTAAAGTATGTTGCTAACTATTAGGTAATGGAATATGCGTAGGAGAACTTTTCCAGGCTTTACCCATTGGCTTAGTATGTGCTTTATCTTCATAAAGACGAACTATACTATATTGATACCAATTTTTAGTCATAAAGCCTTTTTGATATAGCTCATATGTATAATAAGCATCTGGTGGCAGTACGGCTTTGGGAATAAAGCTTGTAAGTACTATAGCTACTCTAGTAGCCACTCCCAAACCAGGAATAATATTAGCAAGAGTTCCTGCAAGTGTCGCATAGTCTTTTATTTCTGTTGCCCGGGTGTGACCTGACATAGTTCCTACATATGTATAGTCTTGTATCTTCCAAGGATACATTTTTCCGGCGATTTTCACACCGTCATCCGTAACACAACAATTGCCACCATTGAGATTTACGTTACTGATAATTTGATTACTACCTTTTTTCGTGATCGTAATCACTTTATAAGCCGTATCCACAGCTTGTCCTTTTTTTCTATCTAAACCGCCTTCAGGCGTAAATACATATATAGTTGAAGAACATTGATTGGTGATTTTTGTCATTTCCTCACCTCCTTATATTCAAATTTAACACATTATTTGAGCTTATGTTTCATGTAGATTAAACTTGGGTTTAGGCTATGTTAATATGACTTTCAATTGAATTGAAAATAGATGAAGAAGAAGCGTACAAGCTGAAGCTAACGAGAATCCCTTACTCAGATGAGTAAAAAATTTATATCTTACCTAATCCTAACCATAGCAGAAAAAGATTTTTAATTAAAATAATTTTTAGATATCGATGATAACATTCATTAAATATGTCGGCTTTTCTCTGAAAGACTTAACTGACTTAACTTGATTTGCTCTAATCTTCCTTGTTTTTTAACCCAATAAACATCTAAAATTTAATCCTTTAAAATTAAGGTGGTTATATGAAAAGATTTTTATTAACTTCATTTTGTTTTTTATCATTGATTTGTCCATTTTTTTCGCATGCCTATGAATACAAACTCTCGTTGATAGGTGCAGAATCATTAGTAGGCGATAAATCTGATATACATTGGGAGGTAGATGGCATCACGAGTAATGGTTACATATTTGGTAGGCGATGGGAAAAAAATGAATACCATACTTGTTTTCAAGGCCGAATTTATATCTTTAACGAAAAATCTGGATTTACAGATATAGAAACACCATATTTTTTTCAAAAATGCGCAATGAATAATGCTGGCCAACTAATAGGTACAAAAGATAATAAATTATTTATATGGAGCAAAACCTTAGGAGAGCGTTCGTTAGATATCGATAGCGCTCCTAATGGCCCCTTAGTATTCAATGATTTGGGCCAACTGATAGGTGACTATAAAAATACCTACAATGGAAAGGTATGGCTTTATAGCTCATTTATTTGGGATAATGGTATTTTGACTATCGTTGATTCTGAAAGTGAATTTGCTAAACAATTTGAGCCTTTAGGATACCATGTAATGGGTATTAGGTTAATGGCTATCAATAACAGAGGAGAACTTGCAGGGCATATTTCCTATGGAAAATATCATGAGAAACAGAAAAAATATGTTGTTACAGGCAATTTAGCCTTTTTCTGGAATGGCGAAATCCATACTCTACCTTTGCCATTGAAAGAGGCCCATGAGATAAAAAAAATGGCTATTAATAATCAAAGTAATGTTCTTATCAAAACAGATCATGAAACTTATTTATGGAACCTACAAGATGGTTTGAAATTAATTCCTAATTTTATTGGTGATGCGATAAATGACAACAATACAATAGTTGGATTTATAGGAGATAATGGAAACCTTTCAGATGAATCTGATATACCTGTTACACCAGCAATTTGGGATAATGGAAAAATTATAAAAATAGCTGATTTATTAGGTGTTGAAGATTGCAATAATATGGCACCCTCTTTTTCCGACGCTTATGCGGTAGAAGCTATCAGTAGAATTACTTCTATCAATAATAAAGGGCAAATGGTTTGTAAAGGCTTGATATGGGGCAATTGGTACCCTTGTGTCTTAGAGCCTGTTAAGAAGCACTAATATAGTCTTTTTAACAGAAAGAGATTTTCTATTAAAATTTTATATATATCGAACGTATCCGCTGAAAGCAAACGAGTTCAGCAGATACTTCATATTTTTATTCTAATCAATCATCTGTGCCACTTCAATATGCACTTTCATCAACAAAAAAATCTGCTGATTCTTCAATGAAAGAAAAGCTTTCATCATCATACGAATAAGGCTTTGATTTATTTACAAATTCGCATACTCGTACAGGAATTTGTGAATGATATCTAATGCATCCTTTGTAAGGTTGTCCAAATTCATCTTTAAAATCAAAATCTATAGCTAGTGTATCCAGTTGATTTGTTTGAGGATCGATAGCAAGCTCATGCAATACGTACTCGCCCTTTTCAGAACAAATAGTATCTCTATTAGAGAAGACAAGAGAAAGCTGACAATCTTCATCCATGTCGGTCTTAAAGTGGAATTTATTTTGATAAAATAAATTTTTTTTCAAAAAATTAGAATTTAAACGTAATACAATTCCCTTATAGTCACAGGGCCATTTTAAATCAGATACAAAGAGACTGATTTCTAAATTGTCACGTTCAACAAAACTTATCTTATCATAAGGAAATTTTACCCCTGTTTGAGCTACATGCGTGGTATACTGATCTGTGTAATGTTCTATCTTAGAGCGATCTTCTGCAATGAGTACTGTCTCATCACTTGTTTCTGACTTTACAACGTATATGAGTTGTTCGCTTGTCCAAGCGAACTCTGGGCTTACCATTTTCACAAAATATGGACTAACAGGAATGGTAGAATTAAAACGAATAGATCCTCTCAAAAAAACTTCTTGTTCACTTGGATTAGAAAAAATAGAAAAATCAGCTGCAAAGCATAAGAGATTACCATTTAAATCATATTGCACTTCTAATACTTCGAATTCACCATCTGTCCTATTATGGCGTCTACTACCTATACCTAAATCTATGCGAGGTTTATCTTCCGATTGAAAAGGCCAACTTGTAGCATGTTTATAAACACCTACTTCAAACAACTGATAAAAGGGAGTAGCAAAATTAAAATCATAATGCGTATTCTCTTCTATAAAAGAAAAAGATAAATGATTTTTCTCTCTATATTTTTCAGCGAAATGCCACTGACAATTTTCGATAACACATATGTTACCTTGCGTTAAATATTCATGAGGAATTTGAGGTATTAAATAACATGCGTTGATACGCTCTATGTTTTCTTCTGCTTGTAAGATTGTCCAATTAGAATAAATAAAAAGAGTCAAAATAAAAAAATAACGATACATAATAATTCCTTTACTTAATAAGTTAACTTTTAACTCCTTTTAAACGGACTTAAGAGGAGTCATGAAACATCAATTTTATTCAATTTAAATACTTTAAGTTTACTTCAGCTATTAATACTCTATCCCTCCTCCCCATATAATGAATTTTCAAGTGGTCGGCATTCTGGTTTTTTAATTCGACAGAGACTTTACTAGTTTTTTTTGATTACAAATGGTGCCAAACCAGAATAAACAATCCCACCAACCGTAATTTTTAAGACTGGTTATCATTTCCTTCTTTAAGTCATCTCAAATATCATGCTCAAATAAATGACTGATTTTCTCATTGAGAAGATAGCCAACGTTAACTTCTGGGTTTCCTTGTTGTAAGCATGCTTAACCACTAGGCAAATATCGCACTCTCTCCTTGAAAATTTAACTCACTGTCTCTTTTCAATTGCTCAAGACGCTTAGCCTACCAATTCATTAAGGATAAAACGAAAAACTTTTGACTGACCTTTCTCAGGCATCATATCCTCCTTTGAAGAAGGATATGATATGTCTATTAACGACGAAAATTTATATATTCATAAATATCTATAGCATCCCCTAATTCTTCTTGAGAAAGTTTTTCGAATTCATCATCGAATAAATCACCTAGAAAACTTTCAGTTGTTTTACCTGGAACAGGAACTTGTGAGTGAAACCTCACAAAACCTTTATAGGGAATTCCTGCTTCATCCTTAAATACAAAATCTGCGGCTAGAGATTTCAATTGATTTGTTGTAGAATCAACTTTTAATTCATAAATCATACAACAACCTAATTGAGTTTTAATATTTCCACTATTTAATAAATGATCTGATACATGGATAGACATTTGACATTCATATTTAAGCTGAATTAAAAGATTTACTACATCTTCGTTCTCATCATATTTTAATGGATTAAAATCTAGATGAAAAATGATACCTTTATAAGAAGAAAAAGGGCGTTTGAAACCTGCAATATATAGACCAATATCTAAATTATTACTTTCACTAAACTTGATACCCGTATTTATTACCTGAGGGTAGTAATCGTGAGTTGTATACTGATCTATATAAGTAGAGATTTCAGATCGATCTTCCGCGATGAATTTTTCTTCATTATGGTTACAATCCTTTCTTACAATATATATGAGTTGTTCGCTTTTCCAATTAAATTCAGGATCTGTCATTTTGACAAAATAATCGTTAATAGGAATCGAAGAATTAAAGCGAATAAGTCCTCTGACAATCAATTCATCACCTTGATATGAAAAGATAGAAAAATCAGCTGCAAAAGATACAAGCTTGTCATTTTCATCATACTGAATATCTAGGACTTCAAATTCGCCATATAAATTATTGTAACCTCTTCCACATCCACCAATATCTAGTTTTGATTCATATTTAGAATCCGGTGATCTTCTCGCTTGTTTGTACACCCCCACTTGAAGAATTTGATCGGCTGGGGCTCCAAAGCAAAAGCGAAAATTTTTATTCTTTTCTTCATAATCAAATGATAACCAATTTTTCGAACCACCCCAAAATTTAAGTTCACCTTCCTTAAGAACATGTATTTCTCCATTAGTAACAAATTCACAAGGGATTTGAGGGATTAAATAACACACATTGATACGCTCAATATTTTCTTCTGCTTGTAATATTATCCAATTAGAACAGAGAAAAAGGGTCAAAATAAAAAAATAACGATACATAACATGTCCTTCTTTGCATAAATTAGCTTTAAACTCATCTTAACCATTTTCAAGAAGAGTCCTAAATTATCTATTGTGTTCAATTTAAATGCTTTTATTTCACTTCAGTTACTAGCTCTCTACTCCCCATGTATAATGAATTTTCAAATGATCTGTATTTTTGCCTTTCAATTCGACAGAGGCTTTACCCGTTTTTTTTCCGATTACAGCTGGAGCTAAAGTAGAATGAATACTGCCGTCAGCCGCCGCTTGAACTTGATGGCAATGCTTTTCATTTTCTGATGAAGAATACATTTGTACCTTTTCGAAAGGCTCAAAACCTGTTGCCACCAACCAAAATTGTTCACAATTAGGAGTAATAAAGGTAAGCAAGAGGTGATGGCCGGCTGCATCTCTTTTTTCTAGTGGCAGAGGAATAACTTTAACAGAAGCCAAAATTTTTTTATTTTCATCCTCAAGCCAACAATTTATAGCTTCTCCTTTTGAGAAAGTGTCAAAACTTAAACTCAGTTCTTTTTTAGTATTTAAGTTGATGAGACGTTGTTCTTCATCGACATACACTTGACCGATCTCGCTTACAGAACCAAAGTGTTCAGCAAAAAAGTGAAAAGAAGTATGTAAAGGAAGATTCTCCGCTTTAAAGTAAGCAAATGGACAAAGAGGATTATTAGACCGCACGAATTGTTTTTTGATTTGATAGGTCAGAGTGGGCGATGACTCTGCTCTTAGAAAATCTGCTGCGCTTAAAATCAAAACACATAATAGCAAAAAAATACACTTATTCATGTTTAAATACCTTGTTAACAAATAATTCTCTTATTTCTTGATAAATATGTTCCACGTGAAAATCTTTTAAATGCTTGTTATTTTTGAGCATTTCAGAAATAAATTTGGCTTGTAAGGCCTTTTGAAAAATCAAAGTAGAAAAAACAGTATAAAAGATGGAGATAAAGGCCACGCCAAAGCCTCTTTGAAAATATAACAGGCAAAATCCAGCTATCATCAAAGCTAAAAAATCCACAACAATGAAGGCATTGAAAAAAGAAGTAAATTTTTTAAGCGAGACGCCGCAAAGGCTATTTTCTAATTGAGTCGTATCTAGTACATAGTAACGCACAACGCACCCCATAAACCAAAACGTAAAAAGCGCGGTTAGATTGAGAAAAACAAAAGGGGCTGCATCTAAATCCACTAAGGATAGAGTCAAAATGACACCTAATCCCAGCAAATAAAGTAAAAGAGCCAAAGGCTTATACATGAAAAAAAGGATAGGCAACATATCAACTCCTTGATGTCATAATTTTTAACTTAATTTGAGTAATGGGCATTTGCCCGGCCAAGCGTACAAAAGCGTGATTTTTCTTTAAAAACTGGATCGCAGTGGCTGTGATCAAAGGTTGGTGGCGTGTTTGCAAAGTTAAATTGACACCATCTCGTACATCGTTGGCTCCATAAGAAAGCCCTTTTTGAAATTCTTTAATTTCACGTTCTCCAAAGGCTTTAGAAATTTTGGCTGCAATTTCCGGATCTTGCTCCGCAAAGACAATTTTAGTAGCACAGTTGCCTAAAATCGTGCGGGTAACTTCGGGTCCATAAATAGATTCAAGCTGAGCTGGACTCTGAAGAGCTAATAAAGCACACCCTCCATACTTGCGGCTTTCCGTTAAAAAGCTTTCTAAATCTTTCAAACGATGGAGAGTGGGAAGCTCATCGATGATAAACCATAAGCGACGTTGTAGATCAAGAGGTAAAGCCAGTAAACTGCGCATAGCAACGGAAAACCAACAAGAGAGAAGGGAATTTAAAGCTGAACGTTGATTGGGCTTACAAGCAAGAAAAAGCCAACTACCTTCTACCCCTGATTTCACCCATTCACGAATGGAAAAGGGAGAAGCTGTCTGATGCAAAAATTCTAAGCAGCTTAAAAAAGAAGCTGCGACTGAGCGTACAGAACCCGCTGTTCTTTCTGAATTTAAATCTACATGTGAAGCCGCTTTAGTTCCCTGTACGAAGGCCGCTACTTTGGATAAAGGCTCGAACAAGAGCCATTGTTTAAGCTCACTCAGTTGCTGTGTCTGTGCAAGTTTGAGTAAGATCGAGCTAAAAAGTGAACGTGCGGCTGTGTGCCAATATTGATCCTGATTAGAATAGCTCAAGGGAATAAAGCTTTCGGCTAAAGCTTCATAGTCGAACTTATCTTGGCATTCACACCAGGGATGCCAAGAAGCGCCTCTTTCATCAAAAGGATTTAAAATGATATCGCGCTCTTTTTGATAATACCGCTCAATAAAGGCGCCCGTTGTATCAATGATGACGGCTCTTTGTTCTTGCGAGCGAATTTGCGGTAGCAGATGATGGAAACAATTCGTCTTCCCACTGCCTGTTCCACCAGTCACTAAAATATGTTGCGTCTCTGTACCTTTGACAAGCGAAATTTTTCCAAGACGCAAAAAAGAGGCTTTTCTCGTCAGCTTAAGTTGCCAGCCAATCTTCCATGCTGCCTTCATTTCCTGACCTGCTATATGCTGCTTTTTTGCAGATCTTCTCCCACGTACAAAGAAAAAAGCAAAAATGACTCCTAAAGCACCAAGGGCTAAATAACCCGTTTGTTGCACATAATGCCAAGCGGAGAGCTCTAAATAATCGGCATAGGGTTGGGTATACAGTAAAACATGCGCTGTGGGAATGAGTTCATGGGGATGAGGTTTGTGCCCTGTCAATTTCCACCAGCTCTCACTTCCCATTTCTATTTTTTCAATGGAAAAAGCAGAAGCAGTATAAGCCTTGGCATAATGCCAGGTATTTTCATAAAGCTCCTTTGGCAAACTACTCATACACCAGATGAAGAGAGACAACCAAACCAGAAAAGCAAGAAAGAAAGCGATACGAAACACTTGTTTTAGCATGCGTAAGCTATGAGTGGCGAGTTGACCGCCTTCGGTAATAGTATGCATCATACTCATCTGCTCTATTCCTCCATCCATAAAGACGCTTCGCTCACTTGATAGCGATTGCTTAACGTTGTACTTTTATCAGGTCCTTTCCACGCTCTATCTGCCAGGTATTTTTCATTCTCGCTCTCAAATCGATGCCTGCTATTGTCGCGAAAGTTAGCTAACCTTTCTTGTGTTTCCCCCGTGCGATTAAGATAATGTTCTTTCTCTTGTGAATAAGCATGTTCAACGGTTTGAGACTTAAATTTTAATCCACTCCCAGATTCTCTTGCTTGCTGCTCTTGCACAGTCTCAATCACTTGATGCCCTTTTGTTAAGACTTGATCACGAATATGGGCTCGACCCCCTTGAAATTCTGCTTGCATGTGCCCCGTTCTATCTAAAGCTGGGATATCTTGATGAGGGAGAATAGAGTGGATAAATTGCTGCACAAGGGGCTGTACTTCTTCTGGTTGATCATGTGATAAGATGTCTTGGACTTGACTATAACCACCTGGCACTTGGCCGCTGGCCCATTTCATAAAATCATCATTGAGAGAGCGTTTAATGCCATGAGCATTTTGCTCAAACCAAGACGCATTTTCTGAAATTTGATCTAATCGACTCTGAGCCTGGGCATAGGCAAATTGTTGGTTATGCAGCTGATCATGTGCATCCAAATAAGCCCAGCTTTGACGGGTTCCTTCATCATCTAAGGTATTAGTAGATTGTAAGCGGGCATAATCATGAACTTGCTGTAAGTTTTTTTGAAAACCCTCGCTTCCCGCGACATTTAAGGCAGAATTCATGACTTCATCTCTGGAAGCACCACATTGATAACTACCAGAACCTCCTAGTTTAGCTTCTAATGAAGCCACTTTCAGAAGAGAGCCTCCCATCCCCATTGACCCAGAAGCACTCGCTAGAATATCGAGGCTTTCTTTGGCGTTAAACCCATATTGTTTGCCCCAATTTTCAGCCACTGACTGAAGATAATGAGCACTATTTTGAGTCGCATATCCTTCTCGACCTGAATAGCTATCATTAAAATTCTCTCCATGAGCCAAATGCGTAATATAATCGCTTGAAATGCGTGAGCTTGTCGCTAAGCTTTCCAAATAACTATCCGTGACACTATGTAATTGTGATTCAGCTGCTTGCTTTTGTGTTTGAAAACTTTGTCCAATCGTTTCATCTAAACCCATTCCTGTTCTTAAAACAGATGAACTTTGAGTGACAATGGGCGATGCATCTCGACTATAAGTCGTTGACATATCTCCTTGATTATCGACTAAATAACCAGAAGAAAGCGTGGGAGACAATTGTGTTTGAAAAGCGCTTGTATTACCAAAGGATGTTTGCCCAAAATTAGTATTGGCAAAAGAGTAATTGCCTGTTGCTTGCTCAGCAGCTGCCGCTCCCGCTGCCCCTTGAGCAGGTGCCATTAAAGAACCGGCTAATTGCACAAAAGAGGATAGCCCTCCTTGAAGTAAGACATAACTTAAAAAAGGAATGCTTAAACCTAAGAAACCCGCTATTCCAAATATTCCCTCATTTAAATTTTGCAAGCCCACACTGGTAAATAAACTCAATCCTTCTTGACCTTTCGATAAACCCGTCCACCATCCCGCAAAATCTGAGCGCCCCGCAATGAGCATGATATAATTTAAAATCGTATAGAGGGGAGGCCATAATTGAATCCAAACTGTAAACCAAGCCCAATTGACAAGAGATTTAAGACCCCCTGGGAGTAAAGAAATGGGCAAAATGAAGATAAAAGCCGCATAAGTTAACGCTTCAATTACGATGCGCATATAGACAAGTCCCTTACCCACCATGGCTCCTGTAGTCAAAAAAGTCCAACGTTGCTGCTCATGAGCGCGTTTTTTAGCAAAATCTCCTTTACTTAAAGTGTCGGTTAAGACGTTAAGGGTGAGTTGTTGGCCTATCAGTTCTTGGCTGCTTTTTTGCAGTTTGGTTAAAGCTTGAAAAGTGAGAGGCAAGTGCTTACCAATTTCTAAAGCCGCATAATGCGCTTTTTCTTTCGCAAAATAAGGTTTCATTTTAATTAAGGCATCTTGGCATGTTTGATAACTACATTGCTTAGAATTTTCTTCTGCTTCAGGAGGACAATATCTAATCATACGCACTTGCGATGTGCGTTCTTCAAAAAATTGCCACAAGTCTGTTTCCTTCTTCACGTCGTCTAAGGTATAGCGTCCAAGCGCAATGTCATAGAGGACACATTGTTTAGCAAACAAACGCAAATTTTGTTCTAGATTGGCATTGGTCAGTTGATAGCGCTGCATATCTAAAGCAGATTCTGAAGCAAAGATCATGCCAGTGGAATTGTAAGTGGGGTCATTGGGCATATGCATAACGTTTTCGATGCTTTGAGCGAGGAAATAGCCAATCGAACTCACAAGTTCAGCAAATTTACCTAAAAGAAGAGGAACATGGCTCACTGTATAAGCAGAAGCTTTATGCTGACCGTCCATTTCTACTCGGGTTAAGACATCTTCAATATGCACTGTCGTGGTAGGAATCAGAAAAAGAGTGCCGATGACGAGTAAAGGAAAAAAATAACGTATAAAGAATGTTTCATAACAAGGATTAAACAGGGCTTTAGCAATTGCATAAAACCCTCCAAACGATGCACAAATGACCATTAAAGGCCTCATTAGCCCTCCTTGACCCCCATTGAAGAGCATCGAGATGGCTTGAAAGATTTTTTGCAAAATCTCACCTCCTCCATAGGTCATAATAGATAGTTCAGCTAATAGTGTCATCTTTTCTCCTTACAACACAATTTCAGAGGCAATATGTTCTTCTAAACGATCCATTTTCAACATCAATTGATGCTCTCTTTCCATTTGTTGTGAAACTCTCACTTCGTAGTCGCGCACGGTCGCTTGTAGACGATCCAATTGCTCTAAATAATCACTCAAATTCACGTCATAGAGTTGACTATTTTGCAACTGCATGGCACCAAAACGGACAATTTCAATGACTTCTCTTAACGTACTTAAGAAAAGGTCCATGGCGATAACTTCCGCTACTTGATAAAGATCAATGGGGCAAGCGCCTTTTTTGTAAGCAGTCAGGACATTGACAATGCGATAAACAGCAGGTTTCGTTTTAGAAAGAAAATCTTTTTCAGTTTCATCTAAAGGGATATCCGCGAGAATTTTGTTTTGCATATCGATCAAAATTTTTTGAATTTTACCTAGCCAAGATTCCTGAGAAGCAATAGTGATGACTTCTGAAACCAGGTTTAAGCAATGAGTATCTTTTGAATCAGCACATGCATACTTAGTCGTCGATCCCCCTTCAATGAGCGCATGTAAAAACGTTTCATTATGCACTAAAGCGGGCCATGTCTCCAACGTGAGTTGGGTTTGGTCTTTTCTAGAAATGATAGTGCCTGTCAAACTCATAAAGAGCTCAGCTAAAGGCTGATTTTTCGCTAAAAAAGAATTCTTTTGAATGGCACTCCAGGCTAGATTATACTCTTCTTTGAGAACGTCCGCATATTGACTATCCGCTGCCCACGCATTCATCGTGCGTTCAAACTCGCTGTCTTTCGCACATTGATGACGGGCAGCGATATAATCATTGAACGATCCTTTTTTCCCGGATAATGAACGACAAATTTGCTGTTTAGCTGCTGTTTTTTGAGGCCACACAGCCCCTACCAACTGGGTGGCTGTCTCGCAACTATTAATACCTATCGAGTTAATGGTATTAGACCATGTTTGGAGCTGCTTCATAATGTTGGAGACTTGCGGAGAAGTCGTTTCGAGTCCTAAAAGAAAGGCATAACCCATCGCATTACTGGCAATATTTTTTAAGGCTTGGATGAGCTGCTGCTCATTAATAAAAGAAAAACCACCTTCAAAAATGTCAATGCCACCACAGCCTGCATCAAATTTGGGCAAAGTAACGGACACAAGCTGCGTATCGACAACCGGGCTTCTTGTCATGACGCCACCACCCGTTAAGTAGCCCGCTCGTTGGCCATTATACACTTCTGCTGCATCCACATGCACAGACGTTCCTAAGTGATTGAAAAATTGGTTAAGGTCTTTTTGCAAATGAGTGGAATCGGCTTGAAGATAAGCTGTCACAAAAAGAGAGAGGGTTAAGCAGGAGCAAAAGAGATGCTTAGGCATGTTATTTTTCCTTTTCTTGTGAGAATTGCAGCTCGATATTGCTTTCAATGCGATCAACAGATGAAAGACCAAAAGAAATGGGACGTACATCCTCTGTGGAGGGGTTAACTAAAAAAAGAGAAGGAAAAATTTCTACATTCAACTTTTGAATAGTGCCATTATCTAAATAATTATGACTAAAACCTTCTAATAAAATGCCATCCTTGGAAATCGCAAGGATTTGCCAGTTGTATTTGTGTGCAAACTCTTGTACGACAAGAGCAAAAGTTTGAGAAATTTGGCTTTGTCCTTCATAAAAGAAAAAAAGGCCATACTCTTGACTTAAGCGTTGCATAAGACGGACGCGTTCTTCTTGTTGCAGCTGCTTGACAAGCTGAATTCCATACTGCGACACGGGAAACTCAAGTGTCGTATCTAAGTGCGGTTTTTGGAGTAATATTTTTGCCCATAATTTGGAAAATAAAGCAGATTGCTCGACCCATTTCTGTTGTTCTTGCATATACAGACTAATGTTTTCTTCCGTGGGATAAAGAACAGCTTGTGCTAATTTTTCTTCTAACCCTTTTTTAATTTGTGCCGCTTGTTCTGCGGCAGAGAGAGAAGCCTCTTTTTCTGTAAGAATAGGAGTGGAGTCTAAAGGAGAAGAAAGAACAAGAGGGGAAGGCAGATTTTTTTTCTGTTTCTCACTATCTTCATACCAAGCCCACCCTTCCGCTTTGCGCTCTAACCAACCTGCCTGAAGAGATAAGGGATTTGAAATCAGCAAAAAGAGGAAGAAAATTCCAAGTATTCCTTGTCTCATACCTTCTCCCTTTCTTTGATGTTTTCTTTTTCAATTTGCTCTTGCAAGCGCTGCTGGAAAGTTTGCATTTTGTCTTGAAAGTCATCAGGCAATTTTTGAGGCATCTGATCACAGAGTTCTTTTAGATCCATTTGCGTGAAGTCTAATTTAGCCAAAAGATCGAAAGAAAGCTCTCCACACTGAGGATGTTCAGGTGTGCCCCAACTCATTCCCAATTGTTTGCGTCCCTCTTCTTGAACAAGCCGTGCTAGTTTAGAGGGATAACAACAAAAGACATGTTCATCGCGGCTTTTCCAGAGCCCTAGTACTTTTTCCTCATAAGAGCCTACGTAGTGGCAAAGTCCTTGTTCACGTCTATCAGCTAAAGATACTTCATCTGCTGTGCATTTACTTAAACCCATTTGCTTCGCAAGTCCTGCGTAGCGAAAACAGCAGTCATACAGCAAATGATCAGCTACACTTTTGCTACACATGAACCGCTCACCCTGAAAAATTTCTAAAGTAGAAGCATCTAAACTTTCTGCTTTCTCAATTTCTTTTTTAGCTTCATCAAAAACAGCTAGTTTCGCGGCTACTTGTGCAAAAGAGCGATTAGGGGAGAAGCTTGCTTCTTGCATATATTCTTTAAAGCCATACAAATCATTGACATCTACACTCACAAATTGCTTATGCACCTCATCAAAACATTGGAAGGTAAATTCCCAAAGCGCACAGCCAAAAGGACTGTCTTGCAAACAACGTTGACTTATTTGGGTACAAAATTTAGATTTGAGTGCCTCGCACTCATGGGTAGAAGGAAATTGATAAAGAAAGGAAAGCCTTTCTTTCCAACACTGCTTAGCCATTTGTTTGCCATGGAGTGTTTTAGAAGCAGCATCTAAGCATACCTGCTCGATTAGAGTACAATCTGGGCCATTAGCTAGTGCCCACAGATCAGGATTATCGTAAACCCACCCTTCACCCACTTCTTGTGCTCTTTCTTCTTGAATAATTTTTTCTTCAAAGTGGTCACAATTTGTCGCATTTACCTGATGCTTCCAAGTCACAAGTACGATATAAAAAGTAGGTTTAATCTGTAGTAAATCAATTTGATAAGTTAAAATTGTTTCGTCTTTCTCAAACTGACGGCGAAGTTTTTTGATAGACTTTTCAAAGTCTCCTTTTTTCTTGACCTGTTTGATTTCTTTATGTCCTAAACAGTTGGTTTCTTTAATAGCAGGTGATTGTTGAAAGTGAACCTGCAAAGTTCGTTCAATAACCAACAAAAGTGGATCACCTGCCTGTTGACAGGTGTGTAAAGAGTAATCCTTCTTTTCATGATTCGTATGCTGCGCATTTACATTCGCTTGTTGATCCATTTCTTCTGATTGTTTTAAAAAGAGCTCGTTTTCTTGAAAGTGCTTATTGTCTCGTTCATTGCGTCTCACTTGTTCGCTTGTCAAAAATTGCACAATTTCAGAAGAGGCTTGAGCATTTTCTTCTAAAGCTTGTTTTGCTTCTTTAGCTTCAAAGGGTTTAGCATTTTCAGGTTGTAACTCTTTAGTTTGAATGCTTTTTGCCTGCTGTAAAGCCTGCGTGTTTTCATGTTTACCCATTGTTTGACCTTCTGTCTTTGCCCACTGCATGGGATTAGCCAAACATAAACTAGGAAGTATGAAAACCAGGCTTAAGCAGTAAGACTTCATTGTAGACCTCCTGCCGCCACAGCTGGTTTAACAGCATCTAAACAGCACTGCTTTTTAGTCCAAATGAGGTAAACGAAATCTTCTCCTTTAAAAGGAAAAGCTTTACCTGCTCCCCATAACACATCACTTTTACCAAGCGCTTGACAAGCTCCAGATGTTTGAGGAATGGGATAAATCATTTGCGTTTTGTATAAGCTTTTCTTGAAAATAGGGAGGAATTCAGCTTCGCAGTAGTTATTTTTCTCATAACCTTTGATAGCAAGCGTGCGATGGAGCTTAGCAATGACGCGCTGCAGTAAAAGAGCGCTTGCTTGCACAGCCCCTACGTGATGCGCAACAGTTCCTGTAAAAGGATAGAGCGATCCTTCACAGCCCGCACACCAAAAGAGTTCATCTAAAGGTTTATTAAAACTAGAAGCTGTACAATCTGCGATGCAAGCGAGTTGAGCAGCAGGATTCGCAAAAAAACCCGCTTCTGCATTAACAAGTAAAGCCCATTGGTCATCATTCCAAAGCGGATCTAACTCACTCATATATACCATGTCAATTTCACCTTTTTCTAAGCAGATAAAATCGAGGAATAAACCTAGCATGCTAAAGAGAGGATAAGTGTACCAATGCACGTGATAGAAACTTGCTTGTGTGGATGCATCTGTAAAACCAATTGAGCCGCGGTTTTTAATGGTTTCTTTCCCAACGGAAAGACCACCAAGTCCCATTAGTTTGTAAGCATGGCGTGTGACATCCACTAAACGCGTGGGTTCCCAAAAGGTGAGGGGAATGCCGACCTTAGGTGGTGTGCCGGCACAAGTACAAACTGTTTTGCGATGTTGATTTAAGTCTTCATGGCCAGGCGTCACATTGATGCCACTGACAGTGATGGGAAAAAGGCATTCCCAACAAACATCAGTAAAAGGGTTGACCCATGTGCCTTCTTTAGCTTGTACACCTATCCACCAACAACTCAAAAAAATGAAAAATCCAATCTGCTTCCTCATGTTTTACCCTCGACTAAAGCTTGATAGAAATCTTTAGCCGCCTGCGTCTCGCCTTTTTTTGCCATCACATCCAAAGCAAAATTTAAAGACACATTGCCGTTTAGTTTATCGTATAAGGGACCTTCAACAACTACGAAAGAAGGTACCTGGGTGACGTCATAGGTAAGAAAAGCTTGAGGATGGAGTTGAATAGGGGAGTTTACACCTTTTTCTTTCAACGTGAAAATACGCTGAGCAAAGGCTTGAAAACCTTGCTGAGGAATTCCTCTCACAACAAATGTTCCCTTTAATCTCTCTAATTCTTGAGATAAAGCGAGCCATACACTATCTGGTACCGAAAAAGACATAAAAACGAACAATTGAGAGTCATCTAACGCATAGATTAACTCTTGCGAACTGCAAGTTGAACAAGAAGAGGGTTCAATTTCTTGAGAAGACAATTGTATTTCCTTTTGAATGCCTTTATCCCTTGCAGTTTGAAGCTGCTTTTGCAACATGCTGACTAAAGCTTGTTCAGCTTGACTCTGAGGATCTGACTGTTCTTGAGCAAAACAAGTGGCCATCACCAGTTGTAAACAGGTAATTCCCCTTGTTAAAAAGTGGCGCATGTTACCTCCTGTTCTAATAAAGGAATCTCTTCTACTTTCAAGAGCATTCCTTCTTGAGAAACTTTGGCAGGTATAGCTTGAATGCCAAATTTTTTTATTAAAATCCCCAATTGATCAAAGTAAACGGGATAATTTTCTTGTCCTTCTAACTCCAATGGCTGGCCTTTAGTCAATATCCATTTAGTTTGATCCTTTTGACTTTTCGCCCATTCAAATTGCCTAGCATCAGAGCCATCAAAAAATAATAAAGTGTCTAAATGCCAAATTGTGGTGAGGGGATTGAAACATTGGCCTTTAGGCACAATCACATGGTCTTGATGATTTAAAATGTCCCTTTCTGTGCAAAGCGCAGGATCTACATAAAAGGAGCGGTAAGTTTTAGCCTTTTGCAATCCTTCTATGCTACGCGGGGTTTGCAGTTGAGAGATACAACGCTCTTTAATTTTCGCTTGCATCGCTTCTACTTGCTCTTTTGAAAGGTTCATCACTTTTTGCTTTAAGCTCTCTAATAAATTTTCTTCTTCCACGGCAAATACGTGTCCATAAATACCCAAATCTTTGGCTTCCAACGCATAAAAAGCCAATCCACTTAAAAATGTGTATAAAACTCTATTCAAAAAAGTGGCCATAATCTCTCTTTAAGGGCAGTGACAGGAACTAAATCAAATTCTGCATAACGCGAATCAAAACTATAGGGATGATCCGCATAAACAAAGACATATCCTTGTGGAATGATGCCCTCTGCGATAGGGTGTAAAAGTTGATCAGAACGCGATTTTTGTAAAATTAAGCCATACTCTTTACCATTAATCGAGAAATAGCGATCAGAGATCTTAATTTGATCGCCTGGCAAACCCACAAGTTGTTTTGCCACTCTAAGCGTAGATTTGGGATGATCAAATGCGACATAACTCTCTCTTTGTAGAGGATACGTCAAGGGTTGACTCAAAAATAAGGTAAAGGACAGGCTATCGCTAACATTGCGACGAAGAGAATAAGAGGGTTTATCAAACAAAAAAACGAGGGTCGCATAGGCTAAAGTCCCACTCAGCACACTCATAAAAAACCACTTTTTAAATGAATATCTTTTAAGTTTTTGCATGTGCCCTCAAATACATGTCAATAGCTTCTGTAATACTTAATCCCTGCTCTTGATAAGCTTTAAGCGCGCTAAACTCTTCGGCTTTGGTGCTATAAAGCAAATGAGAGAAAGGATCTAAGATAAGCCGCGTAATCGCATAGCCCCCATCTCCATCACAAATCATGATTTCACTATACTCACCTTCTCGCTTAGTCACGGTTTCCATTGCATGTTGCTGAGCTTCGCTCATACAATATTGACCGCTTTCAATCACTTTGGAAACGCCATCTTTTTTATGTGCTAGGAAGCATTTCCAATCACTATTAGCAAAAGCCGCTTGTGCACCAGGTTTGTTAAAGAAATCCTCGATCCCTTGTGTGCCAATAACAAGAGAGCCGCGGTATTTGCGCAGTCTACGCGCTAAAGTCTCAATAAAGCTGCCTGTTTGCTGATTTTCAAGGAGGTCCCAAGCTTCATCAATGCAGATAAAGAAAGGAGTTTGACGATTGCCCAGAAACGTTTGATTAGCAATTGTCATGATAAAAATTTGCATGAGTACAGCTTGCAAATCTTTTTTGCCTTTGAGTTCTTCAAGCTCAATCAAAACAAAGGGGTTAATAAAATTGACATTATTGACTCCTTCAAAGTAGCGCGCATAAATGCCTTGGTTAGTATAGGGTGTGAGGATCATCCCTAAATTTTGTGCCACTTCATGACTTTGCCTTTCTAGCCAATGGGCAATATCGGTAATCGTCGCTTGCGTCTTTTTTTCTTCCCATGCTGCCCGAATGGCTCTTTCAATCCAGGAGTTTTCTGCATCTGTCGTTCCTTTAGTAGGTGCTGCCATGCAACCAATGATCGACTTTAAGAAACTAAAAGAGGTGTGCCGCTCTTCTTCATCAGTGAGCGAAATATGTGTAAAAGGATTGAGACAAATAGAAGATTGTTTAGAGAATTCAATCGCTTGCCCATTTAAAAGCTGACAGAGTTTGGCAAAGCTGCGGCCCACTTCTAAAACAAACACTTTAGCACCTGTACGCAAACCATTAAAAATGAGTTCTTGCATAAATACAGACTTGCCATAACCACTACGTCCCGCTACCACCACATTATAATTTCCCTTTTTGTTATCAAAAGGGTTCCAATTTAGCAGTTGCCCGCGTCTTCCTAAGAGAAGCATACCGGGATGAGGTGCTGTGCCTTGCCATTCACCTTGACAGGGCACAAAATTACCACATTCGGTGGTAAGTGTCGTTTTTAACACATTCAATTGCTTCAAATCAGGGACATATTCGGCCCATACAAAAGGAAGAGCAGCTAAAAATTGAGGTAAGTGAAGGTAGTAATTATCGGCTAAAGTAAAGTGATTGAGACGAAAAAGGCTTTTCAGGCTTTGTTCCGCTTGATTAGCCTTTTCTGCTTTTGCCCAAATGCCCGCTGAAAATTGTGTCCAAACAAAACGCGCCCCTTTAGCTGTTGCCTGCCTGACTTGACGACATTCTTTTAGTTCTTCTTCTAAAGCAGGAATCATACGCACGAGCATGCCAGATTTGCCTTGTTTTTCAATGAGTTGCGATTGCATCTCAAAAGTGCGTTCGGTTTTAGCTTGTTTAGGACAATGCACACCATAATGCAGGTAAAAAGGGGAATCTAAGCGGTAATTATCGCGCAACGCATCCCCAATGAGGTGTTGCATGGCAGCAAGTGACCAAGAAGAGGGATAATCCACCACACGAAAGCTTTTAAAGGTGACGGGGGTCTCAGTTTTCCAGGCTAAATGATTTTCTTGCACATCAAGACCGCCACCTGTTGTTAATTGGCTCGCTAAAGTTTGATAGGGATTCCATTCGCGTATTTTTTTTTCGGTTGAAAGAGAAAAATTTACCCATCCACCTACAAACTCAAGTAAATGCTTAGGTGTCCAACTAAAGCTATAGCTTAAAGCTGAAAGAATTTTGCTCATTTTATCTTTTTGCATTTTCAAGTGCTGTAAAAGATCTAAATCTAGCTCTCCTTTATAAGGCACGCTATAAGAGAATACACAGCGAAATAAACGTGTTGCCACTTTGGGCTGATGTTGGAAAAAATGCCGTCTTTTTTCTGCTATTTCCTGTAGTCCGTTGTCTGCTGGTTCCTGTCCTAGCCACTTTTTTAAAAAAGGATCAATGCGATGGTCAGCAAATAACAAACATTGGAGCGAAGCATCTTCTTCTAAAATTTCTTCAAATAAATGATGAATTTCTTTTTGGTGTGTCTCGTCACTTCCCACTAAAGGGTACATTTCAATCGCAAATCCCATGCTATTTTGATTGATAAATAAGCCATATTCTTCTTCATAGACTTCATAGGGAAGCAAATGAGCAAAAGGGCATTTAGTCCAGCTATCTTTTGCCTCTTGTGCTTGTTTTTTAGAGAAGCCTTCTACACCTAAAGTGGGTTCACCAAACAAACGCGTTAAACGCCCGCCTAATTGATTGAAAAGTTTCCACATCATGCTTACTCCTCTGATTTTTGCTTAAGACAAGAAAAGTAAATATTGTTTTCTTGATCAGAAGGGAGAGGGCAATAACGCGTTGTTTGATAAATATAATGTCCTTTGGCAAAACAATTGCCATCATTAGACGCATGGCAAACCCACACCTTGCCTTTTGTTTCTCCATCTTTCATTTGATGCGTTTTCTTACAAAAGCAAGGATTTGACTTTTCTTTTGTTAACGGTAAAAACAAATCAGGACCTTGATCTGTCTCTACTACCATTTTTTCAAGATCTGTCACAGATGTACAGGCTACACCTAGCGGAGGAGGACATTCAAATTCTTGCTTGTAGATAGCGCAAGAAGGTAAAAATAAAGTCATCAAAATAAGAACTACCCCAAACTTAAAATTATTTTTCATGAGATAGCTCCTGTGAGTGAATGGAATTTAAAATGGCATCTATTTTCTCTTTGATAAAGAGATAGCAAGGGACTTCATGACGAAAAAACTGAGACTCTATTTCAACACTTGGGACTGCTTGAATCGCGTCTGATTGTTTAAGAAAACTAAAAGCTTCTTTAAAAGCTGGACATTGCATTAGATATTCTTTATCAGCTAATGCGGGCAATGGACGCTGTAATAACTCCATCGCTTTCTGCATATAAACTGTCGCCGATGTGCTCTCTTCAGGTGATAAAATACCTAATAAGGTTTTCAAAAAAACACGTTTCCCTTTTTCATCTAGTTCTTTTAAGCATACCATCGCTTGCACAGTCAAAAGGTCGAGTGGAACAGGATGAAAGGTCCAACAAACCTTGTCTGTTTCTATGTATTCGCTCTCGATTTGAGCAAAATCACGCTGAAAAAGCTGAATGCAATGGGGGCATTGCATTGAAAAATACTGCACCACTTGCACGGATGCTTGAGACGATCCAAATGTCACGCAATAATCAGAGGAAAGCTTTTGTAAGCTATACCCTTGAATGTGTAAGAAAAAAATAGCCAGCAAACAGAGAAGTTTTCTCATCGAACCGGCCCTCGCGCATTTTGACGAATTTCTCTTAATTTCTCTTTCGTATGTAAATCACCTTTGGCAAATCCATGCGTGAATGTAATGTCAACAATACGCCCCGCTCCAACTTGCAATACAGGCTGCACTTGCTCTGCACGTTTAATATAATATTCAGCTAGCATATCAAACGCACTGGATACACCATTTGCAGCACTTTTGGTTGCAGCGTCCGCGCCTACTGAATACGTATTCCAACAATCGACGGGATGTTTAGTGACAGAAGCTTGTAAAACTTGCCCAATTCCCCCTAAAAAACCACTAGCTGCGGCATTTTTGACAATTTTAACTGAGCGATCAATGACAGTTCCGCGCACCCCGAATTTACCATCTTCACCCGTCACATACCCTACAACTTCTGTTTCGATCGCTTCACCTTTTGCATTCACCTGCGTTAGTCTTTCCAAACGCATATAGACTCGCTCATTAGAGAGATTACCGTAAGCACTCGCCAAAACTAAACTCCCTTTGAGCTTGACCGTCACTCCTTTGGGAAGATGTCCATCATCTAACAGACGCAATTTAACTGGCACAGGATCGCTATTGGCATAAATGCCACAAACTGCATCGACACTTGAAACGAGCAATGCTTTGACACTGACAGCGGCAGGCACCATTTTGTTTACATTAAAAACTTTTTTGACCTCTTCTTCCTTGATTGTATAAGCTCTAAGCGGAGGTTTTAAAATACGCTCTTCTTTCTTGGGTAGATTTAAACTAGAAGAAGGTGGGGGAGGAGGAGGTGCAAAAAATCGGGAAGGACTTATGAATGGATCTTTTGAAGAAGAGATAATATTTGTACTACAAATATGAGCTGAAGGCTTTTCTGGTGGTAAAAGAGAAGCAATTTCTCGCGAAGAAGCTTGTTTTTCTACTTGACTGGAGATTGATTTTAATTCCTGCTGTAGGGACGACATCATTTTTTTGAGTTCAAATTTTTCTTTATCACTTTCTTCTTCTTTCTTTTTACCACTCAAGACGATCTCTTCCAGCATTTTCATTTTTTGATCGGATACTTTCTTATCAGCTTCTAAACGTTGAATGACTGTATCCTGTCTGTTCATCCAAATGTCTTGGACATTCACCTTGTCAACAGGGAGTTCAACTTTACTGGCTTTTGTTAAGGAAGCAGGGGAGTCTTCTTGCATGAGCACGTAACTCGTTGCACCCATTAAAAGAAGAGCTGCACTGGTAATATAAAAAAAATGTTTCTTTTGGCGTCTTAAAACATGATTGGAATTATTCATCGATTTTCTCCATTGCCAGGACGCCTAACATTTTTTGTTTAGGAGAAAGTGTATTGGTTTCTAGAAAAACCCAACGGCATCCTTGACATTGCAGCTCACATTCGCTTAAGGACTGAAATTTGCAAGTTGTATTAGAAGCTTGATAAAGATAAAGGAGCTCATCTGGTCCCTCTAAACAAGCAAGTAACTCAAGTTGAATGCCTTTTTTGACTTTCCACATTTGATTTTTGACTTGGCATGGCAAATATCCTTCGGGTAAATGACCTTGTAATATTTCTCTGACTTTAACAAGTAAATCTTGTTCGGCTGCTTTTTGTGGCTCTTGCGTATTCTGTAAACACTCTTTTTCATCTAGCTGCGGATCTTTTAAAATGACTACTTCTGAATTGCGTGGGATAAACGTAATATGTAAATCTTGTACAAGACCCGTTTCTGTCACAATGGAAAGGGTAGTAGATTCTGCCTGCGGCTCTCTAGCACTAATAAAAGCTTGTCCCGTCAACTCTTCAATGTAAATTGAGAGCTTATCTTCATCACAAGCAATGACTTTCTGAATTTTACCCTTATCCACCATGACACGATTTTGATAAAGTGAGGAAAACGTGCAGAGCAGTGGCGAAGTGGTATCGATGACATGAAACATAGCAGCCGACAGCTGCAAAATTCCTATATTTGCCAACCAAAAGCTAAACCAAAAATAGTGTTTAAGCATAGGCTTTAACCTTTCTTTTGCGCACTAATTTCTTTGAGAAGCAAACGTGCTCCTTCAAAGGAAAATTTTAACAGATACCCTTCTTGCTCAGAGGAGATTTGCTTACCTCCCATAAAAATGACACGATCTCCTGTTAACAGTAGACTCATCGTGTCTAAATGCACTTTAATATCAATGGGATAGAACACATAAGATGCGCTTTGTTTTTTCAAAATCTCTTCTTCTTCAATGAGACGTTGCTTTAAAATTCCCGCATAGCTCGGATCTGTATGTCTCAAAATTGCAGAACGCTGTGTAACCGCAGATTGGGCGGACTTTGTCAGTAGCAATTGACCTAAAAAATAGCCATATTGCTCTAAATAAGTAGGTGAAACGCTTTTTTGATCTACCCAAAATTCCTTTTCAATAACAGGTGGAGCAATAATGATGCGTTCTCGTTTGAAAAAAAGTAATGTGCCACAAAGAATCAAAGCTACTGCTAGAAAGAAAGACAGAAAAGCAAAAATGTTTCTTTGGAACATTAGAAATTTCAAATTCTTCTCAAAGAATGTTTGATTCATAAAATAAGCTCTCTTAAGTAAGAAGGAGGAAGACGTTTAAAATGGCTCATATAAGCTGTCGGCATATGCCAATACATGTAGTGTTTGAACGAGCTATGCGTGCGATTTTTTTGCAAGCGCTTATAAGGTATTCTCAGCAATACACCTAAACAGAAGAGTAAATTGCCAAAACTCATTGCCAATAAAATGGGAGCGAGCAAAAGCAAAAAATCATCTAAATTCCAAAAGAGAATCCGAATAGGATGATCAAGTGTTTTATAGGTATAATGCTGATTGTCCATATGCACCTATCTAATGAATGCGTGAAGGATTTTTAAGGTAAAAGCATAGATGTCACAGGAAAGATAGCTTTAATGCAAAAAGGCACGACAATTAGTCCTAATCCCATTCCTCCATAACGATAAAAGGGACTTGGGTCACCAGATAAAAACGCTTTTAGCGCTCCTCCACTTATTCCCAAGACACCAATCAAACGCATGGGAGCACCAAAGATAAAACTCTGAATTTTATCGGTATGCTTATCCATTTCACCTATTGCTTGTGCATCTAATAAAGAAGCATCTGTTGTTGCTAAAAGATCAATTGGCAAGCAAGTTGCCATGAGAGCCCCTAGACATACATAAGAGAGAATTTTTGATGTTTTCATAAAAAACCTACTGTTTAAATTTTGGGGTAGGGATAGGTTTTTATCAAATAGCATATTGTATGTCAAATAAAATGGAGCATTTTATATAGAATGCTCAAATTCCCCTCTGAGTTTCTTGAGAAAAATAAATTGAGGTAGAGAAAGAGGCGAACCACTATATGATTATAGTCAAATCTTAATTCATTAATAATCAGTTCAATGAAACAAAAAAACACGAAATTTTTATCTGGAATACACAAAATTTTTTAAAGGAGTAGCACGGTTTCTTAATCATTTCTTTAAAAATCCTTTACCTTTTTTATGAAGAGTTTCTATAAGCTAGGGCATCCCATGAAATATCCTAGAGTGATTTTGAAATCTGAGGTCGATGTGAAAAACGAAAAAAAAGAAAAAGAATTAGCCAAACACTTATTGAAATTAGCAAAAAATAACTCACCCTCTAATCTCAATATTACCAAAAAAAAGAAAAGCTCTACAGCTGCAACTGAAACAGGTTTGGCGAAAAAAAAGAAGAGATCTACAAATCAGACACAACAGCCGCTGTCAGATAAAGTAAAAAGACTTAATAAACAACTCAAAGTGAGCCATCACCTTTATAATCATTTAGAAAAGCATCTGCAAAACCTTCAAAGCCTTGATGATGAAATCAAAAATAAACAACAATGGATTGAACAAGCTATAGAAGAGAAGTTAAAAATAGAAGACCAGCATGGAATAGATACCTCTACTCTTAAACAAAAATATGTTCATGTGCGATTGACTGAAGATCTTAAAAAAGAAATAGAAAAGCGTGTTAAAATATTAGGTCAGTTTCGTGAAAGCTACTCAGAAAAACTTTGGTTAATGGACGCCATTTACGAAAAATTAGAGCGCGATTATCAAACAGTTAAAAACGCTCTACAAAATCACATCGAGGCTTTAATGGGAGAAGAAAATAGAAAATGATTTTCTTGCGGAAGACAAAATTATCAATTGCCGCCAAGCACCACATATTTAAGGTTACTTTCTTTTTTGGAATTTGAATTGAAATAGAATCTTAAAAAAAGAAAAAGCCCATCAAGGGCGCATCCCTTCTTTATTATTTATATATAGAATAGAAATATATAGAAATCACTTTTCTCGAGAGAAAATTGCGACAAATTGTGACCAGTTTTGCGACAAATTGTGATCTCTTTTGCGACAGAATGTGATCGCTAATAAAATTGAATCATTTACTTCTATAGAGAAGAATTGCGACAAATTGTGACCAAAGTGCGACAGATTGTGACCACAATGAGAAATAGAGCAAGCGTTGCAAGAGAGAAACGGTGCGACAGATTGTGACCAAAGTGCGACAGATTGTGACCACAATGAGAAATAAAGCAAGCGTTGCAGGAGAGAAATGGTGCGACAAATTGTGACCACAATGAGAAATAGAGCAAGCATTGCAAGAGAGAAACGGTGCGACAAATTGTGACCAAAATGCGACAGATTGTGACCACAATGAGAAATAAAGCAAGCGTTGCAAGAGAGAAACGGTGCGACAGATTGTGACCAAAGTGCGACAGATTGTGACCACAATGAGAAATAGAGCAAGCGTTGCAAGAGAGAAGCGGTGCGACAGATTGTGACCAAAATGCGACAGATTGTGACCACAATGAGAAATAGAGCAAGCGTTGCAAGAGAGAAGCGTTGCGACAGATTGTGACCAAAATGCGACAGATTGTGACCACAATGAGAAATAAAGCAAGCGTTGCAGAGAGAAGCGTTGCGACAGATTGTGACCACTTGTATTAATAAAATAAGTATCAGCGAAAATTTCAGTATTTTTGCACTGACAAAATTACATGAATTTGTAAGAATGTTGCTAGCAATACCTGAGAAATAGATGAGGAAAGAGTTTTTATGTCTAAAAGAGCAAAACTCCAAGCAGATACTGTCATTCAAGATGAGCAAGCAACAGTAATTGGATTGCATTCTGTAAAAAATATGCTTGGACATGAACGTCAACTAAGTTTGTTTAGTGAATATGATTTGGAATCTTTTAGCAAAACATATGGGATTAAAATCAAGGATGAAATAAGTCGCTTTGGAATCGATTTAACAGACATTCAAGCTTGTTTGATGGAAGGACTTCTGAGAGGCTTTACAGCAACAAAATATAAAGGAAATATAGAGCCTAAAGAGACAAATAACTTTATCCAAGAAAAGTATACCTTTGGGCAATTACCATCTATTTATAAATATATTAAGGAAATACCTTGCCTTAGAGTAACTCAATCTCAAATTCTAGAATGGGCAGGAATTAATAAGAGATCATTTGCAGAAAAAGAACGCGCTATTGATGCTTTAAAACATTTAGGAACAGCACAGTATTGTTTTTACTATGAACGATTAACTCTAGATAAAAATGGAGTTGCTGAAAAAGATTCGACAGGCAAATGGAAGAAAGAAGAAGTTTTTACAGTCGATACACTCTTTTCTATAAAAGAAATTCGAGAAGCGGGAAAGCTTCAGTATTACGAAATCATCCCCAGCCCTATTTTTTTGGATCAGAAAGATAGTTACTTCATGTTAGTGCCTTATAATTGGCGTGAAGAAGTAAGAGCTTTAGTGGGAAATAAAAAAGCCTCTTCTTATACCTTTCGATTTCTTATTTTTTTACGTTATCAATATGAAATGAGGCGACGTAACCAAAAAGATCTAAATCAGCAAACAACTCTTAAGTGGGGCTGGGAAGAGATTGCAGTAGCTCTTAAAATGCCTGAATCAGTTTATAAGCGGAAAAAAGAAAGAGCTCGCAAAATCCTTGCGGATGCTTATTGGGTTGCACAGCAACTAGGTTATCTTAAAGATTATAAGCATGAAGGTGAGCTTGATATTTTAGTCTTTAATGAACAAAAATACATGCTAAATAAAAATAGTTATTATCAAACTGAAGAAATAAAAAAACTTGAAACACAATTATTTTCTTCTGAAGCTATAGAGCTATTTGAATTCTTTCATAATGAAAAGCTACAAAAAGATCCAAAATACAAATTACCTATAGCAAAAACTAAGACTACACATTTAGCAGATTTTGAGAAATTGCTAAAATTAAGATCGTTAGAAGATATTAAACGACTCATTAAATGGGGACTTAACTTAAAATTTTGGTGTAGTCAGTTAAGTACACCTGCTCGTTTAAGGCAAAATTTTAGCACTGCTTGGATAGAAATGACAAATGCTTCAACAAAAGGGGAAGGGGATCGTTTACAAGATAACAGAGAGATTGTTAGTCAGTTTCTTATGAGTAGTCAGTATATCAAACAGTCAAAAGTAAAAATAGAGCTTCTTAATTCATATGTTGAAATTGGATATGGTAGCCAACCAACTTGCATCTCTTATAAAGAAAAAGGATTTAAAGAAATGTTTGAAAATGCTCTAAGAAAATGGGGTTTAATTTAAATAAATTCTTTTATTAATAGAGGGAATTGCAAAACTATTTGAGCGTTCTAGAATTGAATAAAATTTCGCTAGCTGGGGTTCTGATCAAGCATTATTCAATTCTAGAACGCTCAAATAGTTTTGCAATTCCCTCAACTAATAAAAAATTTTCTCACTGAGATTCTAAGCAAATTTAAAAATTTCAAATAGATTTGAAAGAATTCCTTAGTTTTTTACCTTGTGTGAATTTGACGGTCGCTCTAGCTGGTATGATAATTGGGATTTCGGCTTTTTTTGGATTGCGCCCCACTTTTTGTTTTCTTTTCACAACTTCAAAAACACCAAATTCTCTAAACTCAAGCCGTTTACCCTTAGATAGATTAAATGTTATTTGATCTAAAAAAGCTTGGACAATTTGATGGACATCTTTGGGTTCTAAATTTTTATCTTTAGCAATTGTGTTGATCAATTGTATTTTGGTGCTAGTTTTTTTCTTGGCCGAATTCAATTTGGACTTTTCCATAAACCTAATCCCTTATATAGATATGAAATTTAGGTTACATTGTCTTATCCTACTATTTTTCAAGCAAGTAGATACTTTGATATTTAGCTTTTATCTATTGTATAATACTTTTGTCTTTTACTTCGGGGTTTATCTGGTTCTGTTTGAGATAATAATCCAGCGTCAAGCAATGGTTTTAAATAGGTCTTATAGAAAAGGCCACGATGTTTGATGTGCAAAAATTGCATAATTTCTTTAGTTGCACGGGGTTTTTGACAAAATTCAAGAAGCTTATCATGTGCACTTACTTGTATATCATGTGCACTATCATGTGCACTTGCTAATTGTGATTCCGATTTGCCACTTTCCTCTTGAAAAACAGAACTAGGATACAATGTAAGGATGATTGATTCGCTTTGTTCTTCCCACTTAGGAGAAGGGTTTTGATTTTCTTTACACCAATCTAAGATATTTAGCGTTCCTGTTCCCCAATGTTCAATAATACCTGTTCTATAGAAAACCTCCGCCATGATAGGATTCCAAGGTTTAGAGGCGTGTCGATGAATCAGCTTATCTGGTGTAAGACCAAAATGGAATGTTCCTGGATTAATAATTTCTAGATGATCATCATACATGGCGACTGCTAGAGAACCGCTAGATGAGGAGTAATCTCTATGGCAAATTGAATTGGCTAGAGCTTCTCTTATCGCTCTTGGAGGGTACATGGGATAATCTTCTCTTACCATTTTATCTGAAAATACTTTACCAGCTATAGGCATATGATCTCGTAAAAACATTTCACCTCGGCGTAATACATCAAAAGCATGTCCCCAATAAGAACGATTATCTAAAAAGTCTGCTAATCGATTTTTTCCTTTAAAACGTGCTAAGCGAATGGAAAATTGAGGGTAGAAGGGATGAAGCCTATCACTATTACCATACAGCGCAAGAGCTGCATTTAGTAGCTTTCCTTCATGGATTAATCGAAAGCCAATTAAAATCGATTCGATATCTTCATTAGGTGGGTTATCCATTCGTCCTTTTTGAATAGCAGCTGTTAAAGTATTGCGAATCTCTTTTTCGTCTAAATCTTTAATAGATATGCCTTCTGGAACAGGTTGGTTTTCCCAACGATTGACTGCATGAAGACGTTCAAGTAAACGGCGCTCATATTCTACTTTTGGCATAATTTGTGTAGTGGATCCACATCGTAAATAAGGGCGACCGTCGTATGTATAAATACCTTTTTCACCAGTAATACGAATGACAATTGCTTTTTTATCTTCCTCTATAGGAATTGCTTTGATCTCTGGAAAAGCTGGTGGTTCGATTCGGCGAAGTTCAGCAGCTAATTCTTCTAGAGTCTTATTTGATACTTGTTGTCCAATTAACTTTCCTTGATCGGATACTCCAAAAA
The DNA here is from genome assembly GCA_030147755.1 of Parachlamydiaceae bacterium. Taxonomy (GTDB): domain Bacteria; phylum Chlamydiota; class Chlamydiia; order Chlamydiales; family Parachlamydiaceae; genus JASBUW01. Next base: position 65,080 of record JASBUW010000164.1, read on the forward strand.
TAACAAATCCACCAAGACCATTCAACAGAGCACAAATAGTCTTTGCAGCTTCTGTTCTTTGGCCAGTTGTTTTTTTTAATTCTAAACTTTCCGATTCACCATTTATAATTATTTTCTGAAGTTTTTCTAAATTCATAATTCTTTTGTGTGTTAATTAATTTTATAAAATTAAAAATAATAATTTATTTTGTTCAACTCATTTAATGTTGCTTTTTTTTAGTAGACTTTCAGCTTTTACTTCGCCATCTGTTGCTTTTTCAATTGCTCGGGCTAGTTTTTTGCTAGGCGTTTTATGTCCATGTATAATTCTTGAAATGTGATCTCGACTATAATCAACAATCTTGCTGAATTCGACAACGGTTAATCTTTTATGAAATAAATACTCTCTTAAATCCATACTTGTACCCTTTTTTTAATTTTCAATGTTAAATTTAAATGACATTTGTCGCAAGTGCGATTTTTGTCTTGTTAAAAAATGAGACTTTTGTCATATATAAGACATATATCTCACTTGTGACTTAAAACAACTGAGTTGAAATTTGCAAGTGATAGCAACATAGCGAGTACAGCAATTAACGCTCACGCCAGATTAGTCGGTGGGTTGCTAAAGCGAGGAAAGCAAAGGCAAAAAACCTAAATAATGAGGTGAAAAATGCATACAACGTTAGAAGACAAGGTAAGTGTTTTGTACGAGGCAATAAGTGATCAATTAATGAATCAAATACATTTTGAAGAAGAAGAACTAATGGAAGAAGATATTGAAGCCATCCAACTAGCTAAAGAGGAACACGCTTATTACGATTGGCTAGATAAACAAGAGTATGACCGCTGCGCCTGCTACTAAACAAAACAGATCGCGATATCCTGCCAGATATTGCGGTCACACTATAAAAATAATCTCATATGAGATTTAAACATCAAAGGAAAAAAATATGAATCTTTTAATGAAAGATTTAGAGAGTCGAATTCCTTTATTAGGAACAACAAAAAAACAAGATAATCCAATGGTGTATCTTAAATTCATTGATACGGATCGAGGTTGGGCTTGGTATGTCCTAGAAGGCTCAAGACTTGAAGAGAATGAAGAGTTAATTTTAGGTGGTGAGATGATTGTGAGGAGTAAAAAATTCCCTCAAGATATGATTTTTTATGGGTTTATTCAAGGCTTTGCAAAGGAGTTTAGTCATTTTTATTTGAGCGAACTCCAATCTCGCACAACAGAAACAGGTCAACCTTGCGTAAAATTGGATCCCTTTTTTAAACCAACTCGCTTGAAAAAATTAACTTCCGATAAAACTTAAGGGGGCATTCATGAGTCTTTTAACAAAAGAACTAGAGCAAGTGTTACCACCCTTGTATTCTATGGAAAACGTAAAAGATCCTATTGTATGGGCAAGGTTTTTTGCTCCTGGTAGAAATTGGTCTTGGTATCTTATCGAAGGATCTCGACGCAAAGAGGAGGAAGGTATCATTGTAAATGGCAAAGAAATTTATGGTGATATGATTTTCTTTGGTCTTGTGGATGGATTTGAGCAAGAGCTAGGTTATTTTTATTTAGCTGAGCTAGAATCAATGAGAACAAGCTCAGGATATCCGATCATTAAGAGAGATTTATCTTTTAAGCCTGTCCCATTAAGTAAGCTGCGACGTCTAATGCGACATTCGAGTAGTCGGCTATCAAATTGTTATAAAGTTCATGGATAAAGATAGAGAAGACAGAGAAGCAAGTATTAGTCTTGCTTCTCTCTTTTTCTATCTAATCAATTATCCGCTTTTTCACTTTTGCTTAAACTTTGATAAGTTAGGAGCCAAAAGAAATTGTATGTATAAATTATACTTTTGGTTTGTAGCCAAAAAATTTAAGTAAATTTCTGTTCAAAATTAATAAAGCGAACAGAGAGAGAAAAATGTTATAAACGACAATAGACCAGCCAAATAGCTTCCAAGCAATTGGTGCGCATGAAACTTTTGCTTGCTCTAACATGTGCATGTAATCATTCATTGTACTGATTGATTGTGTCATCATACAACGATCAGAAGACCAACCAAATTGCACGGATAAATGATAGGTTGCTAAGCTCAAGCCTATAAGAAATAGCAAATTTAAAATGATCTTGACAGAGAATTTAAAGCGTTCATTCAAGGCAAAAGATGAGGTAATAAAAATTAGAAGATACACAAAGCGTTGCCATTTACAAAGAGAGCAAGGCTCAACTTTATTGATATATTGTTGATAAAAGGAAAAAGCAAGAATGATAATCGACATCAACCAAACTGAAAATATAGACCAATCTAACTTTAATTTTTTTGAAGAGTATAATTGTACAATCGTCATAAAAGCACTTTAAATATGCACAAGCTCTTCAATTTTGACTTTGCAATCTTTCAAAAGAAGTTCTAATTCTTTACGTTGAGCTTGTCCACAGTATTCACGCCTATAGCGATTATATATAAATTTTAATTGCTTCATTTTTTGTTTAACTTCTTTGCTAGGTTCTTCTTCAAAATATATACTGAATGTTGGATTACAGCTATTTTCTTGAGCATTTTCAAAAGTTTGCGCGTTCTCTTTCCAACGCTTAAAATTTTCTTCGTTTATTTGCTTGGCAATTTCTAAAAAAGCTCCCAATAGCACTTGCTCATCTAAAAGATCTATGTTAGCACGAAAAGCCAGCTTTCCAATTTGATTAAATTTAGCGATTCTTCTTTTCTTTTCTTTTTCTAAAAGCAATTTCTTGCGTAGTTGATTTTTTTCAATTTGTTCGTCTATTTTTTTCTTTTTCTCTTCTAATTTTTCATTCATTGTATTTCTCTTGTTTAAAATTAATTATTTAAAAATAGATAAAATAAAGTTGTCTTCTCGGATAAATAATCCTAGCCGACAGCAAAATTACTGAAAAGCAAAAAAGAGAATAAAATATCAAGTTGATAGCAGTAGAATTAAGAGATCAAGAAACTACTCATACGCAATATGCAATCTAAAGATTACTTGCTTACAATTTTTACAAATCTCTCTGTTTTAGTTAAATAAGAATATAGCTCAAAACCTATTGACAGAACTCTATTCTTAGCATATGTTTAGCCGCATTTTTTAAGAGAAATGATATGGCAATTGGATTTGCAAGATTTGGATTTGTACAGAGATCAGCTGGTAAAAATGCCTGCTGTAAAGCTGCTTACTATGCTAGGGATAAAGTTCAATTTGAAGATACTTCTTTTGCTGAAGCAAAAATTTATGACTGGTCCCATAGAGAAAAACCAGCTTACCATGCTATTTGTCTACCAGTTCATGTAAATGCAAAGTTCAAATCAATGGAAACTTTATGGAATGCTGCTGAACAAAAAGAAAATCGCCATAATTCTCAAATAGCGATGGAAATGGTTATGGCGCTTCCCGATGATCAAGTTATTTCCTTAGAAGATAAAATTGAACTCGTTCAAACGTTTATAAATGAACATTTTGTTAAAAATGGTTTGGCTGTACAGATCGATATTCATCGCCCGGATCAAAAAATTTTGCTTTCACCAGAAACTGGAGAGATTGAAAATCTAGATCATAATTGGCATGCTCATCTTTTATTAACGACCCGACGTTTCAAAGAAAGTGGTTTAGAATTAGAGGATGGTAAAGCTCGAGATTTAATGCCTGTGATCTATGGTGGAAAAGTCGTAGCAGGTCTTAATTGGGGCCAGCTATGGGCACAACATCAAAATCTATTCTTTGAGGAAAAGGGATTAGATTTGCGTGTGGATGAAAATGGAGTTGTAGCTCAGTTGCATTTAGGGCCAGTGCGGATGCGTGGACGTGCGTTTGCTTTAGAAAGCGAAAATCAACTTTTAGCTGAATTGAATCGAGTAGATTCAACTGAACCAGAAAAAGTCTTAGCCAAAATTACAGAAACAAGAAGTGTTTTTAGCATGCAAGATGTTGAACGTTTTTTACATAAGCATGTGGAACCGCATTTAATTGATCAAGTAGATCAGGCTTTTTGGCAACAAAAGGATTTAGTTCAGTTACTCGATGCCAACACAAAGCAGCCTTTAGTGAAGTTTACCACTAAGCAAATTCTAGAAGAAGAAAAGCAGATCGTACGTTTAGCAGATAAACTTCATGCGTTGCCGGCTGCTAAGCTAAAAAATCAGTCATATGAACAATTTACAGCTCACCTCAATACAGAACAAAAGCAAGCTTTTTCTCATTTGATACAAGGGCAAAAATTAAGTTGTTTAGAAGGACATGCGGGAACAGGAAAGAGCCATCTTTTAGCCGCTTTACGTGAAGGGTATCAAAGAGAAGGTTATACAGTACGCGCATTGGGACCTGACAATGCAACGGCTGATGTCTTAAAAGAAAAAGGATTTCAGTCAGCTGAAAATATTTATCAATTTTTGTTTGCTGTTCATTATGATAAACGTCCGCTTACCAAAGGTAAAGAAATTTGGTTTGTGGATGAGACATCTAAATTAGGCAATAAACCTTTGCTTGAACTTCTTAAAGCAGCCGAAAAATATCAAGCCCAAATTCTTTTTGCAGGTTGTTCGTCACAGCTGCCTTCTGTGGAAAGGGGAGGCTTATTTAAATTCTTTTGCGAACGGTATAGTGCACAAGAATTGAGCGAAATTCAAAGACAGAAAAAGCAAGCTCAGCTTGAGATGACGAAAAATTTAGCGCATGGCAAAATGGCTGCAGCCATTGATCAGCTCATGAAGCTCGGAGGCATCAAATGGCAAGCGACAAAAGAAGAAGCAATGGAGAGATTGATTAAAACGTGGGCAGCGGATCAATCTGCTTTTCCCCATAGCCAAGCGCTTATTTTGGCTCATTCTAATGCAGAAGTGCGCCTGCTCAACGAAATGGCGCGTCTTTACCGCAAAGAAAAAGGAGAGTTAGAAGAAGAAGAGTATATATGCAAAACAGCTCATGGAAAAATGACAGTCAGCGTAGGAGATCGATTAGAGTTTCGCAAAAATGATAAAAAACTTGGTATTACGAATGGTATGAAGGGCACGCTAATTTTTGCTTCTCCAGAGAAATTTGTTGTTAAAATAGAAAAACGCCTAATGACTTTTAATCCAGTTGAGTACAAAAGCTTTCAACTGGGTTATGCGTCGACTTATTTTCGTTCACAAGGGCAAACGGTTGAGCGCGCGTATGTTTTGCATTCACCACAAATGAATAAAGAGAAATTTTATGTTGGATTGACACGTCATGTCCAGAAAGCAACGCTGTTTGTCGCGCGAACAGATGCTTCTTGCTTAACAGATTTAAAGCGACAAGCTTTTCGCAAAAATTCTAAAGAAAATACCTTGCAGTATACGACTGAGATGGAGGTGCACCAACAAAAAGCGTTGATGGCAAAAGAGGAGAAAATCGAGCAACTGAAAGGCTCACCTTCTCTTTTAGACAAAGTGAAAGGATATACTTTAGATGTTTGGGATTCTGCTAAAAATCAGCTGCAACAGCATTGGCAACATCGTCAAGATATACGCCCTAATCAAGAATTTTTTAGCCCTCATTTAAAATCTGATATCGAAAAAGGCTTAGTAGCAAAAGTGGATTCTTCTAGTCCCTATCCCGATTTGAGTTTGTCTATTGATCTGCAAAAAAATTTTAGAAAAATTTTAGAAAGGCTAGAACCTGTCTATACGCTTCCTTCTTCACCTGTTACAATTTCTTCTAATTGGAAAAATTTAACTGAATCCAATCAAGCTCTTTTGAATCAATATTATCAAACAGTTACTCAGGCTGCTAATTTGCATGCAATTGTGCAAGTGGAAGCAGACGGTAAAAACTTAAAAAGTGCTTCTCATTTTAAAGAGTGGCAAAAGCTATGTGCTACAAGGAATACCCATGCTTATCAAGTGCTTACTTCTATTCCATCTGCTTTTATTGAACAGGCAGTTGGAAAAGAAGCCTTTAAAATACTAGAAGAGCGCTCTCTTAAGCATCAAGAGGCTCTACAAAGGCAGAATAGTAGACCTGATTCTTTGTCCGATCAGTTAAAAGAGCAAATTGATGCCTTACTTTATCGTTTATTTCCTGAAGGTCCTACTGGGCGTGATGCACAGGGTTTAAGATTTGGAACAAAGGGTTCTTTAGCTGTGGCTTGTCGTGGATCACGCTTGGGGTCTTTTTACGATTTTGAAAAAGGAGAGGGAGGAGGCCCTTTGCAACTCATTGAGCAAACATTAAATCTTAAAGCAAAAGAAGCACGAGAGTGGGCAAGAGAGTTTTTAGGTCAACCTCAACAAATTAAATTACCCCTTCCATTTGATTTTAAACGCACAGCTACTAAAACCCGCCCAGAATGGACGAGCTTAAAGCCTCTCGTTTCTCATCCCGCTCCTGATTTAAAACAGCTTTCCAAAGCACTCGATCAAGCTTATAAAGAAGTGGCGCGGCATGCTTATAAAGATGAAAAAGGAGAGCTGCTTTTTTATGTTTTACGTTTAGTCAGTAAACAGAATCCTCAAGAAAAAGCGATTTATCCTTTAAGTTATGGTCAATGGCAAGGGGCTAATCAGCCTTCTTGGTCTTTTAAGCTCTATCAAACTGAGCAGCGTCCGCTCTACGGCCTCGATCAATTAAAAAACTATGCTAAATCAACTATTTTGCTAGTGGAAGGCGAGAAAACAGCGGATGCCGCTCAAAAGCTTTTAGGGGATAGAAATATCCTTTGTATGACTTGGCAAGGAGGTGCTGCCGCTGTGTCTAAGACAGATTGGATGCCCCTACATGGTAAAGAAATCGTCATTTGGCCCGATAATGATGAGGCTGGTTTTAAAGCTGCTGAACGCTTATGCACGGAACTTAGAAAAGTCGGTGTTCAAGCTTTACGCGTTGTTAATCCAGAAAGACTAGCGAAAGAATTTTCCCCTAAATGGGATTTGGCAGATCCTTTACCCGTAGGGAAGAATTTACAACATCTGCATGATCTCATTCTCACATCTAAAGAAAAAACATTGGGAATCGAGCAACTTCATTTATTTGTGCAAGATAGAACTAACATTGGTGAAAAATTAAAAATGCAAGAGCTTTTGTGGTGTTTAGAAGAGCGTGAATGGTCTAAGTTAGAAGCACGTTATGCGTCTGAGCCTTGGCGTATTAAACAAGAAATCTTTAATGGAATGCAACAATTAATAGCAGAGCAGAAAACATTAGAGAGGATTTTTGAAAAGGATCAGTGTTTGAGTTTTCACTTAGCAAATCGCCTTGCACAGCAGGGAATTTTGTTTCAAGCTCAGCAAGGAAGGGCATTGGGATTAGATCAGATAAAGGAAATAACCCAATTGACTACTCATTTTCCTTATCAAGAAGGCAATTTAAATCATAAAGAACATGCTATTCGGATGCATGCCGCTGATAAACTTGTGACAGAGGCGTTTAGCTTGGGTTTTTCACCTGAAATTTTGAAAAAAATTCAAGAAACACATACTCATCAAGTCGTTAAACAAGCAGCTTTTTACGAAGCTCAAGAGTTAAACTTAGATAACGAACAGATAAAGCAAAAACAACAAGATCTTAATTTTAATTATTGAATTATTCGGCTTATGAATTATATATTGTGCTATATTTTAACTATGAATATCGAATGATTAAGTCAGTATATCAAAAAAATCAATTAAACAAATTTCTTTAAAAACAACATAATTTAAATTTATATTTACATATAAAAATAATTTAAATATAAAAATATTAAAGTCTCTGATATATCTAGAGTGTGTATTGTTATTTAAATATATTTTATTAATATAAATTATATAAATAATTTTTTAATTATAATTTTTCGTTTAAGTTTTATAAATAAATATTTGTTCAAAACATGTTTTAAAGTATAAGATTCATCTCGTTTTGATTTAAACAATTTGTTGTTGTTTTAGAAAAATATTTTACCAAAAGACTTAATATGAGAAATTTTAAAATCTGTCGTATTTTTTCATTAATGTGTTGTGTTTCTTTGATCTGTACAAGCTGTGCAACTATTGTACATGGAACACGGCAATCCGTTAGCATTTCAAGTATGCCAAGTAACGCTTGTGTATGGGTAGATAGAACCTTCATAGGGTACACGCCTATCATTGTCGAAATGACCCGTAAAGAGAATCATGTCATTTACATTCAGCTAGAAGGCTATCAACCTTATGAAGCTGCTTTTACAAAGCAAGTCAGTGGTTGGGTTTTTGGCAATATTGTTTTTGGTGGGGTGATTGGTTTGGCCGTAGATGCTATTACGGGAGGAATTTATAAACTGACTCCCGAACAAGTGCATGCACAGATGGCTGCTGATCATATGGCTTACTCTAAACAATCTTCGGATTCTTATATTGCGGTGGTTCTTAATCCCGATCCTTCTTGGGAAAAAGTAGGCAGTCTCACCAAAGTAAATGAATAAGCGATTTGATTATTAAAATATTTCAACCAAAATTAAGGAATATCATGATGTATTCATTGTATCGTTTCATGTTTTTATTAATGATGGGATTTAGTTTCCATTTTTTACAAGCTAATTATGAAGTTGTCGATGTAGGATCCATTCCTTCTTCTACAGAAGTAATTTTAAAAATTAATGATGAGGGGACTGTTTTAGTAGGAGGAGAAGCTGATTATAGTTTTATTCCTTTTCTCTATTTTTCTCGCACTAAAGAATTTCTTTCTCTTGATATGTTAGGTAGGTCAATTATTCAAGACTTAAACGATCGAGGCAAAGTATTAGGTGTAACTGATTATAATTCTTCATCGAAACAGACTTTCCTCTGGTCTTAAGAAGAAGGTAAAACAGATATTACACCTTGGCTTGGCAATATATCTTCAAACGCAAGTCTGTGTATGAATGATGATGGTGTAATTGGAGGATATTATTGGCATCCAGTGAAAATTGAAAATTACCATTTTGAAGAACAAGGCTATCCCAGTTACATTTGGCGTGGAAAACATGCCCCTCTCATCTGTCTTCAAAATCCTTTTATGTATAGAGGATCTACACTTTCTGCCATCGCTTTAAAAGCGATTAATGATTCAGATAATGCAGCAGGTTATATAGTCGCAGGTTTTAATGAATTTAGAGGTCGAATTAATTTAGATGCTCGTTTAACAGCGTTTGTTTGGGATGCTTATTCGCAAAAAATGCGACTTTTAAAAGGTCTGGATCATGGGGATTTGTCTAGCTTTGCTCTTGGTATTAACTATGCTACAGGAGTTGTAGGAGCCGTAGAAACACTCCAAGGACGTGAAGACTCTGCTCACTTCGTGTTTAATAAGCATTATTGGCACGCTGCTTTCTGGAAAAGCTATAGTGATACGGCAATAGATTGTGGAGTGCTGAAACCTTTTACAGATTCTATTGCCTGTGCCATTAATTGTAGTTGGGAAGTTGTAGGATTTTGTTTTAGTCCTGTAGATGGACACTTAAATTTAAACAAACAAGCGCTTTTTTATGATTACTCACCGAAACTACGACAAACTGGCTTTATCTGGACTGAACAAAAAGGCATGCAAGATTTAAATCATTTGATCCCAGAAGATTGTCAATGGGTCATTACAGGAGCAGTTGACATCAATAAGTTTGGTCAAATTATTTGTATGGGTTATTCAAAATCTGAAAACATGTCCAATCCTTGTTATCATGCACTATTGCTAAATCCCTTAAAACACAAAAGATATTGGGGTGATGATGATTGGGTTGAATGGTTGGATGAAAGAATAGAGAGTTTATCTGAGAAAGAAGAGTAGTTTCCCTTCCAGAAGATGAGCTTACTCATTGAAAGCTTAGCTGCTTTGTAAACAATTAAGTGTACAAGTAGCTATCTCAAATTTAAGGAATTTAAATCAATATCATTCTAAATGTAGGCATAATTTATTTAACTCATAACATTAAAGGATTAAATATGATCAATGAAATTAACGATCGTAAAGATCAAGCCATCAGGCAAAAGTGGTTATGGCTTCTAGCTATCACACAAATGCTTTCTATTATATACGCAGCCTTCATTTATCCTACTTTACCTCCTTTATTTGATTGGTTATCTACTTCGGCTAATACGTCGCCTTTATGGGCGACATGCATAGGTCATCTAGTAGCCTTTGCTTTCTTTTACTATTGTGCTTACTATAAACCAGGCACCAAACTTTTAACCTTTAGTTTGTTTTTTATTCCTTTGGGTATCCTACAAGCCTTTGCGATTTATTCTGCTTTCCTTCAGATGGAGTGGCTAGCAGGAATGTTTTTAAGCGTCGATTTGATCTTAAACTTATGGTGGTATGTATTGACGTTTAAATTAATCAAGATCAATGAAATTCTTCAAATTAAAGTGATTGCCTCTATGCCAGGCTATTTAAATGCAATGACCTTGCTTCAAATGGCAACTAATGTAGAGGAGCTTAATTCTAAATTTTCAGAAGCTATTCAAGGACGTTCAAGTCGCTTTGTTAGAGCTTTGCGAAGAGAATATGAAATCCAAAAACAGCGTTTAGTATTAACCCAGAGTTCTAGGATCGCGTAAATGCGAGGTAGCAAATTAGGTAGTCTAATGCCTATTGAGATCACTTAATCAGTTGAATATTTTTGAATATTTTATCTAGAATGTTCAGCTAACCAATGCGCCTTCATGTAAACACGAGATGGATAGAGCATTTATTAGGATAGATGCGATCAAAATTGAGCAAAATATAGATCAGAAGCCATGTACTAAAACTTTAAGATGTAATTTTTATGAAGCCACAAGATTTTTTCAAACTTTTAGAAACTACTCTCCTTACAAAAAAGGAGAAGGGTAAAGCTTGGCATATTTATAAAAATGACAGTCCCTCTAGAGCCATAGATTTTGTGCACATAACAGAAGAACGTATAAGAAACTTGCGACAAAATCTTGCTTTAAAAGAAGAACCAGTTCCTTATCAAGTGTGGGGGAGTGAATATATTGATAAAGGTGCAATAGATCAAATGATAGCAGCGGCACGCTTACCCATAGCAGTGGCTGGTTCTCTCATGCCTGATGCACACCCAGGCTATGGTTTACCCATTGGAGGAGTATTAGCGACAGACAATGCAGTCATTCCTTATGCAGTTGGAGTAGATATTGCATGTCGCATGATGCTGTCTGTTTATCCTCTATCTTCTCAGGTTTTGCGCCAACCTCATTTAGCTGAATATCAATTTTTGACATCCGCATTAATTGATAACACGATTTTCGGTGCAGGTCCAATGGGAACACATCAAGGTCATATTGAGCACCCTATTTTAGATGAAGATAATTGGCGAAGCACTTCTTTAATTCGATCGCTTCGCTTAACAGCTATCCATCAAATTGGCACAAGCGGTACTGGAAATCATTTTGTAGAATGGGGAGAACTTGAAATAGAAGATAGTTCAAATCCATTGAATTTAGCTCCAGGCTCTTATTTAGCTCTTTTATCGCATAGTGGATCACGGGGAGTAGGTTATAAAATTGCTGAATATTACACTCAATTGGCCATGTCACTCATGCCAGAACTTGATCATTCTATTCAACATTTAGCCTGGCTTCCTTTAGATAGCGAAGCTGGACAAGAATATTGGGAAGCTATGCAACTTGCGGGTAGATTTGCTTCTGCTAATCATCATATCATACATGAACGTATTGCACAGGCATTAGGATTAAAGTCTGTTGCTGTAATTGAAAATCACCATAATTTTGCTTGGCGTGAAATAATTCAGATAAATGGAGTTGAAAGAGAAGTGATTGTACACCGTAAAGGTGCAACTCCCGCTGGTACAGGTGTGCTGGGGATAATTCCTGGTACAATGGCAGATACAGGTTTTGTGGTGATGGGAAAAGGATGTATGAAATCATTAAATTCAGCTTCACATGGAAGTGGACGTCAAATGAGTCGAGCAGTTGCTATTCAAACAATTACTCCACAGCAGCATGCAGATTACCTTTCTCAAAATAATGTGACAGTCATTGGAGGAGGCTTAGATGAAGCGCCTCAAGCTTATAAACCTATTCAAAAAGTTATTGAAGCGCAGCTTGACCTTGTGGAAATTTTAGGAAAATTTCAACCAAGAATCGTGCGTATGGCTCCAGCTGAAAAAAGAAATCGTGGATTGACAGTAGCAAAAGAGGAAATAGGAGAAACTTGAAAGCATTGGCAGCCCTGTTCAAGGTTTTTATTCGGCTTATTTTAGCTTTTAGAAGATAGGATTAACTTGGATATATACAATAGCTACGATCAACAAATTAAGACCCAAGCTTTACTTTCTTTATTTGATGAAATTATAGCAAAGGAGGAAATTTTTGAAGGGATACATGCCTATACCTGCTTAGTAAAGCGAGAGCATGATATTAAGATACAATTAGCTTTTACAGATTATGAAACTTACGCATGTATATCTATTATTAAAAATGATCAAATGTTAACACATATAGTTTATAAAGAATGTGATCAAATAAAAATATTATGCGATAAAGACAAAGTTATAGAAATAAAAAATCGAAAAGTTGGTAAGGTTTCTAAAACTATTTTATCGCTTAGAGGAGAGCCTATTTTGCAATTTTTTGATGATTAACTTAGAGAAGTCATATGGAAGTAAATATTTTTGATCTCATGACCTTGTTTGATAATTTTAATGAGAAAAATGATGCTATACATGGTCAATTTTATGAGTTTTTTTGCGATAAATTCATGGAAAAAGTATATTTAATTGTTTATCCCAAGGTTAATACTATATTTTTGACTATTAAATCCGCTTACACAACGTTGCTATCCTGTGAATTCAAATTCTGTGATATGATTCGTGTAGACCTCCATCATAAAGTAGTTCTTATTTTTAGTGGCTTTGATAAACATACAGAATTTGTTAAATGCAGCCTATCGCTTAGAGAAAGCTTAAATATTTATATTGCTTCGAATTTTTCTACTTCAGGTAATTAAAGGGTAGGCTTTTCATTGTCTTGAAACAAATTATTCGTTGCCTATTGCTAAAATATGTCATAACCCCATTAAAAATTTTTCTCATTTGCCGAAAAAGCTATTTAAGCCTACTTTCATCTATTAGAAGCTGCTTAAAAGCAGTTGAAAAGGAAATTTTTGAAAATTAACTCTTTTAGATAAGGTTAAATCTATGCGTTATTCATTATTGACTAGCTTATTGGCTACATTTGCTTGTTTAGCTTTCACAAGCTGTTATGGACAGGAAATTGCAAATCTTACAGCTGCTCAAATTCTTCCAGAGCAGCCCACAGTCGAAAGGATTAGCCAAAAAATATACGTTCAGCCATCCGACATTTATTTTTCAAATAATCAAATCTTTGTGCAAACTCCTAAAGGTTTAATGCCTGTAGATGCACTTAAGACGGATGCTAAAGGGATTCATTATAAAACGGCACATCCTCAGTCTTGGTTTTGTGAATATGTAGATAAGCGAACAGGCAAAAAATGTGGTCATTATAACACTTATACTTATTTTTGTGAGGAGTGCGGGCATTCGCCTAATGATTGGCAATAAGTAATATAAAAATAAGACATGACTTACATTTTCTGGATGGATTTCATGTCTTATAAAAAAGTTTGTATCATGAATTCTATCTAAGAAGCGCTTTTGAGTTAAATATGATCTATATTTTTTTTATTTTTATGATTTGTTTCAACGCCTTGCACAGCCATGAACAAACTAAATCTTACACTCCTATTTCTATATTTGTCCAAGAGCAGGTAAAGTTGATCGATTCTAAAGATTTGTTAATTCTTGAAGATTTTTTTTACATTATGTTCCGTGATAATGCTTTTGCCTATACCTTGTTTAGTGCTAAGCCAATGGGTATTGGAGGATATGCGTGGGATTTTGTCGACGCAAGTTCAAATCATTATCGACAGACGCGTATGATGATTGCTTTTAAAGGATGGCAAGTTTGGCAAAAGTATGCACACTTATTTCCTTCTCAAAATTTTTATATGATAAAATCTAATCCTTCAGATCCTAATAATCTTTGCTTTACTATTATCAATAAAAGAAGATGCGAACAAGTTATCACAAAGCACTTACCTATTTTCCAAAATTGGCTCGGCTTTGAAGCAACATTACAAAAAATTTTAGATATTGTGTGCTCTGATCAATTGGAATGGTATAACATGAAAAAGGGTTTTATTGCTTGTTTAGGGATATTGCTTGGTTATGGCAAAGTCAATAGTCTAGGATGTGAAAGAAGAAACCAACTTCTTATTCAAGCTCTGTATCGCGTTCCTTATCATTTAGAAGGACTCACAGGGAGAATGAAGAGCCGGCAAGGGTATTTTCATGTCGGTTTGCAAAGAAAAGAATCTATGGAAGGTTTAGAGCAGCCTATAAGCATACAAAGCGTGATTGAAGAATTAAATGCATTAAGCGAAACTTACAAGCCCATCGCTTTTGTAGAAAAAGACGATTTATGCCCTGTAAGAGATTTTAGATGTGCGGGATTCATGGATGATATTGAAACACAAATGTTAAAAATTCAATATGAAAGTGATTATCAAAAGCTCGTCGATATCTATAATGCGGACAATTTTTTAGAAATCATTTTAACCCAACTCTCTTCTTAAAGTATGCGTAAAACGACTGTTTTAGCTTGCAGCTTAATCTTAATCTTTATCTTGGTTCTAGTTGTATTGACAACTAAATTTTTTCAAAAAAAAGAAACAGGATCTTCGTTTTCATCAGAAGAAATTCATCACATTTCAGAGCATTTAGGTCATTTAGTCGTGGATACTCTTCATGAATATGCGCCTCATTATGATTTAGAAATAGTCATTCAAACCATCCGGAGAATCGAAGTTGGTAAAGAACCTTTAAAGGCTTTAGATGTATGCCAGCATGCTTTATTTGATTTTAAATGCAAAATGATAGAAGCAGAAACGCATCAAAATTTAGTAGCAGCTGAGCGCTTTTTAACTTCTATAGCTCAAAGAACAGATGTAGTTGAAGTGAAGAAAAATAAACTCTACTACGAAATCCTTCAAAGAGGTCAAGGAAGGATAATTAATCGAGAATCTTCTCCTCTTCTTCACTTTATGGAAACTAATTTGGAGAACAAAGTCATTCGCGATACGAGAGAAGAAAATGAGCCGCTTAAAATCAAATTGAGTGAAACAATTGCCGGCTTTTGTCAAGGAGTGTGCGGGATGCAAATAGGTGAAAGAAGGAAAATTTATGTGCATCCAGATTTAGCATATGGGAAATTGTCACGTAACCAACTCTCTATCTTTGAAGTTGAAATCCTGGAAGATTAGGTGATTTTGAAATTCTATTAAGTTTGAGATGACAGTAATTTATAAACATTTATTAAAAGTAATTTTTGGTAGGTCGTTACAAAAAATGGGTTAAACAGAAATAATTTGAAAATTAATGGCGATAAGAGCTAATTTTTGATTGATCAATAATATGAATTTCAAGGAGATAAACACTATGGCAAACATTTCTTCATGGCTTTTTTGTAGTTATGATCAATCATTTCACGAAGAAGATTGTGTAAAAAGAGAGAAGGGCTGCTCAGTTTCTAAAACAGCCGTTTCTTCTATCCCTGCTCTTGAATCTCAATTTCCTCCTAAAAAAATAAATAAGAAAGTAAGTAGCTACCCTTCTCAATTAGAAGAATCTGCAGAAGATGATTGGATAGCTCAGTTAGCCTTTAAATGGAAAAAATTGACTGCGACTGAGCCAAACGTTAATAATAGGATGGCTTCTCGTTTAAGAACTTATGACGTAACATCTGGAAATATTGAATTAGCAGAGAAAGAATTAAAGATAGCTCAGACTGATTACCAACAACAGTCCACTAATACTGCTTTAGTGCTAAAAATTGCTGAAAATGCTTTGTTGTTAGCTGCTGCACATCGAGAAAATAAAAAAAGAGCGGTTACAGAGCGACAAGAAAAATTTTATGAAGAGAAAGAGACTGAATTAATTAAATATGTCCACGAGTTAGGCGAGAAAATTCAACGTCAATATCCGCTCGATCCTATAGGTTACTATGTCATCAGTTTAAGTCTGGACTTTAATGGGATGGAGTGTACATCTATGGCTGTGTTAGGCAAAGCGCATCATTACATTTATAACTTGCGCTATTGTTATGCTTTAGATCGAGAAAAATATAGCTTTACTCAACAAATCGTGCAGGATGCTTATAATTTTTGTCAAAACTATTGGTTGATGTTAAGTGTGGATAGAAGACAGGGGAGCGTCATGATAAGTGATTCGAGGTATGCCGAAAATATGAAGTTTCTTGACACTTTTATGTCTTCTGTATTGCCAAGAGACTTGTTTATCCATTGGCCGCATCTATTCGATTTGGCTAATGATACGCGTTATGCAAAACTTTTTGCTGATCATCCTTATTTAACGGATAAAGTGTTGCTTTTACAGCAATACCCTAAGGATGCTAAAGTAGTCGATTTTATTCGAAAAGAGTTTAGCATTGACCCAGAAGATGCCATTTTACTTTCACCGATTGAAAATTCTAATAACCCAGCTCCTTTAATATTAGGAACTAAAGAGACAGGCTATAAAACTTATTTGTTGGTACCAGGCTGCAAAGAAAAATTTCTCTGTACTATCAATCCAGCCGCTATTAAAAAAGAGGATTGAATTATTGATCTAAATATCTAATTATATAGCTTATAAATTTGATGAATGTGTCTGAATAAGGACTGTTGTCAACAGTAAATAAAATAAAAAAGAGAAAGATATGTCGATCCCTGAATCTACAATAGTGCCTTACCTAGTAGATATAAATAAACTAGAATCTAAGACGGCTAAACTTTTTCCCAATGGATTATTTTCTATATATCTAAATGGAAGAACAGCTTCCATGAAGCTCGAAGGTGATAGTAAAATTTATCAAATTTGGGTGGTATCTTTTTTAGATAATTTAAAAAATGAACCAACTTTAACTTTAGAGGAATTAATCGCAAGTCATCGTATAGGTGCTGTCCATATACAAAATAATGTAGTAAAGTCTATAACTCTTACAAAAGAAAAAATCGAAAAAATGACTATTTCTGCTATAAGAGGAATGGCCTTCTTAGAAGAAGATACAATTTCTTTAATAAAAGAGGAATATGCACTAAAGTCTTTTGTTTCAGATGAGCAATATATTCAATACACTAATGCCTTAAAGTTTGAAAGTAATCCAGCCTTACTACCCCCCACCCTTATATCTGAAAAGCAGACAACAGTTGGTCATGAACTTAAATCAGAAGCTTTACCAGAAGGAATTATTGCTGCATATCTACGAGATAAAGTGATAACTCAGACTGATAAAAATACAGGCCAATCCATCAGATATTGGTGTGTTTCATTTTTTGATAGTATAGTAATTGATTCTAATACTACTTTAGCAGATTTAATAAAAGATCGACAAGTTTGTGCTCTTCATGTTCAAAATGGAGCTTTAAAGTCATTAACTCTTACAAAAGAGAAATTACAATTAATTCATGAGCACGGCATTAAAAAAATTGCAATTGTGTTTGAAGATGGACCATTGCTTGTTAAAGAAGATCCTATTTTGAAAGCTTATGTTTCTGATAATGAATATCGTAAATATACTCTTAAAATAATAAATAATTTAGCTTATTCTGCTTTTACAAAGCATGTCAATATGTTAGCATTAGCTATTTGTAGTATTTCTACCCCAGTTCCAACATTACCTATATCAGAACAAATATCACATATAGATGTATGTAGATGGGATCCAAAAATACTACCTGATAGCGTTCTTGCCATGTACTTGCATGACATACCTGCAAACGGTACGCTTATAAAAACAGATAAGACATCTAGATATGCCTTCATTTCGTTTTTGAACGATTTAAGTTCACTTACACAAATCTGTGAATTAATAAAAAATCGAAAGATATGTGCCTTACATGTGCAAAATGGTATTATTAAATCTTTAACTCTTACTCCCGAAAAAATACAGATACTCAAAGCAAATGAAATTAAAGAAATTGCGATTTTTTTTAATAATCGTATTTTCTTAATAGAAAAAGATATAATAATGAGACCATTTGTCTCTGACGTACAATATATTAGATACACGAGCGACCTAATTTAAAAATTGATTGAAAGACCTCGGTTGGTATTGGTATGTGCATTTTGTGCCTTTATCATTTTGAGCATCTTTTTACTTGTAGCAGAATAAAATATCAGGCTAACAGCTAATTTTAACTTCATTCTGTGCTTTATCTGATTTCAATGCTTTAAAAGTAATGATTTAAAAAATTCTATAAAAATAATAGCTCAAGCCTATCCTAGGCTGATTTCGTTAATTTTATTAAAATACATTTTCTTACTTGTCGAAAAAGGTGTTTGAGACTAACTTCAATTCTTAAAAGCTATTCAAAAGCATTTGAAAAAGGATTTTTTGAAAAAATAACAATTCAAAATAAGGTAAGTGTATGCGTCATCTATTGATTAACTTATTTGCTACGTTTGCTTGTTTGTCTTTCACAAATAGTTATGGAGAGGAAAATGTAAATTTTACAGCTACTCAAACTCTTCCTGAACAGTCAGTCATTGAAAAGAACGTGCAGAAAATATACGTACAGCCTTCTGATATTTATTTCTCAGATAACCAAATTTTTGTGCAGACACCAAAAGGACTCATTCAAGTTCATTCTCTGAAAACAGATTCACATGGAATTTATTACAAAACAGCGAGACCTTATTCATGGGATTGTCCGCGATGTGGTGAATATAATGCTTACGATTATTACTGCGAACATTGTAATTATCCTGGCCCAGACATAAGAGAGGGTCATCCCCGTCCTCGTGACAATTGGGCTAAAAAATAAGTGTAAAATCAAATTAAATTTCTATTATTTATCGATTTTATGTAGATTTTTGAAAATGAAACTTTCGATGAGGTAATTATCTGTGATAAAAAGGTGGAGAATTTATCTTTATCTTGGGTTTCTTATTAGCAATTTGGCAACTTTACAAGCCACATATCCCTCTCAGCTTGTTCAAGAGAAAATGAAATTGATAGATTCTCAGGATCTTATAATTTTAAAAGACTTCTTTCAAGGCCTTTTTTTTAGTGATTCATTTGCTTATACTTTGTTTGGTCCTAAGCCCATGGCCGACGTTGGAAGCTTTTTAGATTCCATAGATATAAGCTTAAATGAAAAAGAAAAATGGCAAACGGTAATTAATTTTGTAGGATGGAAAACTTGGCAAAGATATGCTCATTTATTTCCATCCTCTCATTTTTGTTTCTTGGAAGCTACGACTTCTCACTCTCCAAATTTTTTTAGCTTAATATTGATTAATAAAGAGCGCTGTAGAGTGGTTATTGAGCATTATTTACCTACTTTTCAAACTTGCTTTGGACATCAAAAAACAGTTGACGAACTTTTACAAATGGTTTGCTCTCCTGATTTCTTAACTGTTTACAATAAAAAAGAAGGATTTGGTTTTTGTGTAGGCTTACTGTTTGGTTATGGTAAGAGAAATAGCCAGGCTTTTGAAAGGAGAAATTTATTAATGAATATTTTATACCAAGTACCCTATGATAGCCATCTTTTAGATACATACCTGCAAAAGAAACAGGAATATTTCTATTTAGGTTTGCAGAAAAAGACGGTTGATATTTCTCAACCCCAACCTTTGACAATTCACCCTATCATTGCTGAACTAAAAGAACTAAAGAAAAGCTATAAGCCCATTTCTTTAATCAATAAAAGTTTACTTTGTCCTATAAGTACTCCTGTCTTTATTGCTTTTGAAGATGATGAGGAAACAAAAGCTTTGCAACAGCAATATGAAAGTATCTATCAAAAAATTGTGGATGTTTATACCGCAGATAATTTCTTGGAAATTGTCTTAACCCAATTATCATCTTGATTATGAAAAAATTTTACTTAGTTTTTAGTGGGTTTGTAATAGGCTTTTCCCTTCTAATTGGCGTATATCGCAAAGTTGCTTACGAAAAAAAAGAAACTTCTCTTTTTAGTAAAGAGGAAATTCAAAAGATGTCAAAAGATATTGGGCACTTACTTGCTGATACTTTGCAAAATTATAGTCCACATTATGATTTCGATTTGGTAGTGACGACATTAAGGGAAATAGAGCAAGGTAAAGAGCAAGTAAAACCTTCTGAGGTATGTCGAATGGCTCTTATGGTGGGGAGGCATAAGATCTTAGAGGAAGAAGCTCGTCAAAACTTATTATTAGCGGAACAGTTTTTATCTAATTTAGCTCAAAAAGAAAACGTCATCGAGATAAAAAAAAACAAACTCTATTATGAAATTCTTGAGCAAGGCAAAGGAACAACAATTGGCAAAGATTCTTTCCCACTTCTTCACTTCACGGAAACTAACCTCAACCACAAAGTGATTCGTGATACAAGAGCAGACGACCGACCTATCAAACTTAAGTTAAGTGAAACCATTGCTGGATTCTGTCAGGGAGTATCTGGTATGCAAGTAGGCGAAAGAAGAAAAATTTACGTGCACCCTGATTTAGCTTATGGAAAATTGTCACGCCAACAACTTGCGATTTTTGATGTAGAAGTCAAAGGTGAGTGAGGGTTTAATGATTATAAGCAATTAATCGAGGTCATAAATAATGAATAAACGATGTGTAGAGAATGAGACTCGTGTAAAAGAATATCAATCGTGCTTTTCTGTAGATTTAAATTAAAAGAACTTAGTGGAATCACGGCTTTTTTGATCAACAATGTTAGATAGGAAGAAAGAATGAAAAACGGCATTAAATTATTTTGTTTTATTATATTTTTAGCCATTTCCATAGCTCAGATAAATGCTAAGGAATGCGACCAATTAAATTCTCCAAAATTTGGAAATTTTTACTTAGACTATGAGCAAATTATTCTAACAGAAGATGGTATGTTTGCAATCATAGAAAATAATGTTTTCCGGGTCTATCAAATTACTCATGATGAGAATGGTTATGCGTGTCTAGTTGATTATCGTAAATGCCCAAATGATCATCCTTCAGTATGTTTAGATTGTTATGGGTGTAGGAAAAAAGATTGTTTTTATCATTGTAGATGTATTGGTGGACCTAGGCAAGAATAATGGTTTAATGAAAACAAGTTTTTCATGCGATTATTTTGATAAATTTTTGGTTCATTAAAACGTAAATATTTTATTATAAAAAAATTAAATGATTTAGATTAATGATTGTTTATTATTGGATAATCGGTATTTCTTTATTGACTGGAGCTATCATTCCAGTGTTTGCGAATAGCGGGTATGAGCAAGATATTCAAATAATACTTAAAGAAATGCCTGAAGGTGATAAAGAATGTTTAGAGCATTTCTTTAGAAACATGGTGAGTTATCAATATTTTGGTTATGTATTACTTGGGCATAAGCCTATGATAATGCTTCAATTGTATACCAATAATATACGTTTTGATCCGGACGAAAAGGAAATATTTAAATATACTCGATTATGGAGGGGATATACGATTTGGCAGAAATATTTTTCCTCTCTTAAAATGGAGAATTATCTATGTAGAAGTTATCGCCATAAAGAGGAACCAAATTATCAAACTTTTATTTTTTTGAAGAAAGATAAAATTTTAGCGGTTATCCAAGACAATATCGAGTTATTCAAGAAAAAATTAGGACTCTCTATTACTGCTGAGAGCATTTTAAAGCAGCTTGAAACAAAAGACCATATCTTAGAAGAAGTGTTAAAGGGAAATCACGATTTATTAGGCATCCTACTAGGTTTTGGTAGCCATAATTCGAGAACATATCAAAAGTCTAGGAACTTATTAAATCAGCTAGCAAGTAAATATAGGCTTGTAGATCCCATTATAAAAAAAATCAAAGAGATAAATTTAACAGGGTGTTGTAACAATCATAGAGACTTAATTTACATTTATCTTCCTTATTTTCTGGAAGATGCAAATCATATTGAAAGTAGCCAAATAAGAAAAAATTATTTGAGCGATCAAAAATTAATCAGTGCGTTTTATGCAAATGGTCAATTTTTAGAGACAACTCTTAAGTTATTAACAAAAGAAAATTAATATGTTGATTTCTCATGGACCTTGTTCTCTAATTGCGCTTTAAGTCAACACATTTTGTTATCCTCAATGCTTTGTTTACACGCAAAGAGGACTTTTGCATCTGTTGTGATTCTTGCCATTTAGATAGTTTCTAAAGCTAGCTAAATTGGCAAGAATCGCTTCAGATGCTTAAGTCCGGAGCCACAACGTTATTAAAATTCAATCAAAGCCATAAAAAATCTTATCTATCCCCCTCAAAGAAAATTGCGATCAACGAAGCCGAAAGGCGTAGTTGCATCGCTCCGCGATGGAGGAGTTGATTCATCTTAAGCATTTTTATAAACTGCTATTTTTGAAGCTCCTTTCCGCTGTTCTCTCCGGATTCTTGAACAGTTATATAGCGACAATTATCTTTGCCGGTTGACGACAATTATCTTTGCCGAAAAAAGCCTGACAATTTCAAAGTACTTTTTGACAAAAAAGGAGTACATGAAATGCCAGGCAAAAAGATT
>JASBUW010000198.1 GCA_030147755.1 Parachlamydiaceae bacterium
CGTTCTGGGATTTAACGCACAATATATTGCACTGCGGTTAGCAGTGCTACACGGACTCTGAATAGTTGCACTGCTAACCGCAGTGCTCATGAAATGGCTTTTTCCCAGAACGAGCGCTAAACGCGCTCGGTCTGGGCTAATGCAGTTATAGTGCTACCGCACAAAGGGCAAATAGTCTGTGTACACAGTGAACTTATACCTAAAATCATCTTATTCTTTATCCTTTAGCTTACTCTAAATTCGATAAAAAATAATAGAGATTTTAAAAAATAGAAGAATAAAATTATATTATTTTAGTAAAGTATTTGAACTTAAATGTTCATGCAAAAGTCTTGATATGGAAGGTCTTAAATTTGATTTGGCAACATGTGAATTTAGTTGCTAAAACACTGGAATCACAATTCGAAATCTGCTATATTTTTAGTGTTTCTACATAGGGCGTGTCTTAAAAATGATAGCGCCCTAAATTCGGAATTCTTTTGCCTTCAGTTGAACTTTCGGTTTGAGGGCAATATTGATTTAATATTGCCCTCAAACCGAAAGTTCAACTGAGGGCAAAATAATCCCGAAGCTAGGATGCTAGCATTTTTAAGATACGCCCTGAGGCAATGATGGTTAAACAATACGATGAAAGCACAGTCAAAACATTGGATGCGTTAGCGCATATTCGTCTACGTTCGGGGATGTATATTGGTCGTTTGGGGGATGGATCTAATCCCGACGACGGGATTTATATCATGCTCAAAGAAGTGGTGGATAATAGCGTTGATGAATTTATTATGCGGCATGGGAAGAAAATTTTGATTAAAGTCGATGACGAACGCAATTGCATCGCAGTGCGCGATTTTGGGCGAGGGATCCCTTTAGGAAAAGTCATTGAATGTGTCAGTCAAATTAACACCGGTGCGAAATATAATGACGACGTTTTTCAATTCTCAGTGGGATTAAATGGAGTCGGTACGAAAGCTGTGAATGCACTTTCCAGCTATTTTTTGGTGCGCAGCCATCGCGATGGCGAATTTGTGGAGGCGCGCTTTGAGCAAGGAAAATTGCAAGGACAAAAAAAAGGGAAAACGCAAGAGCCCAATGGGACTTATGTGGAATTTATTCCCGACCCTGAAATTTTCAAGAAATACCGTTTTCAAAATGAATATATACTCAAACGCATGTGGCATTATGCTTACTTAAATGCCGGGCTGACACTAGAGTTCAATGGAGAAAAAATACAATCCAATAATGGATTGCTCGATTTACTAAATAGCGAAGTGACAGATGATAAATTATATGAGCCTTTGCATTATCGAGGCCAACATTTAGAGTTTGCATTTTTGCATACACATAGCTATGGCGAAAGTTATTTTTCTTTTGTGAATGGCCAATATACGTCGGATGGAGGAACCCATTTATCAGCTTTTCGTGAAGGCATTTTGAAAGGAGTGAACGAGTTTACCAAGAAAAATTTTCAAGGTGTTGATGTACGTGACGGGATTGTGGGCACGATTCTGGTGAGAGTGAAAGATCCTGTATTTGAGTCGCAAACGAAGAACAAGTTGGGCAATAATGAATTGCGCGGTCCCGTTGTGCAAGAAGTAAAGGAAGCCGTTGTCACGCTTTTGCATAAGTATCCCGATATTGCCAATCGTTTAGTAGAACGTATTGTCTTTAACGAAAAATTGCGCCGCGAATTGGCTGCGGTGAAAAAAGAAGCCAAAGAGAAGCAAAAGAAAATTTCTTTTAAAATTCCGAAATTGCGTGACTGTAAGTATCACTTTCAAGATCAATCGGCGCATAGCGATCAGACGATGATTTTTCTGACAGAAGGGGATTCTGCCAGTGCGTCGATTGTGGCTTCACGCGATCCCTTGACACAAGCCGTTTTTTCGCTCAGAGGAAAGCCTTTAAATGTGTTTGGGATGAAGCTGGATCAGCTTTACAAAAACGAAGAGATGTTCAACCTCATGAATGCTCTCAATATTGAAGATGATATTGCGCAATTGCGTTATAATAAGGTTGTGTTAGCGACGGATGCCGATGTCGATGGAATGCATATTCGCAATTTATTGATCACTTTTTTCCTCACCTACTTTGAAGGGCTTGTCTTGAACGGGCATCTATATATTTTAGAAACGCCTTTGTTTAAAGTAAGAAATAAGGAACAAACCATTTATTGCTATACAGAAGAAGAGCGTGATCGTGCTGTCACGAAATTGAAAAAAAACATTGAAGTGACGCGTTTTAAAGGGTTAGGCGAAATTTCTCCGCATGAATTCAAACAATTCATTGGCAAAAATATTCGCTTGATTCCAGTCGCCATCCACTCTTTTTCCGATATTAAACCTACTTTGCAATTTTATATGGGTAAAAACACCCCTGAGCGCAAACAATTCATCATGCGCAATCTCATTGTAGAAGATGAATTAGTGGCGTCTCCTGCAGAAGGATAAGAGAATGGAAGATATTAAGCAGTTGATGCAACATCATTACATTAAATATGCGTCTTATGTCATTTTGGATCGTGCGATCCCAAATGTTGTAGATGGGTTGAAGCCCGTGCAAAGGCGCATTCTTTACATGCTGTGGCTCATGCATGATGGCAAATTACATAAAGTGGCTAATGTTGCAGGTCAAACCATGGTTTTGCATCCCCATGGCGATGCACCCATCACCGAAGCCTTGGTGAACGTTGCCAATAAAGGCTACCTTTTGGATAAGCAAGGCAATTTTGGTAACCTTTATACGGGCGATCCGGCTGCGGCTTCACGTTATATTGAAACGCGTTTAAATCCATTAGCCAAAGAAACGTTATTTAATAAAGACTTGACCGCTCTTCAGCCTTCTTATGATGGACGGCACCAAGAGCCGATCACGTTACCGGCTAAATTGCCTATCGTCTTGTTACAGGGCGCAGATGGTATTGCGGTCGGCATGTCAACGCATATTTTTCCGCATAATTTTAATGAATTATTGGAAGCAGAAATTGCTTTTTTAGAAGGTAAATCTTTTACCTTGCTGCCTGATTTTCCGACGGGAGGCATCATGGATGCTTCGCAGTACGATAAAGGACGTGGACGCATCAAATTGCGTGCGAAGATCGAAGTGCGGGATCCCAAGACTTTAGTCATCACAGAAATTTGCTATGGCACCACCACAGAATCTTTGATTCGTTCCATTGATGAAGCAGCGAAAAAGGGTAAAATCAAAATCGATGCGATCAATGACTATACGGCTGAAAAAGTCGAAATCGAAATTAAATTGCCCAGAGGGCAATATGCGCAAGATTTACTGGATGCTCTTTATGCGTATACAGAATGTGAAGTGACGCTTTCTTCACAAATTGTAGTGATCAAAGAGAATTATCCGTGGGAGACAGATGTTGAAGAGATTCTCAAATTTCATGCGCAAAAACTACAAGAATACCTCAAGCAAGAATTAGAAATAGAGAATGAGCGTTTAAAGGAAAAGATTTTTGAAAAAACGTTAGAGCAATTATTTATAGAAAATCGTCTTTATAAGCGGTTGGAAAACATAGAGGCCTATGAGCATATTCATGACACGATTGCCAAAAGTTTAGTGCCTTTTCATGATCAACTGTTACGCATTCCTACGCAAGAGGATCGTGAGCGTTTGCTGAATATGCCGATTCGTCGTATTTCACGCTTTGATTTGGCTAAAAATCAAGAAGAAATTGCAGCGCATCAAAAAGAATTGGCGCGTGTCGAGAAAGAGCTGAAAAATATTAAAAAAGTGACGATTCGCTATTTGCAAAATTTATTGAAGAAGTATGGCGAGGAGTATCCAAGACGCACCGAAATTCAAGAGATTCAGCAAGTCGATACACGAGCAATGGAAACGCGCCAAGTGAGTGTAGGATTTGATCCCGCCACAGGCTTTATTGGAACAAAAGTGGCAAGTAAGCATCTTTTAGAGTGTACCAATTTTGACAAGCTTTTGGTGATGTTCAAAGATGGTTCTTATACGGTCATGAATATCCCTGAAAAGCAATACATGCACCATGAAGGCAATAAAGTAGTGTATGTAGGCATTGCAGATAAGAAAACAGTAGTGAGTATTGCGTATCATGATCCCAAAACGCATTATGCCTATGCTAAACGCTTCATTGTCGAAAAATTTATTTTGGAGAAATCTTATCGTTATTTTGAAGAAGGCATGACATTGGACTTCATTTCGACTGAACCTCACAATAAGTTAGAATTGCAATTGATTCCTAAAACTCGTCAAACAGTAGCTAAAATACAATTTGCTTTAGAAAGTGTGCCGGTGAAAGGGGTGACAGCAAAAGGCACTCGCATGACGCCGCGTGAAGTGAAAAAAATTGTGCAAGTGAAATAAAATACATGGTGCACATTGCCATTAAGCCCAAAGAGGGAAATAGAGAGCACTGGGAAATTCACTTGGAAGGGGACAAGTGGCGCGAGATTCATCGTTCCATTTTTGGAAAGAAACCATCCTTTCCCGAAGCAGCTTCTTGGGAAGAGTGGCAAATCGTGTTTGATCTTGCCGAATACAAACGTGTGAAAAATTATGTGATTTGGCGTCTCTCTTCTCAAAGTTATCATTCGGAACAGCTGGCTAAACTTTTGCGTGATCGCTTAGTGCAAAGCAAAACCATAGACCGCGTTTTGCAAGAATTTAAAGAATCAGGTTATCTGGACGACGAAATGTGGCTGCAGACGTTTATGCAAAGCCAACAAAGACGTTACAGCTTACGTTTTATTTTATCCAAATTACAAGCAAAAGGGTTTTCAGCTGATACTTTGCAAGCGCTTGCTGCTGAATGGAAGAATCCAGAAGAAGAACTTGAAGCCATTCAAAGACTATTACACACGCGTTATCGCTCGAAAAACCTTAAAGACTATAAAGAAAAACAAAAAGTCGTCGCTTCTCTCCTGCGTAAAGGATATCCTTTAGATCAAATTCGACTGGCTCTAGAACATATCTTGCTTAATGATGCATAATTTACTCATTGATTTTTATATTATTATACAATAACATGATTTATTATTAATTTTAAGAGATAGTAATTATGGTATTTATTGATTGTATTCGAAATCATTCTTTTTTTAATATTTTACCTGGAAAATCCTATCTTTATGAAAACGCTGCTAAAATAAGTGTGATGACTGGAGTGGCATTGGCGTGCTTGGCTGCCACGGTTTGGAGTACATTAAGACAAAAGCCTGGAGCTGCCTTGGTCATGGCTGCAACCGGCGTTTGCTTAGAGATTGTTCTCTCCATTTTATGGCCTAATCGTCGACGCATCCAAGTAGAAGCTCCAAAAGTAAAATTTGATTCTATGCCTCCTTTAGAAAAAGTTCCGCTAGAAGAGCAAATAGAAGAACAAAATCAAATAGAAAAAGCTTTAGCACATTTAGAACAAACCTATCCAGTCAAGCCCATAGATCCCGTTGTCATACGCGATCGACAAATAGGCGGAATGCAAGGTCAAGCGTTTGGGGATGCAATCGGTTTGTGGACGGAGTTTACCACACGCGCAGAAGCACAAGAAATGATAGGGGGACGGCCTATGCAATTAGGTCCTCACTATCCTCCGCGTTTTAAAAATGGTTATAACTGGAATCATATCAAACGGTTCACTAAAAATGGATGGACAGATGATACAGATCAAGCCTTAAGCCTTGTGCGAGCGCTCTATCGGTACTTTAAAGGCGATCAAAAAGAACAGATGACCTCTTTATTTGCAGATGAGTTAATGAAATGGAGAAAAGGGGGATTAAAGACAGACGATCTCTTTCTAGGGCGTCAAAATCCTTATTGTATGGGATTAGGTGCTTTGGTTTCTAGCGTATTGAAAGAAGAAAACTTCTTAAAAGAGCCTCTACAAGCGGCTGAAAAAGTGTGGGCACAAGATCCGCAAAAGCCGTTGCGAGATAGGCCTGCAGCAAATGGCGCTGTGATGCGTACGGCTCCCATTGGTTTAATTTTTTATCATTCTTTAGAAGATGTCGTGACCTATACAGTCGATGCTTGTAAAGTGACTCATGCTGATCCTCGTTGCACAGCGTCTTGCGTGGCTGTGACTGTTGCTCTTGCTCTCATCATGCGCGGTTATCAAGATTGCCAAACACTGTTTGATGCAGCTGAAACGATAGGATTAGCCGTTTTACGGGAAGAATTAACTTTAGCCGCGCAAAAGAAATTACTCTCTAACGAAGAAAGTCAAGATTTAGAGGCTCTCTATGCAGCTTGTGCAGAAGATTTTAAACAACATTTGCATGGAGATTGGACATTTTTGGATTTAGATGAAGGATTCAAAGAAGCAGGCAAAATCAACAAAATTGGCTATACTTTTAAGTGTATGGGAGCCGCTTTCTACGCTTTAAAGCAGGCCGATCAGCAGCAAAAACAAGGAAAAACAGACATTTTCCGTCGCTTAATAGAAGAAATCGCAGGTGAAGGGGGCGATGCAGATACCAATGGAGCCGTGGCAGGCGCGTTGATTGGTGCTTTTTTAGGTTACCAAGGCCAATTTCCCAAAAATTGGACAGATAATTTGGCGGATAAGCCTGCCATTGAACAAGCCGCACAGCATATAGAAGAATTAAAAAACTTACATTTTTTAAATAAAAATAACTAACTATTGCTCTTTATATTATTAAATGTTATTATAGAATTGTGAGAGTAAAGTTTTTAGGGGATTATTATGTCTGTTGATGGAACTTCCGCCGCGGGTTCGGCTCCTACACAATCAGCTAGTCAAGCTGCCCATGTCCAACTTAAATCTAGATATGGCGTTGATGTAACGGGTTATACTGCCAAAGAGATAAAAGCGCTGGATGAAGGTTTTGATAAAATGTTTATGGAACCCATGTTTAAGGCGATGAGAAAGCTCACTGAAAAACTGAAAAAATTGAACAAAGAAAATTCATAAATAAGAGGCTTTTCTTTATTTAATTTCTTTGGACAAAAAGCACAAACTATAATAGTCTATGTCTATTATGTTTGACTATCAGCTTTTTTTTGGTTATCCCCAATCTGATTCTTTTTGCTCCGAACTCAAGCAAGTAGCGCCTTCTTTGCGCGCTTTATATATTCAAAATGATCCTTCTGCTTATTTGCAAGAAATTGAGCATGAAGGCGTTCTTTATTTAGGAAAATTCATTAACACGCCTATTGAAGTGGAAACTCTAGAAGGGTTGCAAGCGCATATTTATAGCTTACTGAAATGTTTAGTTCCTCATTATACGTATCAACAACCCCTGCTTCTTTTGGCTTTGCCTGTGTAGATTTATATGGAAGAAACCGATCTTTTAATTGTCACGGAAGAAGAAGAGGGAGAACGCTTAGATAAGCTCTTAGCTAGGCGTTTTAAAGAGGTTTACTCACGCACTTATTTTCAATATTTAATCGATGAACATCTTGTTCTGCTTAATGGATTACCCGTTAAGAAACGGATTAAACCTTTGGTAGGGGATGAAATTGAGGTGCAGTTTGCCGCTATTCCGGAGATTGATTTAACGCCGGAAGCGATTTCTTTGTCTATTCTCTATGAAGATGACGATTTGCTAGTGGTAAATAAACCAGCCGGGATGGTAGTGCATCCCGCTCCGGGTAATTGGTCGGGAACTTTTGTCAATGCCTTGCTTTATCATTGTCAGCAGCTAGAAGGGCAATCTTCCTCTTTAAGGCCGGGGATTGTCCATCGCTTGGATAAAGAGACGTCAGGGGTTTTAGTGGCCGCTAAAACATTGGATATGCAACAAAAGTTGATCGAATTATTTGCTTCTAGACAGGTGTATAAAGAGTATTTAGCTATTTGCATTGGACATCCTCCGGATGGAGAAATTCGCGCCCCCATTGGACGACATCCGATTCATCGCAAGCAAATGGCAATTGTCCCGACAGGACGTGAAGCGATCAGTATTTGCAAAACACTGGCTTATCAGGACAAATTAAGTCTCGTGCAGGTTGTGATTGCGACAGGGAGAACTCATCAAATTCGCGTTCATTTGAAATATAAAGGTACGCCTGTTTTGGGAGATAATTTATACGGTAATCCCTCTCTTAATCAATATTATAGCGCACAACGTCAATTGCTGCATGCGGCAGTGATGCGTTTTCGACATCCTCTGACAAACCAAGAAATGGAATGGCGAGCTCCTGTGCCACATGATATGCAGCGTTTTGTGCGCAGAATTCATCCCAAAGGATCTTTATGCGATTAGTGATTCAACGTGTACGAGAAGCGAGCGTCACTATTGAAGAGAAGCTTTATAGTGCCATTGGACCGGGCTTACTTGTGCTGTTGGGGATTCATCATGATGATGGATTGCCTCAAATCAAATGGTTAATTCAAAAACTGGTGCATTTGCGTATTTTCAGTGATGAACAAGGTAAAATGAATCGTAGCGTCAAAGATATAGAGGGAGAAATTCTGGTAGTCAGTCAGTTCACGCTGTACGGCAATTGTTTGAATGGCAGGCGTCCGGATTTTATTCAGGCGGCACCGCCTGCTCTTGCACAAGCACTTTATCAGCAATTTATTGAGCAATTACGTCAAGAAATTCGGGTTGTCAAAACAGGGGAGTTTGGAGCGTATATGCAGGTGGCGCTTGTCAATGATGGACCCGTGACCTTGTTGATTGAATCAGAGAAGAAAGAGATATAAAGAATTATTTTCATATTTTTTCTAGAAAAATTATGGAATAATCCGCTATTGTCAGCTTAAATAGCAATCCACATGTATTGCTCGCGCCGTCGAAGGGGTTATCAACGTTTGATTATTTGCAAAGGATCGAATTATGAAAGAATTTGTAGCATACATTGTCAAAAATTTGGTCGATCATCCAGACAAGGTGAAGATCAATGAAATTGGCGGAACGCAAACATTGATTATTGAACTATCAGTTGAAAAGTCTGACATTGGCAAAATCATTGGCAAAAAAGGAAAAACGATCAATGCGATCCGCACACTATTGATGTCAGTGGCCAGCCGCAATGGCATTCGTGTTAACTTAGAGATTTTGGAAGAAAACTCCAGACCTGAGTAAAAACATCAAGTTGTTAGTTGCTGACTATTCTGCTGAGTAATTCAAAAAACAATGGCGTTTCTGTCATGAAGTAATTCTTTAGTCCTTGATAAAGCAAAGCGCTTTATCAAGGCTAATACTATCATTAAAATCAGACTTACAGTTGTCTGTAGACGTCTTTTCTATGGTCGATATTAACAACCATGACAAGCACTTTTTCATCGTGGATCTCATAAATTATTCGGTATACTCCTACTCTTGTACGATAAGAATTTTTTTCTCCAGATAATTTTATAGAACCATTATGCCTGGGATCTTCTTTTAATAAATTAATTCTTTCTTTGATTTTAGCTGCAAATTTTTTCTCAATTTTTTCAAGAGCCTTTAAAGCAGTAGGAAGAATAATGACTTTGTATTTCATTACAAATTATCCCATCCTAGTTGTTTCACAGCATCTTCCCAAGAAATTGCATTTTTTATATTTTCTTCTGTACGCGCTTGTCTTAAGGCAATTAAATCTAACTCATCTTCATACTCTTCTATTGTTCTAATGACAGCTTTAGTTAAAAAGTCTTTCATAGAAACCCCTTGTTTAGCACATGCCATTTTTAGATAGACATATTCCTCAGCTGGAAATTCGAAGGTGAGTTTTTTATATTGTTGCTTTTGCATAGAGAACTCCTATTTAATTATTATTATAAATGGTTTACGAATTTATTGTAAATAGTATTTACAGGAATACAGGTTTACTTGATTTTTTAATAATTTAAATTTTTTTTGATTTATATAACTGAAAATTAATAATTTAAAAATATTGTCATCCATCTTGCTGCTTTGTGATCTTGCTTAGTCTGTTATTTTAATATTTAACAGACTAAGCAAGATCACAAAGCAGCAAGATGGATAAGATATCATGAATTTGTCACACAAAGTTAACGTAAAACTTAGGTGTTCAGGAAATTAATCTTGGCAAATAAGGAGTAATCATGGCCTTGCGCGAATTTAAAGCCCCGGCTTTAAAACGTAGAATGGCAATAGGCAAACTTTGTGGAGAATCTACTGTTTCTTTTTTTGCTACATGAGGGAAATGATGACTGAAAATACGTTGATATTCTTGTGTTTCGGATCCCAAAAATTCTAAGGATAGGTCAGATAGTCCTTTCACGCCATAATGGAACCCTGCTAAGAAATTATTGAGGTGATTAAACGCTTGTTGAGATGGAGGAATCCAAAACCATAACTCATCCTGATGGTGATAGGGTCCTATTTGATTTTTATACACTTCATCTGCGCTTGCAATCGTACTAATCATGTGAATATGCAGATCCACTTCCGGATTCTCACGATGCACTTCTTGCGATTTTTTTAACCAAATTTCTCGAATTTCAGAAGCATGCTGCAGAAAATAAGGAAAATTAGACGCAAACATTTTGGTTTGTCCCACACGCGCACAGCCATTTTGGATTTTGGCATCCAAGAAGATGTTAGAATAATGTCCATTCATACAGAGATCTAAATGGGACTCTACTTCTGATTCTCTAAAGCTATAAATTTGCTTATAGAGAGAATACATATCTGCTTGCTGTAAAATGCGTTGAGCAGCTGTTCTAATAAAGGATTTATCGTGTGGAATATCATCAAAGTGAACAATTTCTACTTCGCGTCCTACTGATAAAGATTTTAAACGATTCAATAGTTGAGCCACACAAGCTAAATCACGATGAGACATTTTTGTTAATAGATCCGTGTCATCCAAAATAGCATGCAGGAAACATAAATATTCATTAAATTCGCGTTGAGGATGAATGTAGAAGCTTTCTGGTTGATGAACAGCTAGGCGACGTTGGAGTAAGCGTTGTAAAATGCGTAGTTGACTGGGTGTTTTCAGATTAGTGGATACTTCTTGAATTTGATCTTCAATTTGTTGAGGGGTCAATCCTCCTAAGCTGTATTTATCATTGATCAAAAAAGTTTGTTCGGCAATTAAGACATTACAAGATTGCGCATCTCCAATCAAAGCTGTGGGAACAGATAAAGTTTTGATCGCACTTTTGTGATGGTCAACGATGCTAATCACTTCTAAGTAAGAAGCCATTTTGACTTCTTCTAGATTGCAAAAATCACGCAAACTCACTGTTCCTAATCCGCTTTCTCTTAAATCACGTGCACGTACAATCCCCACCGGAAATAAAGAACCATCTTGTTCATGAATAACCACAGTTAGAAAGTCATAATCTTGCATTTTGTGACGCACTTCTTCTACATCACTTCTTAGAGTTACATAAACATGCGGAAGTCCTAATACGAGGTGTTTAATACCCACTACAATTTCTAAACGTTCTACATAATTGCGTACATTCAAAATGGCTTCATCCACTTGAGTAAAAAGCGCTTGTAAGTGATGGAAAATTTTGGGGCGATCTTCTATCAGCTGTCCTTGTTCGTCAAAGATATCACTAGAAGGAAGCGATTCTACCGCTTTTTCTACGGCAAGCATTTCCGTCATGGAAAGTCGATCTAACGCTTGGTTGAGATCACGAAAACTGCCTTCTAATCCTTTTTCTACACCTAAAATTTTATAAAAAAAGTCATGCAAGTAACTTTTCTGTCTATCATTAAAATCTAAAGCCGGTTCGCAGTCTTTAATCCTCACGTCAAATACACGCGAGCTAAAAGCAGGGAAATCTTGGATAGACAGATTTTTCTTGGCAAATAAGGAAATAAGATGCGTGTTTAAGTTGTTTTCAAACCAATGCAAGCAGGATTTGAACAGAATAATGATTTGACGAACTAACTCTACATCCGAGCTGCGCCAATCTCCTAAGTAATGTCCTTGCTCATTGACTAAGATGACAGCTTTTTCATTGGATCCATGATCAATCGCGCTAATTAAAATGTTTCCCAATTCTTTAGTTAAGCGTTTGGGATTGACAAGGTCCATGGCTGTCAAGGTTAGCGTCTGAGCTATGCGTGGCAAATAAAAAAATAATCCCGAGCCAAACATGTCGCGGAAAATAGAGGTGAAAGGTGAATCCGGAGGTCCTCCCGGTAAGCACCAAAGGTGAGATCCAGTTCCTACGCGTGCTCCAAAAGCATCCATCCATCCCCAAAAAGAAGCAATCATCGTGTCTACATCAGGGGATAAATGCGCTGTGATGAAATGAGTTCCTGTGTAAATGCGATCCATGCCGATTGGAAAAAACGCTTGGTAGTCACCTCTTGGAATGTTTTTTCCTGTAATTTTGGCTCTCACTTCATAATTTTGTTGATCATTCATTCCCGAAAAAGTATTCAGCCAAAACTCAAAAGAAGCAAAATTAAGAGGTTCATTTAAAACTTTTTCTTGGTCGACGCGCTCAAAGAAATCAAGCACAGCACTAAACAAGAAAGCTGGAGTAGGAGCCTCCATAATCAAGCGACAGAGTGTTTGATTAATTTGTTTAAAGCGTTTGCGTAAGCTTAAATTCAAGAAAACAGGATCACGAAACGTTTGGATGACTTCTTCAATAGATGGAAAAAATTCGATAGAGGGAATGTCATCGCTTAGTAAATCGGTTTCAGTTGTCTTCGTGGATTTAAAATTCTTAGAGTGTTTAATCATAATATAATAGGACCATGAATGGAATGAAATCGGACTGAGTAGGATTCGAACCTACGACCACCCGCTTAGAAGGCGGGTGCTCTATCCACTGAGCTATCAGTCCAAGAGAAAATTTAAGACAGAGAATTAAAACGAGCTTTTAATAAAAACCAACATGTTAATAAGATTAATGCTTAATTTCAAGTTTTTTCGCTTGGTAACACAGAATTGTTAAGCATCATCTGCTTGTAGGCGTTCTTGATCCTGGATGTAAGCCACACGATTAATCAGTTGTCCCAGTACGGATAAGCTCAATAAATAAGCAAATAACTTCCCCACCAATTCTAGCTGTCTTAAAACGGCAATGCAGATAATTTTAATAGAAGCAGACGTAGCAATGAAGATGCGATGAGAAAATAGACCTTGGCCGCGTAAAGTAAAATTCACCAGTTGATATAACACCGTATGCGCAAGGGCTTGAGCTGCGAAGATAGTTGCCGTCAACAAAGGGTTAACCTGTGCAATTTTACCATATGCATAGCCGGTGAGGCCGTCAATGGCGATGCAAAGGGGCAGTCCTTTGAAAGTGGGTAAAGAAGGGGGATTGAAATTCATAAAAAACCTTACAATTAAAAGCTTAATAATGATGATTTAAGGTTTATTTTACCGCTTGCCTTTATTGAATGCAATCTCCTAAAGTATTTAAACTAGTAGATGCGAAATCTTTTTCTTCCTCTTCTTTCTTCTCTGTGCTCTCTGTGTACTCTGTGGTAAAACTTAATAAATTACCACAGAGTACACAGAGAGCACAGAGAAGAAAGAAGAGGAATGATAATGAATAACTTTCCACAACAAGCTATTGATATTTCAACGCAATGCAACAAACACAAGTTTATTTAGGATTAGGGGGTAATGAAGGCGATGTCTTGTCTTGCTTACAGCAAGCGTTATCTCTTTTAGCTCATCAAGAACAGATCCAAAATTTACGTACCTCACACTTTTACCATACGGCTCCTTTCCAGGTAGAAAGTTCAACTTGGTTTATCAACGTGGTGTGTTCTTTTTCGACTTCTCTGCTGCCTCAAGAGATTTTTAACATGACGCAATCTATCGAAAATCAATTGGGTAAAATTGCGAAACCTAAAACAGCGGCTCGTCCCATTGATATTGATCTTCTATTTTATGGAGAAACATATTACCAAGATACAGAACTAGAAATTCCTCACGCCCGCTGGATGGAGCGCTTGTTTGTTTTAATTCCTTTAAAAGATTTAATTGAAGAAGTCGTCATACAGAAACAAGCTCGACGCGAACATTATGCTTTGCAAGATCTCATACAACCTCTTTTGCATCAATCACCTAACGCTATTTACTTACTAGAGAAAAATCCGGCACTCTAGTAAGATCATTCTCTTTTATCAACGTGAGGTCTTTATGCGACGTATTCCTATTAAAGATTTTTTCATTGGTCCGGATGACCCACTCGTGATCATGTCAGGACCTTGTGTCATTGAAAGCGAAGAGCATGCTTTGAGGGCAGCCGAAGTGTTGAAAAAAATGTTTATTAAGCATCAAGTAAAACTCATTTTCAAATCAAGCTATGATAAAGCCAATCGCTCTTCTTATTACTCTTTTCGAGGACCGGGTGTGCAAGAGGGCTTACGTATTCTACAACGTATTCAACAAGAATTTGATTTACCCGTTGTGACAGATGTGCACTCTCCGGAAGAAGCGCAAGCAGCCGGACAAGTATGTGATGTCTTACAAATTCCTGCTTTTTTGTGTCGTCAAACCGATTTAGTTGTGGCAGCTGCTCAAACGGGTCAAGTGGTCAGTGTCAAAAAAGGGCAATTTTTAGCTCCCGGAGATATGGAAAATGTTGTCCATAAGATTGTAGAAATGGATAACCAAAACATTATTCTGGTTGAGCGAGGAGCCAGCTTTGGTTATAACAATCTAGTGACTGATATGCGGAGCATTCCCATTATGCAAAAATTTGGGTATCCGGTGTGTTTTGATGCCACGCATTCTGTGATGAAACCGGGTGGACTGGGCACAAAATCAGGTGGAGAGCGAGAGTTTGTTCCTGTTTTAACTAAAGCCGCTTTAGCAGCCGGAGCCAACTGCTTATTTATTGAAGCGCATCCTGATCCTGCGCAAGCTAAAAGCGATGCGGCTTCTGTGATGGATTTTAAGGATCTGGATCGTTTTTTACCGCAATTTAAGCAACTTTATGAAATGACTCAACAGCATAGAAGCTCATAACACCCATGTGAAGGAAGAGAGATGTTTAAAAAATATTTTTTGTATCTCTCTCTTTTGTGGATAAGTGCTGTTTGCATCAGTGTATGGATATTTTATACACCTCCTTCTCAAGCTATGGAGGACTATCAAAATCTCATACATCTAAATGATCAAGCGCGAAAAGACAAACACAGAAAACAGCCGCATGCCCATCAACAAACACGTTATCAGGTAAGCAAGCAAATTTTTTATCAACAAAATCAACAACGTTTGCAATCGCGTTTGACAAGTCAACAATCAGAATTAAGGCTGCAGCAAAAAGAAGATCAAACTGAGCTTGTGGAATATTTCAAAGATGTGACCTGTATGATGCAAGAAGAATTTGTAAAAGATGAAGTGCCATTCAAACAGCTTGTACGATGCTTAAAAGCGCGTGAAGCGACTTATGGTTATCAGTCAGGTCAATTTGAAGCAAAAGAAGTAGAATTAGCACGCTATTTGATTCCAGGCCATCAATGGCCGCTTTCAGTTGAATCTTTTAAACCTTTTTTTCAGGGAAAATCTCAGAAAGTAGAATTTTCTTTTCTGCAAGATTCACAGTTTAAAGCCCAAGGATTGCAAGCAACTTTTTATAGTTGGGAGGAAGGGGCATGGGATTGGTAAAGCCTATTCTAATTTGCTTGTTCATGCACACAATTTACCTTAGTTTAAACGCACAAGAAACAGTGATGCAAGATACAGATGGTCCCATGGTTTTAAATTCCACCGAAGCACAATACGATGGAAAAGAAATTACTTTGATGGGACAAGTCGTTCTGCAACATGGCATTGGACAAATTTCGGCTCAACGGCTAGCGATTAAGCCTTCTTTAGATAAAGAAAAAAAACAGAAATTCACATTTCTCAGAATCAGTGACAATGTAGAGATTGAGTTGCAAGAAGGAGGAAAATTATCATGTCAGAAAGCAGAAGTCGATTATGCGAAACTACAAGGTCTTTTTTGGGGTAATGAGGAAGCACCTGATGTCATTTATCAAAGCCAAGAACAAATGACTTCTGTTCCTTCTCCGCTCTTAATCATTAAAAGCAAACATATGACGCTTGATCTTGAACGGCAGCAAACTGAATCAAAATCAGCAAAAATTCTAGTGAAACAAGTGCAAGCTTATCCTGAAGTGCGCATTCACTATAACCAAAACTATTTATTATTAGCCGATCGTGCCATTTATGACTGCTTACCTCATCCTTCTTTCTCTATACAGCAAGGCCTTTTAACGTTATGGGCGGATGACAATTGTGTGCTCACCACCTTGAATGGGGATTATATACACGCTAAAAAAATCAAGGTTCACACGGCTGAGCGCACTTTATGGCTTGATCAACCCAAGGGGTTACTTCTCACCGGACAAAAAGAAAAGACTCCTCAGCAATTAGAATTTATCGCGCAAGAATTGCTATGGAATGACCAAACAAGACAATTGCAATTAAAGAAACAAATCAAATTAACCCAAAACCACACTTTTCACCTCACGACGGATGAGGAAGTGTCTTTAATTCAAGCCGCTGATAAAAAAACGATTCGCCTGATTCAGGCTCCGCAGCATATTGAAATCAGTTATCAAGATGAAGAAAAGAATCGCAATCGCAAAATGTATTGTCCGGGACCTATTGTCATTGATCATGAGCAGCAAGAAATGATCTTAAAAGGAGACGAAAACCAGCAAGTGTATATTGAAGATTTAGCGGGTGAAATGTATGCAGACCGCATCTCTGTCAATTATGCCTGGCAAGAAAAACAACTTGTCCCCACAAAAATTGTGTTAGAAGGACATGTGCGTTTAATGAGTCGCTTTGATGGCCATTTACAAGAGTCAGGATCTATTTTACATTATGCATTAGCGGATCAAATTGATTATCTTCCACAAGCCCAAGAAATGATCTTAAAGAGCACAACGGGAAATCGCGTTCTTTTCTTTGATAAAGTCAATAATGTGCAGATGAGCTCTCCTTCTTTAAAAGTATGTCGAGATGCGCAGACGGGAAAAGAAATCATTCAAGGATTAGGGGATGTGCGTTTCACCTTTATGGAGCAAGAACTCAAACAACTCAAACAGCGCTTCCCATTTGAAGCGCCTTCACAAAAAGGGATAGAGGATGTCGTCAAATAATTCGACTTGTTTAGAAGTCCAACATTTAGTGAAGAGTTATGGAGGAAGGCGTGTTGTCAATGGGTTATCGTTTAAAGTGCAAGCGGGTGAAATAGTCGGATTATTGGGCCCCAATGGAGCAGGCAAAACCACCGCCTTTTACATGACCGTGGGGCTCATTCGACCTGAAGAAGGACGCGTGATTTTCCGCGAACAAGATGTCACGCATGTGCCCATGCATAAACGGGCTCGCATGGGAATGGGGTATTTAGCACAAGAGCCCTCTGTCTTTCGCAATTTAACAGTCGAAGACAACATCTTATGTATCTTGCAAAGTCTGCCGCTTTCCAAACAAGAGCGTCAGCAACGTCTCGAAGAATTGTTAGGCGAATTACACCTCGAGCATTTAGCCAAAAAAAAAGCCGTGGCCTTATCAGGAGGCGAGCGTCGTCGTGTCGAAATCACGCGGGCGCTGGTGACCAAACCTTCCTTTCTTTTACTAGATGAGCCCTTTGCCAATATTGATCCGTTGTCGGTGCAAGATGTGAAACATCTTGTGCGTTTACTCGCCCAAAAACAAATCAGCATTTTAATCACAGATCATAATGCGCGCGAAATCTTCTCTATCGTCGACAAAACCTATCTTGTGCAAGAAGGAAAAGTGGCTTTTGAGGGAAGTGTCGAAGAAATCATTCATAACGAAGAAGTACGGCGTACTTATCTAGGAACAGACTTCAAAATGTAGAAATTTTTATTAAAAAATTTTATATCTACTTATTTATCAGATCTTTACAAATTATAACTATAATAACACTCTTGTACTGATGATGAATTCACATTAATACTCTTAATTGTGAATGAATTACTTGCAAGTGTCATTATCTATAATAAGTTAGATAGAGGAGTTAATATGGATATAAGACCGATAGCAAACAATCCAGGATATCCTATTTATAATGAAAATACGCAGAGCAATGAGATTAATCAAAGCCAGCGGCCTCGAGAAGAAATTGAAGCTGAACTAGCAGCAGCTAAAGAAGAGTTAGAAAAAGCTAAAGCAGAAAAAAAATTAGCTGAAAAGGACTTAGAACAAGCCAAAAAAAAATTAGAAGATAAAAAAAATGAATATAATGAAACTGTTGCACTTCTAAACAGAACTTCGCCAGCAGATTCAGAGTACGAAAAATTACGTCAAAAAAAAGAAAGCTTAGAATTAGAAATAGAAGGTTTAGAAGCTAGTAAAGAGATGTATGAAAAAAGTATAGGTAATCGAGAAATAGCAATAAGTTGGTGTGAGTGGAAAATAAAAGATTTGGAATCTAAGTTAAATCCTATAGATATATCAGATATAAACGGTCTTCCACCAAAGCCAGAATCTAAATCAAATTTAGATTCTTCTAAGCCAACAGGACTATTTGATTTATTGCGTAAAGAATCTGACAAGTTTTCTTGATCTTGATAATGAACATAAACTAT
This sequence comes from Parachlamydiaceae bacterium, assembly GCA_030147755.1. Lineage (GTDB taxonomy): Bacteria > Chlamydiota > Chlamydiia > Chlamydiales > Parachlamydiaceae > JASBUW01. Next base: position 18,456 of record JASBUW010000198.1, read on the forward strand.
AAATGATTGACCAGAGAGTATCTTAAAAACTGATTTATAGCATGCCGCTAAGCCCTAAAAGGCTTAGCGGCATGCTATAAATCAGTTTTTAAATTCATCTTGGATTTTATGCGCAATCAAACTATTCGTCCACTTTGTCCACGATGTCCACTTTTGTCCACTTCAAAAATCCACTCTCTCTTTCACACTTTATTTATCAGATGGAAAAAAGAACAAAATCTCTCGACGAGCTGACTCAAGGCTATCTGAACCATGCACAGTATTCTGTGTGACATCTTTTGCAAAGTCAGCACGAATGGTGCCTTTCTCTGCTTTGCTTGGATCTGTCGCTCCCATTAATTCGCGATTTTTGCTGACCGCTTGATTACCTTCCAACACCATCAAAACAACAGGACCTGATGTCATAGATTTGACAAGGTTTTGATAAAAAGGGCGATCGCGATGCTCTTGATAAAATTGTTCTGCTTGTTCTTTAGATAATGTCACCATTTTAATATCAGCGATGTGTAAGCCCGCTTTCTCAAAACGCGAAATAATTTCGCCAATGTGATGATTATTTACTCCATCAGGTTTAATGATGGAAAGGGTGCGTTCTTTTCCTTCTACAGATTTTGTTGCTGGTTTATTTGCTTCATTTGTTTTGTCAGAAGAAACCCCAGAAGCATCTGCAATTGCTTCGTCAGAAGTTTCATTAGGTTCCTGAGTTGATTGTGAAGCATTTGTAATTAGCTTACTAGCGCCTTCACTGGTTTGGGGTGCTGACTGTGAATCATCTGTAGGTTCTCTTTTAAGATTTCTATCTTGATTGACGTTTGTATTGACATCTTTATCTATAGAATCCATAGAGTTCTTACTGCCGGATGGATTTGGTTGAGGAGGATTTTCAAGACGAGGAACTTCTCGCGCAGTTACTGATGGTGTTGATGATGCTGATGGTGTTGAAGGAGGTGTTTGAGATGTCTCCTGTGCTTTTACACGTACTTCAGGAGCAAGCGCGCTATTATAATAATCTCTTTCGCGATCAACAGGACGTTTTGGAGCAAATGTGCTTTCATCATAATAATTCCCTTCTTGATCAGAGGGAAGCTTTTGCACTTGTACTTCTAATTGAGGAGTTTTTTGATTAGGTGCAGGGTGCGCCATTAACAACATAGGCAATGCAAACGAAGTTAAGGTGGCAAAAAATAAGCCTTTCATGTGAGGTTCCTTGTATGGGTTTAATTGAATTAAAGAAAAATTAACGGGGCTTTTAAGAGTTGTCAAGAAAATTCTTCAAAACAATTAACTCAAGAATTATCACACCTCAAAAAAATAAATTTTGAAGCGGTATTTGTATCTCATACCTCATATGTGTGCATCTCAAATTTTGCCAATAATACGTAATAAGAACGGCAATTTGTTCTAATAAAATTCTTGATAAAATTAATGTTTACAAAAGCATAAGTGTTTGATTTTGTAAATCTATACGGTTTGCCATTTTATTGTTTTAGGTTTTGCCTCAAAAACATTGAATAAAAAGTTGTTGTATAGTAAAAAATTATGTCTTATTAAGGCAAACTTATATATCTTTAGTCGATATCAAATTAGACCTTAAAATTTGGAATGACTGATTTTTAAATTTTAACTTTCACCTTTCAAAAGCACTTGAATATGTATAAATGGTTAAAAAAATCTTTAGGGATTCTTGTTATTTTATTTGCACTGCCTTCTGAAGTAAAAGCAGCTGATAACAAATGGTTAGGCACCTTTTCGCAGGATGTTAGTGATTTTCGCAATTGGAGTTTAGGGCAAGTTCCAGATCGTGGTCATGTTGCTACATTTGCTTCATATTATACGAATAATCACGTCCCTATACTTAGTCGGACGGTTCTTAAGATAGATACCATGTGGTTTTCCGATCCCTCACAATTTGTATTTTCTTTGAAAGATGCAGCTTCCTTACACTTGGAAGGGATGGGTATCTTAGGTTTAACCACAGAGCGACAAACATTTCGTCTTTTTAATGGTAGCCAATTATTTTTTGGTGAAAAAAGCTTAATAGGAGATATTAATCTTTTCGCTGACGGTTCTTCTTATATTCAATTTAATGCCACTAGCCAAGGAGGAAATGCTCATATTTCCTTATCTAATGATTCTGAATTTGCCATTTTTGAAGATATTCATATTGGGGATTTAGAAGGTGATTCTACGAGTTTTGTTAATTTGATGAATAATCAGTTGACAGTCAATTCAAGCAATCATACGACTTTTGCCGGTAGCATTATAGATATAGGACAAGGAAGTTTAGTAAAAACTGGAAAGGGTACATGGGTTTTGTCGGGAACAAATACTTTTGCTATGGGTACCACAATAGAAGAAGGAGTCCTTGTTCTTAACGGAAAATCAGGAAGTAAAATCATCGTCAAGCAAGAGGGAACACTTGCAGGTACAGGAATTGTTGAGAGTGATGTCACAGTGCTAAAAGGAGGCACAGTTGCACCTGGCAATAGTATAGGAACTTTATACGTTAACGGTCACTATACGCAAAAAGCAGGCTCTATTTATAAAATTTATGTAAATGAGAAAGGCCAAAGTAGCTTGGTGGCTGTTGAAGGAATCGCTATCCTAGAAGGTGGTTCTGTTTATGTCTATGCAACAGATGGATTAGTGCAAGAAGGATTAAAATATGCGATTCTTCATGCTAATGGTGGAGTTCAGGGGGAATTTGAAAATCTAACAGTAGGTGGAAGCTTTAATCATCCTCTTGTTGTCAATTCTCCTGTTCTATTATACTCTTCTCAAGATGTTTATGTTGTTTTTCCTACTAATTTTCAATCAATCACTAATTCTTCAAATCAAGCAAGTATTGCTCGTCAATTAGACCAACTCTATTTGAGCTTAGATCCGGAAGCTACAGAAGTGCTTACGTCTCTGTTAAGCTTACCTGCAAAATCGATTCCAAAAGCTTTAGAGCGATTATCAGGAGAGCAATATGCTTCTTTGGCTCAAATTAGCCAGCAAACAGATCATCGCTTCAAACAAAGAATTTACGATAGCCTTCGCACAAGAATAGGACCTAATCAATGCATGTGCAATGCCTTTTCGAGTGGATGGATTTTTTTAGGTGATGGAAAAAGCTTTTTTCATAATAGATCTTCTAAACGCGGATATGAATTAGATAATTATGACATTAGCATGGGAATTCACACTACTTTCGGTTCTCATATTTTGGGAATTGCAGGAGATTATGGAATAGATCGTATTTATTCTCATTTAGGAGGATCTAATACTTTATTCACAGGTCAAGCAGCTCTTTATGACGTTTATCAAACGCCTCTCTTTTATATTTTATCAGAATTGATTGTAGGACAAAGTTGGTCTCATTTTAAACGACATCTTCATGTCCGTTCTTTTTCTAGGCATTTTCACAGCAAACCACAAATTTCTCATGGCATTTATTATGCTGAAATAGGAACGAATTATCAATTTTGTCATGTCTTCATTCAACCTTTTGTGGGAGGTGAAGGGGGGTTATATAAACGATATTCCATTCAAGAACACCACAAGCATTTGCTTGCTCTTCATATTGAAGATAATGTTCACAAGACGTTTAACAGTTATTTAGGCGTACATCTTTTTGGCTTTTATCACAATACATGCCGGATCAATGCAGATGTTATTTGGCAGCATAGTTTTAATCCAATAGAGGATGATCTTCATGCTCATTTTGAAAATTTTGGAAAAACATTTACTGTTAAAAGCGAAAAACAAGGACGAGATGGGATATTTGGACTGTTAAGTGTCTCGCACATATTTCAAGAAAATTATGATATTTGTGTAGAAATTAGCGGAGAAAAGTGGAAAAATTGGGCGACTTATAGTGCAACCTTAGGTTTAAATGTTTATTGGTAATAGGAATGAGTAAGCTTAGAAAAATGATGATTTATAAATTAAAAGTAGTTGTTCTTTTGTTTGTGTGGTTAATTTTAAGCTTTCAATCTATATCTTCTGAATTAATTAAAGAAAATTTTGAATGCTCTTTGACAAGACATGGAATAGATGATGACTATTATCGCAATAAATTTATTGAGTCAGAGACAAGAATAAAGCATAAGGCTTCGCGTAAGCATTTGTCTATTATTAAACAGGCTTATGAAAAATATTTCATGGATTGCCCTCTTCCTTCAGATTCTGCAGAGTATCGTATTCCTCGTATTATTCATCAAATTTGGTTAGGAAGTCCCGTTCCCCAAAAATACAAAGAATGGATGGTTTCATGGACAAAATTACAAGGGTGGGAATATAAACTTTGGACAGATGAAGAAGTTAAAAATTTTCCTCTTTATAACAAAAAGCTCTATGATCAATCTGAGAATTATGGAGAAAAGTCAGACATTTTACGTTATGAAATCTTATTTAAGGAAGGAGGATTATACGTTGATACTGATTTTGAATGTTTGAGTTCCGACTTGTTTGAATTCCTTCATAAAACAATAGATTTCTATGCAGGTATTGAGCCATTGATACACGCGGCTTATGAAGACATTCGCATATGCAATGCGCTTATTGGATCAAAACCTGGACATAAGCTTTTAGAGCAATGTATCAAGCATTTAGAAAGTAATTTTAAAAAACGTCAAGATTTATCGATTATAGAAAAATCGGGACCTATTTATCTCTCTACAAATATTTTTCAGTATTTTCAGGCGAATCCATTAGAACGAAATGTCATTCTTCCTTGCGGTTATATTTATCCCTATGGGGTTCCTTTAGATACAATAACAATTTTTCCGGAGTCAGCTGCTATTCATTACTGGGAAGCGAGCTGGGCATTTCCTTCAAAACAAGAAGAATGAATTTAATTTTGATATTGGAGAAGACTATGCAAATTGTTTATCGTGTGTTAATTGCATTCATTGTATTTTACACGCCAAGTTTCCTACAAGCTATTACTACACAAGAAGCCTTTACAAATATCTATGAGCAGGGGATATGGGGATTAAATGAGCATGGAGTAGGACATTCTGGATCAGGCTCAACCGAAGCAAATACTCGACTTTATCGATTCTTTTTACAAGATTTTATGCGTGAAAATCAGATCAAAACTGTTGTAGACGTAGGATGTGGTGATTGGGAATTTTCTCGACTGATTGATTGGTCCGGTATCCATTATACAGGCTTTGATATCGTCAGATCGGTTGTAGAGAACAACAATAGGATTTTCGGCAATTCTCATATTCAATTTTTTTGTGGAAATTTAGTCGAGCTAGATCTTCCTTCAGCAGATCTCTTAATTTGCAAAGATGTTTTGATGCATCTTCCTCATCATGATATACTTGCTTGTATTCCGCAATTTGCTAAATTCAAACATTGTTTAATCACCTATGATGTGGAACAAAATTCTCTGAGTGCTGTCAATCATGACTGTACACCGGGAGGATTTAGATTGCTTGATTTAACTCAGCCGCCTTTTTACGTCAAAGGACGCAAAATTTTGACTTTTACTGTTCATGGAACAAGTAAACAAGTGTTATACATCAGAAATTACTAACCTAAATTTTGAGTTTTTCCTCAAAAATCAAGGATTTATCCCTTAACGCTTTGCAATCTTGCAGATTCTGTTAAATATAAGAATAACAGGATTCCGAAGATTGCAAAGCGTTAAGATAGATAGAATAATGCGTTGTCTTTTTTAAGAATGATCAAGAAAATTTTTCAAAAGGGTCAATCCATGTTCAGTTAAAATGGATTCTGGATGAAATTGCACACTTTCCATCTTCGCATTTAGGTGACGAAGTCCCATGATTTCGCCACTTTCTGCTCGTGCTGTGACTTCTAAACAGTTGGGTAAAGACGATTCCTCTACAATTAAGGAGTGATAACGTGTGGCGATAAAATGCTGTGGTAAACCACGAAACACGCCTTGATCCCTATGTATAACGCAACTTGTTTTACCATGCATGGGAAGAAGAGCGCGTTTGACTACACCGCCATAATATTCGGCTAGCGCTTGATGGCCTAGGCATACGCCGAATAAGGGGATATGGCTTGCGCATGCAGCCATTAAATCTTTGGAAAGCAAGGCTTGAGAAGGGGCACCGGGACCTGGACCAATGACCACATAGCGTGGGCAAAGATCCAGGCAAGCTTGAACAGATTTTGATTGAGCTCGAATCACCTGTGTCTCTACACCAAGCATTTGAAAGCAGTGGACGAGGTTATAAGTAAACGAGTCAAAGTTATCAATAAAAAGTAGCACGAGCGTTTAGCGTGTTCTTGCGCAAATTTCTTTAGGTTTAAAAAAATAAGCAATCTCAATCTTTGCATTGTCAGCACTATCTGAACCATGCACGGCATTTTCATCAATTGTTTGAGCAAAATCGGCGCGGATTGTTCCGGGTGCTGCTTTTTTAGGATCAGTTGCTCCCATGATATCGCGATTTTTTGTGATCGCATTTTCCCCTTCAAGCGCCATAATCAAAACAGGACCAGTGATCATAAAAGACACGAGATCTTTGAAGAAAGGACGTTCGCGATGAACGGCATAAAAGCCTTCTGCATCTTGCTGACTTAAATGCTTCATCTTGGCTGCAATGACGCGTAGGCCAGCCTTTTCAAAGCGAGCAATAATATCGCCAATATGATTTTTGCCTACAGCATCTGGTTTAATAATGGATAACGTTCGCTCTAAAGCCATACTAAAATCTCCTTAAAAGTGATAATGAAAAATCTAGAGTGCATATGATTTTAGCAAAAAGACATAAAAAAGGCACGCTAAACAATAGTCAACATATGATCTTTTTATAAGAAAAATTTTTGAGTTCGCTAGCGAATAAAGTCAAACTGTTTTAAGGCAATAATTCTAGATCTCGCAAAACAAATAGCCATTCTTCACTCTCATACTTTGATATATCTTTAGGAGAAATATAATAATTCTCTATGTTTAACTCATTCCAGTTGTCATGTTTTGAAATTTCATCATTAATAATGACCAGATCAAAATTTGCATGAGGATGTTTAAGTCTAATAAGATCTCTCAGTAATATAGCTTCTTCTTGCGTTGCTCGATAACGTATTAATAATACTCTATTTGACGAGTTAAGAGCCTCTTTTAATCGGTTCCATCTTCTCAAATATTTATCATGAATCAAATCATAATAATCCAGAAAATTGTCTACGACAGTCCCTACAGGAGCTCCTAAATCGTCTAAATTATAAAGATCATAATAATTGACACTTTGTTGAGTGGGAAAGTCATGAGCATAAATCATGTTTGTATATGTGTCTAATACCCAATTAGTTTGTTCAGGATGAATCATGAGGTTCTCTCTTAAAAAAAAGTTCTCATAATCAGTTTCAAACGCTTTATATAAGGCAGAAAAATCAGTAATCACCCAATCAAAAGGATAAGCTTGCGTTCTAATATGATGGTGCCTCAAGCATAATCCAGGCACACAACAATATCCCAAACTTATTGCAATAGGCCGATTATATGTCTCTTTGTGTAATCCATACGCAGATAAATGAGTAAATAACAAAAATAGGATAAAATATTTTTTAAAATAAGCGTATGAAAATCTAGAGAAGAAGTGTGTAAGCATATCCATCAAAAATAGAAAATTTTTTGAAATGCAAAAACCAAAAAAATTATGACAACCTCTTTGAAGGTGAATGATAATTAAGAGAACATTTTTTTCAAAATAGAATTTGTATGAGAATAGTTCGCAAGGTAAGCGTCAAACCGTGATTCCTCACCAAAAAATTTATTTTTGATTTAGAGTGCAAAAAGGTTATCATATGGAGCATGAAATTAGCTTCTCAAAATATTGACAATCTCGGTCTTGT
>JASBUW010000016.1 GCA_030147755.1 Parachlamydiaceae bacterium
AAACTTCATGCTAAGACTCAAATGCCTAAGAAAAAAAGTAAAAAAAAGCCTTTAAGTGAAGAAGATAAGAAGAAGAATGCTAAATTATCCAGCGAACGAGTGATCAATGAAAATGTAATAGGTCTGCTGAAGAGATTTAAATTTATTGCTGATCGCTATAGAAATCGAAGAAAGCGGTTTTGTCTAAGATTTAATTTAATTGCCGGAATTTATAATTGGGAGTTACAAAATTAGGTTATGCAAGAGCTCTAATATTTAACAGATGAGCAAGATCGCAAATCAGTAAGACGATAGGATAAAGAATTTTAAAGATTGTTGGCTTTCAATTATATAAACCTAAAAATAAGGTGATTAGATTGCCTCCGTTCTATCCACCATCACCTCTATTATGTCTTTAATTGATTCATCTACAAAGCCAAGAGCTGCACGATTTTGCATGGCTGCCATTAAAGCAATATAATGTTCCCCTTTAAGAGCAGGAGAAGCAAATTCAAGAGCTAAACCATTTTGTTGAACAGCTATTTTGACAATGTCCTCATCATTTTGAAATTTCTCGGAAACAAATTCAAGGTTTAAACCATCTTGTTCGACGGCTACCAAAACAACATTTCTATTGTTTTTAAGTTTTTCAGATAAAAATTGAAAGACAGCACCACTACGCTCAAGAGCTGCTAAAGCAATTTCCTTATCATCTTGCAATTCCTGAGGCAGTTTATAAGCAATAAAATAAGCTAAGTTAAAGGCGTTTTCCTCAGTTTTGATTTGATCGATAATATTTTGTTTTGTTAATTCTTCTTTCTCTTTTTCTATTATCTCTTGCTTTAATCCTTCATTTTTAATAATTAAAAAATCATACACTGTTAATTGTAAAAAATCTTCTTTAGAAATATAACCTTTTTCAATTAAAGGATGGGTAGAAATATCGTCTTCTGCTCTTATCAAATCTATCAATCTTAATTCTTTTTGGACGGTCTCAGGTATAAACTCAACAATAGCTTGATTTTGTTGTATAGCGACCATTAACAACTCTTTATCTTTCTGCAGTTCTTCAGAAGCAAAACGAAAGGCTAATCCTTCTCGTTCAATAGCTGCTAAGACAATTTCTCTATTGTTTTGGAGTTCTGGAGAAAGAAATTCAAGGGCTAGACCATCGCGTTGCACAGCGAACAACCCAATATCTTTATCCTTCTTATATTCGCTGGGCAGTTCGTTAATAAATGTACTTACATCAGAATAGCTCACAATATCTCTATCCTTTAATTGACTAATAATCGACTGTTTAATGGCAGCAATCGACATTTCCTCTTTCATGTCTCCTTTAAGGCGATCCAAAGAAATAGGAAGCGATTCGGGGGCAAATATTTGCTGATATTTTGATTCATAGTCAGGATCTCCCAAAACGGTGAATTCATGCACAGTCAATTGTAAAAAATCTTCTCGAGAAAGGATCTTCTTTTCGACTAGAAAATGTGTAATGACAGACTCATGCCCAATCAAAGCCTCCATTTTCCAATCTTCACCAATTTGATCTGTATTTCTTTGATTTTTAATAAACTCAAATAAACTTTCTGTTGATTGTTGGTAAGCATTTCCTCGTTTTTTTGCCAATTCTGTTACCAATTCGGTGTATCTTTTTTTCTCTGCAGCTTGGTTCTCAGCAATAGCTTTCTGCTCTGACATTCTCTGCGTTTTAGCTTCCGGCGTTTCTTGTTTTAAAGATTTAATTTCTTGCTTGACGCGTTTTTTGATGACTTGCTGAAACGCCGCATACTGTTCGGGATTAGCGACAAATTCATCCGGATTATCGATGAAGTCCCGAATTTTACTGACATATTCTTTTAGAGATGCAGGTACAGATTCTAAGGTAAAATGATCTTGCAAAATTACTTCAAGAGCAGCGATCACTTCTTGTTTATCCTCTTGAGCAGGAATTTTGCGGAGCACATCGGCTACCATATCCCGATAAGCATCTTGATGTGGTAACCTAGACTCAGGACTTAAAACTTTAATCTCTTTTTTGACTTGCTTGATAATCGTTTGTTGGAAGACCTTTTGTTGGTCCGGTTCTTGAACAAAGTCATGGGGATTTTTTAAATAGTGATGAATGATGCCTACTCTGTCTTTAAGAGAAGCAGGCAAAGAATTCAGTGGAGAGTCTTCTACTAGCGCGCGAAGTGCCGTTAAAACAACTTGACTATCCTCCTGGCTAGACATTTCTTTAAGCTCATTCGCGACTATATTCTGGTAAACAGAAAGTTTAGGTATGTCATTTGACGAAATAAGATCTCCCATCAATAAGACTCCTTTATCAATTCAAATTGTAACAAACAATTTAAAATTTGATTAATTATTAATTAACACTGTTTATTATAAAAATATAAATATTATTTATTTTATAATATTATTATAACATTTAATTAATAATATTTGAAGTATTTATTATAAAAATAAATCTAAATTAAAAATTAATTAATTATTAACATTATAATTTAGTTTATTGTGATATCAATCTAATATTGTAAAAAAGTGGATGGCATGGATGGAAAGGATAAGATGAGGAACGTTGTTACATAAATCTAAGGCTGAGAGTTGTGGACAGTAGACGGTGAACCTCGTAGACTACGTGGACGTCGTGGACCTAATGCAATGATTTAACTAACTGAATTTATAGAATTTGAATAGTTTTCACAAAGCTCTAAGTCCACGACGCGAGGTCCACTGTCTACTGTCCACAACTTATCATACGCCTAGTGAATAATGGTAATGGTATGGCAGCACAAAAACTAATTGCACAGACAGTTAAAAGCAATCTTTTCACTGCACGCATGCTTCAGTAGAGGTGAAATTAAAATATTGAACATTTTCTGTTTGACTGTCTAGATCACCCCAGCATTCTACTTGCAATTGAATCGGTTTAGATTCAAATATTTCATGGGATATCGTGTTGATCACAGTTTGAAAAACGTGTTTGTGTTCTTCATTGAGTTCGTCAAGAGAAATACCTAAACTAAGAAAGGGTTTCTCTTCCACATAATCCACATTCACCATTCCGACCTCTAGTTCAGATTCCGAGAAACCTTCATCCAATACCGCTCCTATATCAAGCAATTGCTCAAATTTAAAATGTGGATTTGCATTCACATGAATCAATTGGTAGGTAGAAAATGAAAGACAATCAGAAGGAGATTCCTCTTCGAGTTGTATTCTAGCTTGTAAATCTTCTTGGCCTTTTGCTATTAACTCCTTATAATCAATAAAATATTTAGCTATCCAACTGCGATCCACTCGATTTTGGATCTGAGTAAACTCTGCTACATGCTCTTGAAGAGACTCAATACGTTCTTGTGAAGAATGAGGTACAAAAAAGGAAAGAATCTGGTCATCTATTAAAACTTTGGCATCTTGACGTGAAATGAGATTGTACTCCTCTATGATTTTTTTTCTAAAAATAACACCTAAAACAAAAACTAGGATGATCGCTAAAGTTAAATTCGACATTTTAAACCTTTTCTATGACATTTTATTCGCTTACGTAAAATGCATTCCATCATATAGAGATGGCTTTTTCATGGCTAGCTCAAAGAAAATAAGGAGTATTAAGAATATATTTTGTTTTTAAATCAAAACTCTTTATAATTAATTGTTTACAAAAGATAAGGTATTATCATGTCTGCTATTGTCCACCGTTCAAAATCAACTCATCCTCTGAGTCCCTCTCAAAAGACTTTTAATCGCCTGAAAAAGAAAATTGAAACACTTCAAAAAAAATTACAACAAGAACATCAACAACTTGACCTCTCTTTGGTTTTTTATCAAGAGAACATACAACCCGCACAGAAAAAATGGTTTCAAGTTCTTTCCACATTTGTCAAATTAGCCTATGAGCACTACAAAAAACCCAAGCAGCTTTCAGCAAAAGAGCGCGAGATTCTCAAAGATTTAATGCTGGATAAAATAAATAATATTTTCTCTTCGACTCCCCTGGAGGAACATGAAGCAGAAATGCGTGCTATTTTTGAAGATTTGTCCGGTCTCAAGTATCAAGAGATGCTTTCAGAAGGTTTTAATAACATGAAACATGAGATAGAAGACATGTTCAAAGAGAACGGAGTAGATGTCGATTTATCTCACATCAATCTAACAGAAAATACAGAAGACATAGAACGTCAATTCTTTGATGCGATGCTTGACGCAAAACAAAAGATGGAAGAATTAGAAGAACAAGAAGAAGAACCTGTCATTAAGCCCAAAACTAAAAAACAACTCCAAAAAGAAGCTAAAGCACAAGAATTAGAGCAATTGCAACAGAAAGGAATAGGAACCATCTATAAGCAACTCGCTAAGGTTTTTCATCCTGATTTAGAACCTTCTCCTGAACGCAAAGCTGAAAAAGAGCAACTCATGAAACAGCTCACAAGTGCTTATGAAAACAATGATTTGCACACGCTCTTGAGGCTAGAAATGGAGTGGATGAATTCATCAGAAGAAGAGGCAAAAGCACAAAGCGACGAGCTGTTAAAAATCTACAATTCTATTCTTAAAGAGCAAGCCGCCACTCTTCAAGAAAGCATAGAAATGGCATTTCTACATCCTAAATATATACTGATACAATCCTATGCTGCTCATCCATTTTTTGGAGTCACATTTGTGTTAGAAATGACCTATAATGAATTGAGAGAAGATTTGCACGACTGTCAAAACATTGTTAAAAGCTTACAAAGCCCGGAAGGCACAAAAATTATCCGCGAGATTATTCGTGAATATCGCGATACATAGAGCGTATCCGAAAATTCATGTAACCGTTCACTGTGTACATAGACTGTTTGCCATTTGTGCGGTAGCACTCTAACTGCATTAGCCCAGGGCGTGTCTTAAAAATGCTAGCATCCTAGCTTCGAGATTATTTTGCCCTCAGTTGAACTTTCAGTTTGAGGGCAATATTAAAC
>JASBUW010000008.1 GCA_030147755.1 Parachlamydiaceae bacterium
TTTTTTTTATTCTTTTTTAAATGTTAATTATTTGTTAAAATAATTATAATTTTATTTAAAAATAATTTTAATAAATAAAAAATTATGATTTTATATTGAATTTATTGTGTATTTATTAAGTGAATAATATGAAAAAATTAAAAATTAATGATTTATCGTTTTTATCTTGCTGCTTACGATCCTGTTTATCGTGTTACAAGATAAGAACCTATTTCACTAACTTATCAATCCAATAAAAAATGGGAATTTTGGCTGAAAATTTATCGAATATAAAAACATAGGGTCCACATAAAGTTGGCCCCCTATGATATTATTTTCTGGAAATGGTTAGCGACTCAAATGAGTTGATATGATTTAATTGAGTCGATGATGTGATAGTAAATCGAATCAATCGAGTCGTTATCAAATCAAATTCAAACTTTATGACAAGAAATATTTTGAGGCGCTAGCTTTGGTTGCTTTTATTCTAAGATATTAATTTTCAATATAATGCAAGGCCAAGGCTTCGGCGAGATGTAAGGCCTGATGGCCTGTTCCATCTTGAATCTGATGGCGGCAAGAAGTGCCGCTTGCGATGATCCAGTCTTCTGCGCTGCAAGCGCGTACAGCTGGAAAGAGGTGGAGTTCTCCGATTTGTAGGGAAATTGATTCGTGCTCTTTTTCGTATCCAAAAGAGCCCGCCATTCCACAACAACCGGAATGAATTTCTTCTACTTGAAAACCTGGTACGGCTCTTAAGACTTTTAAAGTGGGTTGCATCCCCACTAACGCTTTTTGATAACAATGGCCATGTACTTTCACTTTGCGTGTGAAGGTTGGGGTTAAGGACGGCCAGTCTCCTTGCTCTACAAGTTGTGCTAAAAATTCATCGAGTGTGAGGCAAAGGGCAATCACTTGTTCAAGCTTGTTTCTGTCTTGTTCCTCTAGTAAGCCGTTGTAATCATCACGTACTGTTAGCAAACAACTGGGTTCTAGTCCGACAATAGGATAGCCTTTTTGAGCATAGGACCATAAATGCTCAATCAATTGATGCGCTTGTTGCCTTGCGTAAGGGAGCAATCCTTTAGATAATGCGGGGCGCCCACAACAACTCCAGGTAGGCAATAATACATGGTAGCCTAAGTAGTTGAGGAGTTTCACTGCGGCTTGTCCCACTTGTGGATGATTGAATTCTGTGAATGTATCATTGAATAGGACTAACGTATGGGGAAGATGGAGCGTCTGAGTATAGTTTGCAAACCAATGTGAGAAGCGTTGTTTTGCTAAGTTAGGCAATGTGCGTTGAGGAGAAATCCCTATGCTGGATAAGACTTTTTTAGCTAGCCAGGTTTGATTCATCCAATTGAAAAAGCTAGCAAAAGAAGACATGCGACTTGTCCATTTGCCAATATGGCCAAAGAGTTGACTGCGTAACGAATAGCCATGCTTTTCTTGATAATGATAGAGAAATTCACTTTTAAACTTGGCCATGTCGACTTGCGAGGGACACTCCGTTTTGCATCCCTTGCAAGAAATACAGAGGTCCATGACGTCGTATAATCCTTGGCTTGTAAAGGATTCTAAAGGCAGGCGTTTGTGAATAATGGCACGTAATGCTTGTGCACGCGCACGCGTCGAATGAAACTCATTGTTTGTGACTTGAAAAGAGGGGCACATCACACCCTCTTTTTTGCGGCAAAGTCCATTTCCATTACAGAGATCGGCGGCGAGTTCAAATCCGCCTTCAGAATCGAAATTGAGGAAAGTGGCAGGACTTTGTAAATCTGCCTGCGGATTGGCTCTTAAGTGATCCCATTGCTCACGAGTGGGTACAATTTTGCCCGGATTCATGAGACCTTGCGGATCAAACGCGTGCTTCATTTGCCGAAAAGCTTGTATCAAGGTTTCACCATATAGCTTGGGATTAAGCCAAGAGCGAATCCATCCATCGCCATGTTCACCGCTCAAGGTGCCCCCATACTCTAGCAAAAGCGCGGTGATATCAAGCATCATTTGACGCATCAACGTCAATTCGTTGGGATCATGCAAATCTAAATAAGGACGAATATGCATACATCCTGCTCCGACATGCCCATAAATGCCGGCCGTTTTACCGTGTTGCGCTAAGTAAGCACAAAATTTTTCCATAAAAGAGGCGAGCTGTAAAGGAGGGACTGAGATATCTTCGACAAAAGCAATGGCACGACTATAAGTGCGTTTAGAAAGCAAAATACCTAGTCCTGCTTTGCGCAAATCCCATACATGCGCCATGTGGAGAGGATCAGACAAAAGAGTGTGAGGTTGAGGAAGGTGATTTTTGACGCGATTGAGTTTTGCTGTGACGGCTTCTAGGGTTTCATCTTCCGCTTCAAAGACGAGAATCGCTTTAGGATTTCCCTGTAACCAATCTAAGTGGCCATGCATGGAGGGAGATTGGCGTCCTAAGGTGATGATTTGTTCGTCAATCATTTCGAGTGAAAGAGGATTTTCTTCTAAAAGCAGAGGGACTTGTCGCAGGGCTTCTAGCATGTCATCAAAAAAGAAGAGAAGTAAGCCTGTCACACGTAATTTAGGAACGATATTGAGGATCATTGCCGTGACAATACCTAATGTGCCCTCTGATCCTGCTATAAGCTTAGCTACATTAAAAGGAGCGGGTGAGAGCAATACATCGAGATTGTACCCGGAGACGCGCCGTGGAATAGCCGGGAAATGTTGGCGGATTTCATCGGCATACGTATGTTTCATGTCCCATAAGGTGCGATAGATTTCTCCCTCGCGATTTGTTTGCTGGCATTTTTGTTTCCATTCTTCTTCTGAAACAGCAGAGAAAGTAAGGGTTTCTCCTGTCGATAAAAGTAAATTGACACTCCATATATGATCGATCATTTTTCCATAACGTAGAGAGCGAGCACCTGCCGCGTTATTGGCTAGCATTCCGCCTAAAGTGGCACGATTTCCCGTCGAGGTGTCAGGTCCCAAGCGATAACCTAGCGGAGCTAAAGCGCGATTGAGATCATCTTGAATGACGCCCGGTTGACACGTCACTGTTTTGTGTTCAATATCTATTGAAAGGATACGTGTAAAATATTTAGAGAGATCGACGATTAAACCTTGGCCTAAGCAGCCTCCGGTAATTCCTGTGGCAGCTCCGCGTGCAGTAAGAGGAATCCGAAACTGCTGGGACATTTCCACGATATGTTGCAAATCTTCTTGCGTTTTGGGAAGCACGACCCCTAAAGGCTCCATTTCAAAGATAGAAGCATCGACACTATACACGTGGCGTGTAATTGCATCCGCATGGACTTCTCCTTGAAGGGTCGATTGGAGTGTTGCTTCCCATGAGGTCATCTACGTTTCTCCGGTAAAGGAGGAGGGGATCCTTCAGGCATGCGCTGAAAGGAATAAATCGGACCCAGTTGCAAGAGTTGAGAAAGTTCATCCAACGCTCTTTTGCTTTCTTCATACAGGAGCGGATCGGCTAAATCTTGCGGTGTCAAATGATCGCGATAATGTTTCTCTACCCAACGCACAAGATTTGTATAGAGATTATCTGTTAATAAGACATGCGGATGCATATTGTCGAATTCCGGTTTGCGTAAGACCACACGCAGACGCAAACAAGCAGGTCCTCCGCCATTCTGCATGCTTTCACGTATATCTTGATAAATGATTTGACGAATGGGGTGCTCTTTTTGTGCCAGCAAATGATCGAGAAAAGCTTTTACTGTGGGAGAGTGTTGACATTCTATAGGTGCAATTAAAGCCATGGTTTGATTAGGCAATGTCACGAGCTGAGAATTAAATAAATAAGTTTTGACGGCTTCTGCCAAAGAAATATCTGCCTCTTTGATTTCTAAATCAATAAGAGGTGTTTGACAGTGTGTTTCCATTTTTTGCTTGAGCTGTTGAATCACCTCTGGTGTATTGATAAATGCTTTTTCATGGTAGAAAAACACATTTTGGTTCCCGACGGAAATGACATCATTATGGAAAACGCCGGCATCAATCGCTTCCGGATTTTGTTGCGCAAATACCACATGTGTGTCACGTAAGCGATGCAAACGTGCAAGGGCTTGACAAGCTTCTTCCGTTTGGCGAGCAGGGTAACGTGTGGGAAGAGACGCGCTATTAGCAGAACGTCCAAAGACGAATAATTGAATACCGGGTTTTCCAAAGTCTGCGCATAAACGCGTGTGATTGGCTGCACCTTCATCGGCAAAGTCAGCATGATAAGGTAAGGGATGGTGGTGCACAAAATAAGCGGGATGATTAAACAGACGAAAGAGCAACATGCCGGTTGTGCTAGCTTCATAAGAGCGATGAAATTTACTTAAGAGATTAGCCGCTGTGAAATGTACGCGTTCATCTTTGGAATCCGTTGAAGGAGAAACAGTAGCTGCGTTGGCGGCCCACATACAAGCGGCTGAGCTACAAGCCCTCAATAACGCAGGTTGTGTGGCCATGACTGTTTGTAGAATGTCTGCTTCAGAGCCATAATAGCCTAATGTGCGTAGCATGGGGATAAAGGGACGCTCTTGCGGTGGCAAAATGCCTTGTTTAAGTCCCAAAGAGGTGAGCGTTTTCATTTTGGCTAATCCTTGCAAAGCGGCTTGCTTAGGATTAGAAACTAGTTGGCCATGCTCCATCGAAGCCACATTACCAAATGAAAGACCGCTATAATTATGGGTGGGTCCTATCAACCCATCGAGATTAATTTCAATTGCACGATTCATGATGATTTTTCCTGTTTAAGTGGAATGCCGGGCATTAAGCTAGAAGGCATAATCAATTGAGGGGTTTCCATAGAGGCGACGGGATAAGAGCAATAATCTACTGCATAATAGGCACTGGGTCGATAATTACCACTACATTTAATGCCTCCAAAAGGGGCGGCACTGCTGGCTCCGGTGAGTTGCGTGTTCCAATTAACAATTCCGGCTTGGATATGTTGATAAAAAAACTGGTATTCCTCCGGATGAATACTGAGGAGTCCAGCTGATAACCCAAACTTGGTGCGGTTAGCGACTTCAATGGCAGCAGGTAAATCCTTCACTCGAATCACTTGAAGAAAAGGACCGAAAATTTCTTCATCAGGAAGATTCTCAATAGAAGTGACATCCATGAGACCTGGAGAGACAAATCCGGTACCTGGCTTTAAATGACGCATTTCGATTAAGGGTTGACCCCCTTTAGTCTGCAAATTATGCTGGGCTTCTAAAAGATGCAACGCATGTTTTTCAGAGATGACCGGACCCATAAAGGGAGCTGGTGTTTGGTTATAAGGACCCACCACAATGTGAGGAATCATCTCGCGTAGCACATTTAAAAAATCATCTCCTTGTTGAGTTTGTGGAATAATTAAACGGCGTGCACACGTACAACGTTGACCGGATGTCAAATAAGCCGATTGGATCGTCGTATAAGCGGCTGCTTGCAGATGATCAAGGGCTCCAATCACCAAGGGATTATTGCCGCCTAGCTCAAGGGCTAAAATTTTGGCAGGCTGATCGGCAAATAGCTGCGTTAAATAACGTCCTGTTGGATAGCTCCCTGTGAAAAAAACACCTTGAATGCCGGGATGTTTAATGACCGCTTGCCCCGTTTCACGTCCCCCTTGTACCAAATTTAAGACGCCTTTGGGCAGACCGGCTTGCTCCCAATAGTGCATAGTTTGTTCAGCCACTAAGGGAGTTAATTCGCTGGGTTTAAAAACGATGGTGTTCCCGGCTAATAAAGCAGGAATAATATGTCCATTGGGGAGATGTCCTGGGAAGTTATAAGGACCCAAAACAGCGACAACTCCATGCGGACGATGGCGTGTCAAGGAACGTGCGGCAGGCTGCTCACGTGCAAGGCTTGCACAGCGCTGCACATAAGCTTCGTGAGTGAGAGCCACTTTATTGACCATGGACATCACTTCATTAAGTGAATCCCATAAAGGTTTACCTGTTTCTTTAGAAATCGTTTCGGCTAGAGCGTGTTGAGATTGGCGTAAAATCTCGCTAAAACGCGTTAAATAGCTCAAGCGTGTGTCTACAGATAAAGAAGACCAACCTTCAAAAGCGTGTTGAGCAGCCTGGACAGCAGCATCGACTTCTGTTAAAGAAGCAGAGGGACCTTGCCATACGATTTCACCTGTAGCGGGATTATAAGAGTAAAACAAAGGGTCCTCCAATTAATGCATAGTGACATAACGAATTTGATCGCCACGTTTAACGCATAAAGCTTCGGCAACTTTTTCGTTAATGAGAGCATGTTTTTTAGAAAGAATTTTTAACATGCCGAAGCACGCTCTAAAATCGATACGTTCGTTTGAGAGAATATATTCATCTTCATCTAGTAGAGAATCAGATGTTAAATCAATGGTGACCAACTCACTATTGGCAATGGTACGCGCCTCTGAAGTTTTAACAATTAAAATAGGTCCTCCATCAAACACATCTACATAAGGAGAAATGGTAAAGTTTTCATGTAAAAGCATATTTAAGACAGGTTTCGTATGATCATGCACTTTACCGATTGTCTCTTGGGCTTCTGGAGAAAGTAAAGAGAGATAAATAGGATGCTTAGGTAAAATTTCGGAGATAAAAAGACGCGTTTCATCTAGCTGTGCCATCACTTCGACAAAAGAAAGATGGCAGAAATGGCGGCCGATGGCTTCCCAAAAAGGCGCAATTTGACGTTCATCAATATAACCGCGTAGATTCGCTAAAACTTTCTTTTCAAATCGTTTGCGATGGGCAGCAATAAATAAGAAACGGCTCAAGGAAAGCAGGCGACCTTGGCCTCCATGACGAAAAGTGGGTTGAAGATAAAGAGCACAAAGTTCAGAGCAATTAAGAGGAGGAGAAGAAACTTTAATGAGTTGGAGGCTTTTAGGAGCCGGGATGTGTTTGGCTTCGGTTTTTTCTGTCACTAATTCATAAAAATAGCTGTAGCTATGATGACTTTGTACGATAATCCCACAGGTGCCTCCAATGCGTCCTGTGGTTAAGTCTTCTAGCACAAAATAATAAATCTCTTCTCCCGGTTTATGAACATCTCGACTAAAACTATCTTCGGAACGGGTAATAGTTTCTAAAAATTTATCCCGATTTCTGGGTAAATTGGTCATTCCCAATACAGATTCAAAAGAAAATTCAGCAAAGATATCAAAATCTTTGCGTGAAATAGGACGGATGATAATCATAATGATTCTTCGCCTCAATCTTGAGGATGTTTTTAATTCTTTTCTTTTCCTCTCTGTGTTCTCTGTGCTCTCTGTGGTAAAAAAATATAACCACAGAGAGCACAGAGAGGAAACAAAAAAATTTACGAAATATTCTGTGCTAATACGTGTTCCACTATTGCCATCACTATATCTACTTCTTCTAATGTCATCACACCAGCCGGAATTAAAAAACGCACGCGTGTGGGATTATGCCCTGCTACAAAAGCAATCACACCGGCTTGAAATAAATCTTGTACGAAACGCGCCACACGTTGCAACTCTCCTCCAAAAGGGGTAAAAGCAATCATCGCGCCTATTCCATATGGACCTTGCATACGCTCCGGCCAACGGGCTTCCAAACGCGTTAAATGTTCTTTAAAGCGATGATGTAACTGCATAATTTTGCCGGTAGGTCCGTAGAAATGGTCGGATAGAAGATGTTGGATGATCCAATGACTCGTTTGCAATGCCACTGTGCTACTCGTAAAAGTTTGGCTTAATAATCCGGGTCTAGGTTGAAAATCAGTATGAAATAAGGTGGCACATACTTGAGATAGCTTACCAATGGACACAATATCGACAAATTCTTCTAATTGTAAATATTGATAAGCAAAAAGCTCCGGCGTACGACCAAAAGTTTGGACCTCATCAATGAAAATGGCAATTTGATGCTCTTTCAAAATCTGCATGATCGCTTTAAAAAAAGCAGTTGTGCCTACATTAAATCCCGCTTCTCCTTGCACCAATTCAAAACACATGACCGCATGCTGCTTAGGATAGCGTGCAAGGTGTTTCTTTAAAATTTTGATCGTATATTCTGTACTTTCTTCAGGAGCTTCAGCGCGGTAAAATGGAAGATAATCAACAGCTATTTGCAAGGGAAGTCCTTCGCGAAAAGCAGGTTTATCAGTGACTTGCGAAAGAGTTAACGTGCGTCCCATGAAACACTTTTCAAAAGCTAAAATACGTTGGGCGGGAAATTTTTTTTGAAAAGCAATTTTTAATGCATTTTCATTGGCCATGACGCCGGAAGAAGATAAAAAGCAGTGGTGAAGTCCTGAAGCTTTTACAAGCAGCTGTGAAAGATGTAACGCATCTTGGTTTTGCTGTAAATGCCCTTGCATAATGGTATCGCTTAAAGCGGCATCCAAAGCGACCTCTAGAAGGGCAGGATAGCTATGTCCCCAAAAATGAGGGCCAATTCCACTAATCATATCATATTTGACACTGCCATCTAAAAGTTCAACTAAGGGTCCATGGCCCCACCCACTTCCTAAATAAGGGAAATAGAGTTTGCCACCACGAATATGCTGAAATGTTTCCAATGTCTCTTGATAAGTTTGCATTAAAGCTTGTTGGGGAGGGCGCAGTTGTGTGAGCTTTTTTTGATGCGCATGCACAGCTTCCAAAATCAATTTTTTCCCTTCTTGCAAACGAGGATCTTGCTTAAATTGTGAGACAGCCAGAGAGTCAAGATTCGACATGAGAAACCTCCCGAGAAAAATGCACTTCTTGAGACGCGAATTTAAAGAGAAAGAGGGCAGCGAGCTTAGCTCTTTCTATCAAGCTAGAGAGAATTAAGTATTCATCATGAGTATGTAATGCACCTCCCACTGCACCGGCAGTATCTAAAGTGGGGAGTCCGGCATAAGCTAATGTATTGCCATCACAAACACCCCCGGTTTCACGTAAATGAAAGGGAATATGCAGATCTTGTGCGCACTGAGCATAAGCTTCAAATACAGATTGTGTGTTAGCATCCAAAGGTTTAGGAGGGCGAAAAGATTCTTGAAAGATCTCCATGCTAATACCTTCCGAACTAAACTGTGTAGCTATCTGTTGGAGTTGAACAAAAAAATGTTCCATTGTGTGAACATGGGTACTGCGTATATTGATGCGGCAACTAGCTAAAGCAGGCACAATATTTAAAGGGCCTTGAGAAGTGATTTCACTGACATTAAGAGAGAGAGCTTGATCCTCATTAAATTTTTCAAGTGCATGAATCACACGGGCAAGAGCAAAAACAGCACTGCGGCCTTGAGCAAAATCACGTCCCACATGAGCTGAACGTCCTTTGACGACAAGGGCATAATTAGCAGAACCTTTACGCTGACTAACGAAAGCTCCATCCGGAAATGCAGGTTCAAAGATCAGGCCGACATGATGATGAGGAGCAGCTGCTTGAAAAAGGGGGGCGGATCCGGGAGATCCAATTTCTTCATCAGGATTTAATAAAACTTCCCATCCGATTTGAGAAGCAAAAGGAGAGCGCTCAAGTGCTTCTAAAGCCGTGAGTAAAATGGCTAAACCGCCTTTCATATCTGTTACACCGGGACCTATCCAAATATCATTTTGCTGCTCTTCCATGTTTTGGAAAGATGAGTGAGAAGGGTAAACAGTATCGTAATGTCCACCTAATAACACTTGTAAAGGAGCTTGAGGGCGTTTACGGATGCGCAAAGCGTGTCCTAAATGTTGCCATTCTACAGTGCCTTGAGGGGTTAATTTTTTCAAAGGGGATAAAGCAATTTGTTCACTTGTTCCTTGTAGACAAGCGAAATCTTGTTGTAAGTGGTGAAGGAGCTGGGATAATCCTTCTAAATTAAAAGAAAAAGAATTAAACGAAACCCATTTTTTGATGCGTTGTAAAAGAATATCGCCTTGCGTATCAATCCAATTTAAGTAAGGCATATAATTAGACATAATGATTGCGGGGGTTGTTTTCCGCATCATATGTGATCAAACTTGTTTTGACAATTTTTTTTCTGATTTTGAATAGATTTTTTGAAAGTGATAAATTTTTAAGATTAATAAATTAATTCTAAAAAATTTAGAGCTTATTCTGATTAAAGTTAAATTAAAACTTGATATTTTGAGCAAAACTTTAACTTGGTAATAAATTGTTCTATCGGCTAATGTGACATTAACCGAATAGAAAGCTTTAATTTTTCCCCTGTACGCTATTTTCTAAGCAATTTTTATAGTTCCAACCAGTTAGGAGCACTATGAACAAAAGAAGTCGAAAGCATTTACAAGAGGTATTGGATAAAGATCCTTCTTGTTATGTGCTGATAACCTGTGGTCAACCGACGGAAGATGGACAAATGCAGGTTGAAATGACTTATCAAGGAGATGCCACCTTAGCTGCTTATCTTTTGCAAGGGGCACAAATGTTTATTGATCAAGAAGAAGAAGAAACATATTCTACACAAGCAGTCCGTCTAGTTAAATAAACGGCTATCAATAATGGGCAAAGTGAACAATCTACTGTTTACTTTGTTCATTTAAATTTTTATCTTTATTCTTTATTGGACCCAAAATTGAGAATTGTGGACATGGGTGGACGACGTTGACTTCATGGAAGAAGTGGACATGAGGAAAAGATTCAACTAGCTGAATTTATAAAATTTGAATAGTTTTTACAAAGTTTTGTGTCTACGTCGTCCACGAAGTCCACGTCGTCCACCCACGTCCACAAGCATTTAGTGCTCTGCTACAGCGACTTGAAAATTCAGCATCACCTTTTCGATTTCTGTTTTGAGTGCATTAAATTGTTGACGTTTTGCCCAAATGGCTAAGCGATAAACTTGATCTTCAGAATGAAAGAAAGTGATCCACCCTATTTTATTGTCATGCGCTAATAAAACATAGGTTCCTTCTTGTCCTAAAATGGTGTGAAGTGTTCCTTTGCCTATCACTTTAGCATCTGCGTGCTGCTTTTTGAAAGCTTTAACCGTCTCTACGCGTGGTTTAAAAGAGGCTAGAGGATTCTCTAATAAAGCGAGATTACCTTCCATATGCTGCTTAGGATCAGAAAAAGATAAATTAATTTGATACAATGGATCTTCTACCAATGTTTCTGCGGTATGCGCTTTTACATGCCAATTTTGAGGAAAAGTGATCCCAAAACCTTTCTCTGTATCATAAATATAACGCTCGTGAGATTGCAGAGTAAGGAGTTGGTCCTCTTTGTAGAGTTTCCCTTTGGAGGTTAATTTTAGCCAATTGCCTTGCTGCTTCGCACGCGGAGTATCAGCTAAATAAGCTTGCTCCAGTCTTTTTATCCAATCATCTAAATCCTTGGCAAAAAGATTCGCTTTTTTCGTGGAATAACGCAAATAGTACAGCGTGCTTTTTCCTTTTAAAATGCGTCCTATATTGTATTCATCATAGGAAATCGCAGACGAAGAGGCCGGATAGAGATAAGAGCTTTCAAAAATATAAAAAGGATCTCCTCTCATCATTTGAAAACGCAATTTTTGATCTTTAGGTAAATGCTGCTGAGTGGATTCCTTTAATAAGGGGATAAACTCATCAGCAGAAATAGGAATGTCTTTAAAAGCTTGAAGAGTAAAGAGTTCTGTCCAATTGGTGATTTGTTCATCGGGTAAAATAAGTTCAATGATTGTGCCTTCCGGAGGTTGATCTTGAAAGCCCATTTGCCACTTGCGGTCATCTAAAAGAAAAAATAATTGCTCTTCTCCTCTTAATAAAGAAACACTTAGGAGGCAACAACTCATAATCCAGTAGAAAGAGAATAAACGCATAGCACCTCCAATTTATGATCTAATTAAAAAATATTAAGATAAAAGAAGCAATTATATTGATAGAATTCCCTAAATTTTTATGATAAACACGAATGAATAGAGGACGTTCATTATGTCTATGCTGTTATTTTATGTAGGTGAAAATCGGTATGTCATAGAGAATTCCTTTATTTTACAAGTTGTTCCTCGCGTGCCCTTAAAAAAAATGCCTTACACTTCAGCCTACATCATGGGTTTACTTAATTTTGGGGGTAAACCTATTCCTGTCGTTGATTTTTGCCAATTGATTGAACAGCGAGACGCTCATTTTTCTTTGTATTCACGCATTATTTTAGTGAGAGATCCCTACTCAAAAGACAAAGTGGTGGGATTATTAGGAGAGAAGGTAGGGGAAATTGTGGATCTTAAGGGATCACAATTCAATAAAGCAGGATTTTACCTTCATCAATTTCCTTATTTAGATAGTATTTATAGTGATGAGAATGGAGTGATTCAGCATATTGACATCGAGCAATTTTTCCATTTTTTATCCACAGAGTTATCTCATAGCCATCATACAGGAAAAGATAACCATGATCTCTGAATTTTTAAACCAGATTATTGAGTTAATCGAGAAAAAAATTGGTTTAAAGCCGAAATCGGTGAGTTTTTTGATTTGGGAATGGGTATTAAAAGAGCGGATGAAATTATGCAATTTGTCCACTTATGAAGATTACTATAAGAGACTGCAAATGTCGCCGCATGAGGTGCAAGAGTTAGTCGAACTCATTGTGGTGCCAGAAACATGGTTTTTTCGAGATAAGAGCGTATTTGAATTTTTAACTTCTTTAATTCACGAAAAAAAAATACAAAATGGACCCTTAAAAGTCTTGAGTGTTGCATGCTCAACGGGAGAAGAACCTTATTCCATTGCGATGACTCTTTTAGCGGCAGGATTAGCACCTAAAGATTTTATGGTAGATGCCTTAGATATTAGTAAAAAGTCTCTCACTAAGGCAGAAATAGGGATTTATGGTAAAAATTCATTTCGAGGAAAAGAATTAGATTATCGCGATGTTTATTTTGATCACACAAGTGAAGGATATGCCATTAAGGAAGACGTTAAACAACATGTGCATTTCTATTTTGGGAATATCTTAGATAAAACACCTTTTGATGCGCATTCTTATCCTCTCATTTTTTGTCGCAATGTGTTGATTTATTTAGATACAGTCGCGCAAGAGCGTACGTTTAAACAGCTAAAATCATTTTTAGCTCCGGGCGGCTATTTAATTGTGGGGCCGGCTGAAATGCAAATTGCACGCAATGCAGGATTCGAACCTGTGCATTTTCCGCGTGCTTATGCCTTTACCTTAGAACAAAAAGAAGAAAAGCCTGTAGAAGAAAAACCACGCCCTATTCAGGCAAAAGGGACTCGTCAGCGGCTTTTGCAAAAATTATGCGCTCCCTTTGCCTTTGCTGATTTACCCCCCTCTGCGGAAGCTCCTGCGATGATACAAGTTGCACCCTCTATTCAAGGGAGTGATACCAAGACGTTAATGCTGGAAGAGGCTCTTAAACTAGCGAATGGAGGTTTTTTTGAAGAAGCTTCTAGTGTCTGTTTTAAGTTTATGCATCAATATGGAGCTAATCCTGATATTTATTATTTATTAGGGCTCATTCAGCACGCCATCGGGGATGAAGTCAAAGCGGAAGAGTTTTTTCATAAAACAGTCTATCTTAGGCCTTCTCATTATGAAGCTTTGGTTTATTTAGCGTTGCTGCATGAAAAAAAAGGAGAATTTAATAAAGCAGAATTATTTCGCAAAAGGGCTCAGAAGAATCTTTAAGAGGATTAGCCTATGCATGCAAAGTTAAAAAAAACAAAATATCGTCTGCAAAATGTACGTGTAGAAGATTATCAGCATTCTGCTTCTTCTTTGTTAGAAAGACCTCCTCCGCAAGATTATTTGCAAGAGTGGAAAAATATCCTCATGCGGCAAGTGAAGAGTGAATCGACGGAAGGAAAAGTATCTGTCATGGTTTTTCGCATAGGACAAGAATGGCTAGCTCTTGAAACCATTTATTTTAGTCAAGTGGTTCCACGTCGCCTCATTCATCGCGTGCCGCATCGCAGTGGCAAAGTTTTACTGGGTGTGGTGAATCTCAATGGAGAATTACAGCTATGTGTGGCTTTGAGCCAATTATTGGAAATTGAGCAAGTCATTACTGTTCATCCCAATCGCGTTCCTTATCATCAAAATCGCATGATTGCCATTAAAAAAGAGCATGATTTATGGATCTTTCCTGTCGATGAGATTGAAGGGATTCAAGTGTGGAATCTTTCTGCGATAGAAAATGCGCCGGTGAATGTGGCAAAATCTCCTGTGAATTACTTAAGAGGGATTATTAATATTAGCCATAAAAGCATTGGATTATTGGATGACGAATTGCTGTTTTATAGTCTGAAAAGGAGTATTCAATGATACCGCCAGGATCGGAATATTTCTCCTCAATTGATGATATCAAACAAGAAATCATAGCCCAAACAACCATTTTGCGCGAAATTGTGATGAATATTCGCGCTAATGAAAAAGCTTCCGATTTTCTAGCTGTTGTTCTTACCAGTGTTCAAAAGCTATTACAACTGGTCAGCAGTGGACCTTTTGCCCCTTTACAGTCTGTTGTTGTCGTCTTGCAGCAATATTTTCAGGCAGTTGAAAAAGGTTTAAAAGTGAATCAAGCTCAATTGGAAACTTTATCCATTTTGATTGGAGAAATCACTCAACTAGCTGATGCAGATAAACAGTCATTAGATCAAATTTTTCGTCAACGACAAGCCGCGCTTGATCAAGCTGCTGCCGAATTGAAACAATATTTTCAGCATTCTAATCTTGAATCCGCCGCTCCCACTCCACCTGCTCAACCTGTGAGCCAACCCACAGCCTCTTCTACTCCTCCACCTTCAACTCCTCTAGGTTACGATCTGTTGAATATATTCCTTCAAGAGCTTCCTGTGCAAGTGCAAGCTTGCCAAGAACAGTTAAAAACTTATCAAGAAGCCCCGCAAAACCTGGCTTTAATTGAGCCCTTACTTGTGACCATTCATGCCATTAAACAAGCAGGTTTTCTTGTTCATTTGAATGCCATTGTAGAATTAGGGCGTGCTCTCGAAGATTATTTATTAAAGCTAAAGGATAAAAAAATAAAATGGAATGAACAAGGATTTGAACTTTTTTCGCAATCTTTAACTCTACTCAAAGAACTGTCAGTGGTTGTGGATGACCATGTGGATTTTTTTATCCAAGAGAAAGAAGCCCTTTTACAAGATTTAACACAAAAATGCCTGCAATTAAGTCAGCTAGACAG
The DNA here is from genome assembly GCA_030147755.1 of Parachlamydiaceae bacterium. GTDB lineage: Bacteria > Chlamydiota > Chlamydiia > Chlamydiales > Parachlamydiaceae > JASBUW01. The sequence goes on from JASBUW010000008.1 coordinate 15,088, forward strand.
CCCACGGCAAGTTCCATCAGAAAAAATAGAATCGGTGGAAAAACCAAGAATAGAACCACCTCAAGTAGCTCCTGAAGGGATAATTGATCCCACGATGTTTGATTTGTTTTGTATTGAACTCGAGACACAATCTTCTGCTTTGAATAATGGATTAATAGAATTAGAGCAAAATCCAAAAGATAAAAAATTACTAGAGTCCTTGATGAGAGCCGCGCACTCTATTAAAGGAGCGGCGCGTGTTGTCTCTTTAAATCCTATTGTGCGGTTAGCGCATGCCATGGAAGATTCTTTTGTAGCAGCGCAAAATCAACAAATGGATTTAAAAATTGAGCAGGTGGATCAATTATTGAGAGCAGTCGATCTTTTTACGCGTCTTGCTAAAGTCAATTTGCGTGAAGTAAACACTTGGTTAAATGAACAAACGCCACTCATCGAGACGTTGATCAAAGAAATTTTAGCTTCTGTTGGCCAAGAGGCAAAACTTGAACCAGTTAAAATTTTGACGCCTCTAAAATCACCTGCTTCTGCAGTGACGCCTACTCCCGCACCTGCTACTGTTCCTCCTGCGACTCCTTCTGTGAGTGTTAATCCGTCGACTAAAATAGTTCCTAAAGAAATGTTTAAACGCGCAGAACCCAAAAGTGTAAAAGCATTTCAGACGACTTTTACGCAAGATCGTGTCTTGCGCGTGACAGCGCAGAATTTGAATCGCCTCATGGGACTAGCCGGAGAATCTTTAGTAGAATCCCGTTGGTTATATCCTTTTGGAGAATCTCTACAACATCTTAAAAAGCAGCATAATGCTTTATCGTATGCCTTTGATGTCTTGCGCGATCACTTGCGCGAAGAAAAATTGAATGTCGCTGCGCAAGCGAGTTTAGTAGATTTACAAAACCAAATCCATGAGTTACGTCATCAGTTTACAGAGCGCTTAGGAGAATTAGATAGCTTCATTCGTCGTCATGCAAGCTTATCGGATCGTTTATACCAAGAAGTGATCAATAGCCGCATGCGGCCCTTTGGAGATGGCGTAGAAGGTTTTCCACGCATGGTACGCGATTTAGCTCGCCAACTAGGCAAACGAGTCAAGTTGGATATTGAAGGCAAATCGACACCTGTGGATCGTGATATCTTAGAAAAATTAGAAGCGCCTCTTAGTCATCTTCTGCGCAATGCGATTGATCATGGAATTGAATTACCCGAAGAACGGCAAGCAATCGGTAAATCAGTGGAAGGGACAATTAAACTAGAAGCACGTCATCGGGGGGGGATGTTAGCGATTGCCGTCTCGGATGATGGAAGAGGGATCAATATTGAGCAATTACGCCGTAAAATTGTGGAAAAAAATTTAGTCAGCGTAGAAATAGCCAGTCGCTTGACTGATTCAGAAGTCATTGACTTTTTATTTTTGCCTGGCTTCTCGACGGCTCAGCATGTCTCAGAAATTTCTGGGAGAGGAGTTGGGCTCAATATTGTGCAAAATATGGTGCAAGAAGTGGGAGGAGTCGTTCATACCACCTGTTTACCTGATCGAGGAGTCATCTTTCATCTTCAACTGCCCTTGACTCTGTCCGTTATTCGGGCTTTATTAGTTGAAATTGCCGGAGAACCTTATGCTTTTCCCTTAGCACGGATCGATCAAGCCTTTCTCATTAATCGTGAAAATATAGAAGTTGCTGAGAATCGTCAATTTTTTCATTATGAAGGTCAAAATATTGGGTTGTTACCCGCTTGGCAAGTGCTTGAGCTAGAAGAGCCCCAACTTAATCTTAAGCAACTTCCTGTGATTATCATAAGCGATCGCCTCAATTGCTATGGTCTTGTTGTAGATCGCTTGATTGGGGAAAGAGAGCTTGTGGTGCAAGAGTTGGATGCACGTTTAGGAAAAGTGTCGGATATTATTGCGGGCGCGTTGATGGAAGATGGCACACCGGTCCTCATTATTGATGTGGAAGATATGGTGCGTTCAATTGATAATTTATTGTCAGGAGGACGCTTAAGTAAAGTGACTTATACCAAAGAAACACAAGCGGCTACCGTTGCTAAGCGCATTTTGGTTGTGGATGATTCCATTACAGTACGTGAGGTAGAATGTCGTCTTTTACAAAACCAAGGTTATACAGTGGAGACGGCTGTTAATGGAGTCGATGGGTGGAATGCTGTGCGTACCGGGCATTACGATCTCATGATCACGGATGTGGATATGCCGCGTATGAATGGGATTGATCTTGTGCGTGCCGTTAAAAATGATCCCAAATTGCATGAGTTGCCTGTCATGATTGTGTCTTATAAAGAAAGTGAAGAGGATCGCATGAAAGGTTTAGAAGCGGGCGCTGATTACTATTTAACAAAGAGTAGCTTTCATGATACAACTCTCATAGATGCGGTACGTGATCTCATTGGTTCTCCTTAAATTGGATATTTTGCTATTTTTCTATAAATAAAATTGACTTTTTGGTAATACGCGAAGCGTTTGGAGTACGAAGGTCCTCCTTCGCTTTCATATGAGGCGCCTTTAATGAAAGCGAAGAAGGACCTTCGCACTCCTGAGTAACTAAACATTGTTATTAGCTCGCTCTTTTAAAGTGTTTTTTAGTAGTTGATCAAAGTATACTTAAAAACACTGGTTTTATCTGTGCGGTAGCACTATTACTGCATTAGCCCAGACCGAGCGCGCTTAGCGCTTGTTCTGGGTAAATAA
>JASBUW010000029.1 GCA_030147755.1 Parachlamydiaceae bacterium
CTTTAAAAGAGCGAGCTAATAACAATGTTTAGTTACTCAGGAGTGCGAAGGGGGACCTTCGCACTCCAAACGCTTGCGCGCATTACCCATGAACAGATTAAATTGATTTCTTCCTTTATAGCCTTGATTAAATCAGGAACAACGAATTAATGTACGGTCTGCACAACTAGCTTTCGCGTTGCTGTACGACCATAATTATCCACTACACGTATGGTGTGCGTGCCAGATTTGGCATTCCATGTCAAAGACTGATCGCGTTCACAACTGCCTATGCACTCATGATTCACAAACCAATACAATTTTTTTACATCAGCATCTGCTGTCGCAACAAAAGGAATGTGATGATGCGTTTGGTTTAGACGCACATTATACACCAAGTTTTGTTGAGGAGAAATAATTTGTGGGGCATGTCCGTTCACCTCCAATAAGTAAGAATCTTCAAAGGGTGGCGGAACTTTGCGCTGTATGCCCGCTTGTGCAAAAATTTTTAATACATCAGAGGGCCAGCATTCATACACAACAAATTGTGTATTTTGATTAAAATGGGTCGTACGTAATCCTGTTTCAGGATCGATCGCCATTTCACGATGCACATCGTCGGTTTTGATAGGAGATTTTCCCGGAATAAACCAAGTTGTCACTGTATGTGGGCAATGAGGATTAGGCAATAATCCTGAAGCTTCACATACTTGAATTTGCGTTAGGTTCATCTCAGGTGTGGATTTTACCAAATCCGGTAATGGCCCTACATGGTGATTAATAGCTTCGACTAAATTGAAAAAAAGCGGAGCAGCATGTGTCGTGCCTACATAAGAGGATTGCTGTTTACCCGTGAAATCACCCAACCAGACGGCTAAGACATAAGGTCCAAAAATGCCAATGGACCAGGCATCGCGATAACCCGAAGAAGTGCCTGTTTTCCAATAGACAGGTGTTTGTTTAGACATGGCGTTATTTGTTGGATAAGGTCTAGGAGTATCTTTTAGCATATCCAAAGTTAAGAAACTGGCTTCCGGACTCAGTAAACGCGTACCGGATGAGAAAGGTTGCTGTTTTAATGTTCTTAAGGGATGCCATAATCCTTGATTGGCTAATAAAGCATATAAACTTACTAATTCCTCCATCGTGACTTCTGCACCTCCTAAAACAAGAGATAAGCCATAGGTCTCTTCCGGTTTCAAATGATTGACATGAGCCTGTTGCAAAAATTGATGGAGCGTAGGGTGGTGCAATTGTTCCGCTAAAGAGAGGGCAGGAATGTTGCGGCTTAAGATGAGCGCATCTTTAGCTTTGATAGGACCTAGGAAATCTTTATCAAAATTCTCAGGATTATAGCCGGCAAAACTATTGGGTGTATCCTTCAAAACAGTATAGGGATGGATCAATCCTTGGTCGAGTGCTAAAGCATAAATAAAAGGCTTTAACGTGGAACCAGGTGAACGTTTGGATTTAGTGCCATTCACTTGTCCGTGAAGCGTAGGATCAAAATAATTTGCAGATCCCATCAGCGCTTTGACTTCCATGGAACGCGTATCAACTAGCATGACAGCCGCTTGTTGGATGCCCTGTAATTTTTTTTGATCAAGATATTGTTGTGTAACTTTTTCGATGACGTTTTGCAAATTTAAATTTAAAGTGGATGCGATGAGTTGTTGAGAACGATCTTGCAAAATTCTCTCTACGAAATGAGGAGCAAGAAAAGGCAATTGCTTTTTAACGGGTTGCCAAGGCAGTTGCATTAAATGATAGAGATTTCGATCTTCAGGATGTTGTTCAATCCAGCGTTGAAAGAGCTTTTGACTCGCTTTTTTTAACTCATCTTGCTTTGTGGCATGGGGCATGCGGCGATTGGGATTTTGTGGAACCACACTCAATTTTAATGCTTCAAGCAAGTTTAATTGACTGGCGGGTTTATGGTAATAAATGGTGCTGGCTGCTCCAATGCCTTCAATGTTGCCTCCATAAGAAGCAAGATTTAGATAAGTTTCTAGAATTTGTGCTTTAGAATAAAGCAACTCTAATTGCAACGCTTTTACAATTTGCCAACATTTGCCAGAAATGGTTTTGGAATGAATGTTATAGCGTAAACGCGCCACTTGCATGGTGATGGTGGAAGCCCCAAAAGAACGTGTATGCAAGATATAAGTGTTCCAAATGGCTTTCAATAAAGCAATGGGATTAACCCCCGGATGGTAAAAGAAATATTGATCTTCTTGTAATAAAGTGGCTTGTACAAAAGTGGAAGAAATCTCTTCTAAAGGCGTATATAAGCGATATTTTTCATCTGAAGTAAGTGTGAGGCGCAATAAATGATGTTCATCGTCATACACGGCTTGTGAGAAGGGAACGTCTTGTAACAGAGGTGGAGATGGCAAAAATAGCTTGCACGCTATTAGCAGACATAAAAGTAAGCATATGTATTTCATGATGGTCTATAATGAAAAAATTAATGGTGGGCAAGAAGACGCTTATACCAGCAATGGACCTCATGGACCTGATGGACATAAAGTGCATCATGTACCAAAAATGGCTAACAATTGTTTTGTCCATCAGGTCCATGAGGTCCATTAGGTCTATCAGGTCCATTGCTGGTATAAGCGTCCTCTTCCTCTATTTCACTTTTATCCTGCCTGTCACACTTTGTGCTTGTAAGCCTGCCTGATACATAGACTGTGCCAAAATGGGAGGAACCTGATAATCTCCTTTGTGAGTGGCGCGTAAGCGATAACTCAATTCTGTGATTGAAGGATGAAGGCAACCATAAAATACCACACGATCTTCACGCACATCGACATAATCGCATCCAAACGACTTCACGCTATGAGGAATGATTTCAAATCCTCCCGGTAATAGATCCACAATTGCTATCTGATTCACTGTTTGCTGATTTAAGGTGCGCGCTTGAATGCGTACTTCTACTTGCTGTCCTAAGGCTACGCTTTGCATCTCTTGGCCTGCTTGATTGTAATAGTTGCGCGTAATTTCTAATCCCTTTTTGATGGCTTTTTGAGGCATTAAGCGATCAAAACCTGTTTGATTGATTTGATAGAAATAAGGGTGTTGAATGGGATTATGGATGTTCAAGTGATGCGTGTCTGCATCCACATCCACTTTTGCATACAGGGAATGTAAAGATGTAAGGGCTTCTTGGCGATCATGTTTAATAGCAGAAAGATTTAAAAGCAATTGATCATCCTGAGAATGGGTTTCCGCATAGGCAGATAAAGCTTGCATACTATACGCAGCAGATAACGTATTGAGTTGATCACTGGCGATTCCTTGTGCTAAAAGCATGATCGCTTCTTGACCGATTGTATTCAGATGCTGTGGAAAATGCCGCGCCAATAAAGTGATAGCTTGTGCTTGGCTCACAAGCGTATTATGAAATTCATGATTTTCATTAGCCAATTTCTTTGGCAAGGGGTAATGTTGGATTAAAGATTGTGCTTCTTGCGTTTGCTGCAGCAATTGATAAGTGGCTGCCATGTAAACACTAGTTATATCTTTTTTCCACTGATTTTTATATTTTTCGACTAGATTCAGCTGTAGATTTGTTAAATAAGGAGTCGTCACTATTTCATTGCGTGTGAGTAAATAAATGGCATAAGCTTGCATTCTAGCCTCAGGCAAATGCGATGCATTTTCTTTTGCTAATCTTTCCAAATAATAAAGACCTGATTTGAATAAAGGACTCGGAACCGCATAACCCCGCTTTTTAGCTTCAGTTAAATAGTCCATCGCATAAAGTGTAGCCATTTGATTGGCATCTGCTCTTCCTTGACCTGGCCAATAATTAAAGCCTCCTTGGTCATTTTGTCGCTCCCTTAGAATTTGAATGATCCGCTGAAATTGTTCTCGATTTTGTTCAAAATTCGATTCAAAGAAAGGATTTTCCGCGATGATTAATTGAGCAAAAGCTTTACTGATGAGTTGCTCTGTGCAATCATGTGGATAAGTCGCTACATAATTTTGCAATCCGTGTGTTAAAACAAGGGGATTGTGAGAAGCCGTCACTTGTGATAAACGATGTGCTGGATAGAGGTGCCGTGTGAGAGAAACTTTTTGATGCATCGCCTTACTATAACCACTAATTAAATGCGTGCGATAAGCGCTAGCCGGACGTACACTAACAGTTGTTTGTATTTGGCAAGTTTTGTCGCCTTGTGTGGCTGTGAAGAGAAGTTGTGCTTCACCGAATTCTTCTTTGGCTTTTATCTGAAAACTGGCTACATGTTCTTGTTTAGGCAAGAGCATAAAAGAATCTTCTGTTGCACTTAAGATGTCAAGATGAGAAGAAGCTTGTACATGCACTCTAATAGGGAAACCATCATCCTCTTCTTTTAAACAATTCATGATGCTCGCTGTAATGGTCACTTCATCGTCAGGTGCGATAAAAGTAGGGACGTGAGGTTGTATGACAAAATAATTTTGCGCTTCAGTATGGGTTTCTGCATGGCCTACTTGGTTATGCGCAGTGGCAACAGCCATAATACGCAAGTTTCCATTAAAATAGTCAGGTACTTGATAATGGATCGTTTGGGGAGTCGCATTTCCTTTTACAATCTCTGACCAGAAGACGACCGTAGGCTCTGCTTTGCGTTTAAAAGGATTTAAATTTTTGGCTAATAATTGTAAATGTCCATCCCCACCTGGTGCGGATAAGCTATGCTTATCGCTATATTTAGGAAGAATGAGATCAGCAATTTGCAGAGTTTTCACTTTGAGTGCCTGCTTGGAGAAAAAATAAGCCAAAGGATCGGGTGTATGGTAATCAGCTGCTTGTAAAATGCCTTCATCGACGGCATAAATCAGGAGATGCGCCGGTTGATCCACGCTGAATTGAATGGGCAAAGTCTCTCCAGAGCGCACAAACGGGGGTGTTTCTAGCTGGATGTGCAAAGTTTGTGGATCACGATTAAGGTGAAAAGGAACGACGGCATAACTCAAAGGATTCACAAAAATTTCATTGGAATCCCATGCACGTACATAAGCGATGTTCACATAGCCATTCCCTTGAAAATCCGCGGGAATAGTGATGGTTTGAGTAGAAGTCTGGGTATCAGCTTGGAACCATTGATGTGCATACACTTTATCCCGTTCGATGGTGATTAATCCCGCACCTGCATAAGGAGCTGTGATGTGCATTTCAATGGTATCACCCGGTTGGTAATCCTTTTTATCTAATTTAACAGAGAGCTCCGCTTGTTTAAATTCCGTTTGATTAGATTCACCCACAACGGAAAAAGTGAGTTTGCTCAGCACAAGACCTTGTGCATCTTTAAGGACTAAAGCAAAATCCCCGATGGTATCAGTAGGTAAATAGAAAGGGCTGCCGGCTTGGTCAATAGTAAAAGGTTGTGTATGTGAAGGAATTTCTTGTTTGACAGTTTGATAGTGATAAGTGCCATTGGGTTTCTTGACTAAAGTTGAAATCTTATGAATATGCAGTAATTGCAGTTGTAAATCATTTAAAGCAAGAAGATCTAATGCAGAATTAATCGCTATAAAATCGACGTGCGAAGGCATCTGATGTTTCAAACAATGTAAGTCATCACGAGATTTATAACCGACTAAATGATCTAAAGACGATACGAGTGCAGTGGTTTCTGCGCTAACAGCCCGTCCACTACCTGCTTCAAAGCCTTCAGTCAAGATACTCAGTTGATAAATAGAATGCGAAAAGCGCTCTAAATTCAAATTAAATTCAGCATGGCCTTCCGCATCTGTCAGCGTTTCTGTTAAATCTTGTGTAAAGCTTTTGGATGGAGTAGCTGGATTGCGTAAAGGATCAACAAAGTGATAATCTTTGTAGCGTGCAAAATGTAAATTTTGAGGTGCCACAATCATTTTAGCTTTGACGTTATGTTGTGCAGCAGGTGTGCCGCATAAATTTGCTAAATGCACCTGTGCTTTTAAATTGATAGGCGATACCCAACCTTCTGAACGTTCCGCAGTCAAATGAGCTTGCATTTTCATGCGGTCAGGGAGGAATTCCTCCACACGTATTGTTTTGGATCCCAATAAATAAGGTTGTGGACGATCTCTATCTTCATCAAGATAAACATAAAGAGTATATTGTCCTGTCAAAGCTGTGAGGGGAAAAAAATAATCTAATGTGAGAAAATTGCTGGAAGGCAATCGGAATTTTTCTTCCCAAACAGCTTGACCACGTGGATCTGTGATGATCACTTCTAGAGGTAATCCCACTTGTGGATCTTGCACAAAGCGATTTTTGACAATGATGCCCACATGTATCTTTTCTTGGGGACGATACAAATCGCGGTCAGTAAAGAGATAAGCGCTTAGTTGCTCTTCTGATGAACTATTGATGCCCTCTATAGAAAAGCGAGAATAGTTTAGTTTGCGATCATGGCGTTCATAAGGAATAAGAGAAATATCTTTGCCATGACGCGCCACGTAAGCAATCGGTTCGCATTCATTTTTAAAATCTTTGACAGAAGGAAATTGTACATGTCCCTGTGAATCTGTCGTGGCTTTGACAAGAGCTAATCCATTTTTACCCATGATCTCGATTTTGACATCTGCTAGGGGTGTTCCTTTTGTAATGGATTGCACGAAGACATCATGCGTCTCATCTGCATTGTCTTTAATCAACAAATTCATATCTGTGATTAGAATAAGCCGGCTTTTTTCGATTCCTGTCGCACATTCAGAGGCGGGATCCCATGCTTGCGCTTTCAATAAAAACAATCCGCATGCACGTGAAGGATGGGTTAGATAGGAACTCAAATCCAGAGTCGTATACTGTAAATCTTGGAGATTTTTCGGATTAAAGGAACGTAGTTCGCTGAACACTTGACTAATGCCTTCAGGTCCAACACTTCCCTGAAAAAAAGAAGGATTTTGAAAATGACCATATGTTTGGGAGATCAAATGATTCATGTGCGGTTTTAAAACTTGACTAATGCTGAATTTGACATGCGAAATGCCTCTGACAGTGACCGTGAGTTTTTTGTCGCTGCTTAAAGCCATTAAAGATCCTGGATATAAAAAATCAATTTCCTGTGGATAAGCAGGCGCTTGTTTGACTGTTTTATAAGTTTTTGCCAGAGTAAAATGACCCAATCCGGGAAGCCCTTTAGCCACACGCATATATAAATAACTAGGTGTATCCACATCAAAATGGAAATGATGTGAAGTGGGAAAAGGATGTTCTTCCGGTAAAGGTTTTAGTTTTAAACGTGTCGCAAGCTTGAGAATATCTGGCGTCACTTCACCTGGTGTACTCCACTCAAAATGTCTGCGAATGGGATGCAAAGAAGTAGGCGGATAATCTTCTGGCAAAACATAAACTTTTAAATGCTTGAGTAGTTCTGCTTGTGTGATGCCGATGGTGGTTTCTACAGTTAAAGTTTGATGAGGATGATTTTGTGGATCGCGTTCAATGGATACATGCATCTCTTTAATTTGTAAAAAGTGACTTGCATCAGGGACTAAAAGTTTTTGCGTGATGATTTCTTTTGTTTGAGAAGGTCCTTGTTGCGCATGCACGCCTTTGTTTATGACCAAATGGGCAAAACGTGGGATAGCAGGCAAAGCAATCGGTTCAGATTCGAAATAGGCTGTACGGCGATGTTCATCATACGTAATTGAGAAGTCATATTTTTGGGCAGCAAGATTGGTATGCTGATCCTTAACAGCTGGCATGATTAAGCGCATATGTTGAGATAAACTGTGTTCATCAAGTGGAAAATTAGACGTTAAGGTGCCTACAATTTTGTTGATTTGGGGATTCTTGAGATCTTGGTAAAGTTTTAAATCCTCCACTTGAAGGGCTAAAGGCAATGTAGAAAATTGTACTTGATAAGAAGTGAGAGGAGTATGATCAGCAAAAACAGTGGGTTGAAAAGTGATGTGGTATGTTTGTCCAGCTGGCCAATCTTGAGTCGGTGTAAAAGTCAGTTGGCTCTCGCTTTGCCATTGCCATTGTCCTGGTAGTGCAGGGGAAAGGTGAATGCCTTGACGAATGGGTTGACCGATTTGTGTCAGGGGAGCAACAGATCTTGGGAAGAACCATTCACCTGATTTGATTCCAAAATCGATGGTTAAAGGTTTTGGAATCAATTTTTTGTCGTTAGGTGTGATCACAGGTGGAGTAATCTGAGAGATAATGAGAGTTGGCTGGGGACGGTTTTGATACCATTGATAACTCATCGCACCTGCCAAGAGGACTAAGAGAGATAAGAAGAAGTAACCTATTCCACGCCAAGGATTGATCCAAAATAGCTTGGCAAGCTTTTTGAGCCAAGGAGGACTATTCCAAGAAAATTGGCCAAATAGACGCGTAAAAACGGATGGTTGTTGTTGCATAGACAACTCCGGTATTGCAAAGGATAGAAGTGAAGGATTGTTTTCAAATGGTTGTAGGAAGCAAAAATGTAACAGATCAAATTTTTTTGAGCAACTAAAAGACAGTAAAAAAAGGACAAAAACGACAAACGACCCTAACGACAGAAACGACCTTAACGACAACGACAAACGACAATAACGATTTTAGTCCTTTTTGTCGGTTGTCGTTGTCGTTAAG
>JASBUW010000051.1 GCA_030147755.1 Parachlamydiaceae bacterium
CTTCGGCTTAGCTGAAATTGAATTTGTTTTCGAGGCGAGTGTCTTCTAAAAAGGATGCTCTCAAAGAATTCAATCGTGAATAAACAGAAAAAGAGGACAAAACGAACCTCAAATTCTGTCCAATCTTTGGGGTCCACCATATGTCCACAAGTCCACTTTGTCGTTAAGGTCGTTTACGTCTTTTGTGTCGTTTGTCCTTTTGTCCACTAAAATGTGTTAACCCTGATGATTTAATGAATAAAGTTGAAACACAAACACTTGTTGTGTTATAATCAAAATTTAGCGTTTTTATAATAACAAAACAAAGCTTATCAATAGGCTAAATTTAAAGGAGTTAAAAATGCTTGCAAAACCAATCTCATTCAGGACATGTCTTTTACAGACAAGTTCATGCTTTTCTTCTCGTTCTTCTTTTGTCCCTTCTTATTATCCTGTCTATTATTCTTATTAATTTAATCCTTTTCCTGTTTGTCCATCTCAAGATGGAATGTGCATATTTATTAGCTTAGCATTAGCTTTAAATTGTTAATTGTTGCTGATAGATATTTTTACGCTAATTTATAAAATTATTTTTTACATATGGTGATTTTTTATGATACATCCAGAAATAGGTCATGGTTTGACGACAACCAAAGCGCCTTTTATTGAAAATGCGCAGAATAGGGGAGAAATTTTTATCCATCAGCCTTATGAGCTGTACAACGAAAACAATCAAGACGCGTGGAGGAAACTCTATGCACTTTTGCTTCCTAAATGGGAAAAATATGCCAATCAAAAATTTAGAGAGGGCGTGCAGTCGCTTTGTTTGAATCCTGATCGCATTCCGCGACTGGAGGAAGTCAATGCTTTTTTAGAGCCTTTGACGGGATTTCAAGCTAAGGCTGTGAGTGGCTATGTACCAACCTATTTGTTTTTTGACAGTTTAAAACGACGCGAATTTCCTACGACGATTACGATTCGAGATAACCGAACGCTGAACTACTTGCCAGAACCTGATATTTTTCATGATATTGCCGGGCATGTGCCCATGCATACAGATCGTACATTCGCAGATGTGCTTGTGAAGTTTGGTGCGCTCGCACAACTAGCTGCAAAACGACATGCTCATCTTGTGAATCGGGAAGAAAAAATGGCGAAAATTCGTAGCAACATCCAAGCTTTATCGCGCTTTTTTTGGTTTAGCATTGAATTTGGACTCATGCGCGAAGGGGATCGTTTATGTGTTTACGGAAGTGGTCTTTTAAGTTCGGCGGGGGAAATTGAACATTCAGTTGAATCTTTAGAGGTGCAAAGATATCCTTTTCAGTTAGAGTGGGTGATTAATCAATCATTTGAAATCGATCATTTTCAACCTTTGCTATTTGTCATTGATTCTTTTGAGCATCTCTATGAAGAAGTGAACCGCTTAGAGCGCTGGTTGCTTGAAGGAAGGCTTGATCATGTGAGTCCAGGTGAACCCGGTGTCAATGAAGCAGATCTACAAACATTTTTAGAGGCAGGTGATGAACAGTAAGAGTGAATCTAACAGTTTGCAAATCCTTTACCAAGTGATTAGCACAGCTTTTTGCGTGATTGTAGTGATTGCCAACATCCTGTCTGCCAAAATGGTGATGCTTCCTTATTTTGAGTTGAGTATTCCGGCAGGTTTAATTGTTTATCCTTTTACTTTTCTATTGAGTGATTTGGTCACTGAAATTTTTGGATCGAAAAAAGCTAGGTTAATGGTCTATATTGCATTGGGAATGAATTTATTGAGCTTCGGCCTCATTGAATTGGCGCTTATCTTGCCTACAGATGCATTAGAAGCAGAAAGCGCTTTTCAAGCGGTACTTGGATTAAGCGGTTTGCGTATTTTTTCTTCGCTTATTGCGTATGTGATTGCTCAAATAGCCGATATTCAATTTTATGCTTGGATTAAACAATGGACGGGACCTCGTTGGCTTTGGCTACGTAATAATGGATCTACTTGCGTGGCACAATTGATTGACACTGTCGTCATCGATATACTTTTTTTGTATGGGGGGCTTGGAATGGGAATGAGAGAAGTATTTCCCATTATGCTTTTCTCGTATGCTTATAAAGCCTTTTTTAGCGTTGCGTGTACGCCGTTATTTTATTTGTGTGTATACATCATACAGAAAAAATGGCATCGCATTAAAGATTTAGTTTATGCTTCAGGATTATCATTAGAAACAAATCGTAATTAGAGGATTGTATGGATTCAAATTGTCAGCTTTCAAATAAAAAATGTGTGCCTTGCACAGCGGGTGTCCCGCCATTAAAAGGACGTCAACTAGATGAATTACACAAATTGTTGGGTAATGGCTGGGAAGTAGTGGAGGAGCATCATTTAGAAAAAGAATATCTTTTCCCAGACTTTCGAGAAGCTTTAATCTTCACCAATAAAGTAGGTGAGATTGCAGAAGAAGAGGGACATCATCCCGACATTTTGCTTGCTTATGGCAAAGTGAAAATTCAGTTGTGGACACATAAGATCGATGGACTCTCGGAAAGTGATTTTGTGTTGGCTGCAAAGTGTGATGAAGCAATGAAGGCTGGAAAATAAAATTCTCTATTCTCCAAAATTTATTATTCAGTTTAAGGCACGCCGCTACTAGCCTTATCGTATCCATTTAAAACCAATAGCTGATTCAGAAAGATTGAGAGCTTTAGCAAGCTTGAATAGCGTAGTTCGACGTGGCATAGCATGGGATGTAAAAAAGCGGCTGAGAGAGGGCTGGGGAATCCCAGTCCTTCGTGCAAGTTCACTAATACCACCTTGACGATCAACTTCGTTTCTTAACTGTTTTTTAAATTCTAAAATATCTCGTTTTATCTCATCAAGATCGTCAAAGCGCAAATAAGGACGTTCTTCAAGTTTTTTAGGAGCATCTATAATATCTTCAAGCGATTCTTGCAAATCAGCGATAACTTTATCTCGCTCAGCCACATCTGTTTCTTCGAACCACATTTCCATTAAATCGCGAATTCCTTCGTATTTCTGACAATATTCCATAAGGGAGTAGATAAAGGTATTTTCAAAACCTAACCGACGCATTTCGTTAAGAATATCAAGAACATGTAAGTCATTGGTAGGTTTTGGTAAGCTTTCATGAAGTTCTGGATAGTTCATAATAACCTTCCTCGAAAGGTAAATTGTCCTTGTTGTATAAGTTGAATTTTAGTTTTCAACTTTGCCATCTCTCGAAAATCTGTATTGGCGTTATCTTTCACATAAGCATTTATGTTATATTTTAGCGTTGCTTTTATTGAATATATTTAAAAAGTCCAGCCCACATTCAATGCAAGCAAATATTCTTTCCTGTTTTGATGACCATATAAACGTTGATAGATTGGAAATCCCATTCCTAACTGGACAAGTAAACTCTCTTTTGAAGCAATAAATAAAGAAGGCGTCACATAAATGATATTGCCACCAGAATCGTGATCAGTCTTACCATGAATTTTATTTCTCTCAAAATAGGTTCCATCAAATTCTACCATCCAGGCAAATAGCCAATTTTTATTGCTACAAATTCTTCTGCCTACACCATATTGGTACAAAAATTGATTGCCATATCGCGTTCTATGGCTAGTCGCATTTAACACGCCCCCATAAGAAGTAAAATAAAACCAATTGATAGCCATTCTAGAGAAGATACCGCCAATAAAAAAACTATTAGAGCCTGTACCCGTATTAGGACTTTTTTTGGTTGATCCGGTGGGAATAGTGACATTGCCTACAAGCGTGATTTGATCATAATAAGTGTAATGCTCTCCGGTCCATGGAGAATATTCAAGCTGTATAATCAAATCTTCCGGTCCGGAGGAGTGATGATGTTCTTGTCTATAACGCACTGCAATGGGCATGCTAATAAAAATGGAAAGATCATCTCGCAGCCCATATAAAATGCTGGGCACCATATTGATAAAATACTCATGCTTCCCTTTAAATTCAGTGGTTAAAAAGAGAGCTTGAGCTTGCTTCTTATTAAGAAGATTCTGTCCAAAAGAAATGAGAGGATTCGGTTGTTGAGAAACAGGAAAAGCTAAATTACCGACTTTGAGCACCTTTTCTGGTTCCGGTGCCTTTTCTCTATCTTCTACCTTGTTTGTATCTTTTGAGTCTTTGTCTTTAGTTTCTTGTAAGGTGTCTTTATTAGATTCTTTTGTTTTTTGCTGTGCTTCAGTATTTGATTTTTGCTCAGCACTTATGGGTTTTTCTGAATCAACAGCAAATAAATCTAATGAAGAAATGATAAAAATGATCAACATACTTAAAATACGAAATTTCATAACCTGTCTCACTATTTGAATTTGCAAATAAGCTCTAACTCAGAGTTTCTTTTAAGGCATCTCTAATTTTAAAAAGAGTGGATTCATCAAGAGCGAAAGAACGATCGTAGGGAGCATAATTTTTTCCCCAACGTGCATCATTAAAAATAACGCCACCAAATTCTCGCGCTTCTTTATAGCGAGGTACAATATGAACATGAATCTTTTCAGATGTATTGCTCAAAGCAGCATAATTCATTTTATCAGGTTTAAAAAGACTTTTCAGTGCTTTTTTTACCTCTTTTCCTATGAAAAAAAATTCATCTCTTATCTCTCCCTCAATCGCTAGAAAGTCTTCGATCTCTTCATCTTCTTTGAGAAGAACAAAGACTCGACCAATATAACACTGATTTTCGTGCAAGTAGACTTCCCAATACTTGTACGATTTTATTTTCAAAAGATTGTAGTCCATACTTAATTTAAAATTGGTTTGAATAAAATTAAATATTTTATTATAATAGATTTATATCCTTAAAAGGAGTTTCTTTCCATGAAAAAATAAGTTTCATTCCTATTTTTAAATACCTAAACCCAGGAATAAACTTATATGTCTCAGCTCCTTATTCAATTTTCTGATCTTTTTAAATCTTTTGGTCCTTCTCTTCTTCTTAATGGTATTTCTCTGTCCATTAGCAAAGGAGAATGCTTTGCTCTGATTGGTGAAAATGGAGCAGGAAAAACCACTCTTTTGCAGCTTTTAGCCGGCCATCTTTCACCAGATATAGGACATGTACAGCGCGATTCTCATTTGACCATTGGTTTTCTTCCTCAAGAGGTTGTTGCAATAGATTCAACTACAGCTCGACAATATCTTGAAGAAGGACCGCTTACTCATTTGGAAAGACAGATGGCTCATCTTTTAGAGCAACCTAATCGATTATCTGAATGGGCTGACTTGCATGAAGAATATGAAAGACGGGGAGGTTATCGTCGTTTGCCTTTAGAGCAAGTTTTGCAAGGATTAAAAATTGAAACTGTTTTAGATATGCCTATGCAGGCTTTGAGTAGTGGACAAAGAGTACGGATTGCTTTAGCTAAAGCTCTCATTGAAGAGCCGGATTTACTTTTACTTGACGAGCCAACCAATCATCTTGATCAAGACATGATTGCTTGGTTGAAAGAAACTCTACGTCATCGCATAGGCGCGACTGTGATTGTCTCTCATGATCGCAAATTCCTTAATGAAACTTGTCATCATTTAATTGAAATCTGTAAGGGAAAACTTGCTTGCTATGGAGGCAGCTATGATTTTTATCTTGCAGAACAAGAACGTCTCTTGCAACAAAGAATAAAAGCATTTGAAGCACAAGAAGAAGAACGTGCGCAGTTAAAAATTAAAATTCGTTCGATGACCTTCGCTAAAGCTAAACCTCCTTCGGATCGCAATGTGATGGCTTATGATCGTCGTGGAGAGCATCATCAAAAATCTGTGCAACGTACTTTGGATAATTTAAAAGCTCGTTTAGCAGAAATTGAAACCCATCTTCTGCCTCATCCTAAGCCTAAATATCTCGCAGGTCTTCGTTTTCTTTCACAACCACTAGCTTCTACTATTGTGATTGAATTAGAAGAAGTCAGTAAAGCTTTTGGTGACAAAATGCTTTTTGCTAATTTGTGTAAAAGACTTTGTAAAGGGGATCGTATGATTCTCACGGGACCCAATGGTTGTGGTAAAACCACGTTACTACGTTGTATCATGAATCTATTACCAATAGATGCGGGAAAGATTCGTATTGCTTCGACGGTGAAAATGGCATATTTAGATCAAGATGTTGACATGTTACCGATGTCACAAACTCCTTTGGAATATTTTGAACGACGCTTTCAATTGCCAGAAGAAGATATACGCAAAGAACTACATAAAGCAGCTTTGGAAGGAAGTGATCTTCTTAAGCGCCCATTTGTCGCTTTGAGTGTAGGTCAACGCAAACGATTAATGCTTTTATCGCTCATTCTTGAAAAGCCCAATGTTTTGCTTTTAGATGAGCCCACCAATCATCTCGATTTCTCGACATTAGAGGCGTTTGAAAAAGCATTATTGAATTTTGAAGGCGCTATTTTAGCTGTATCTCATGACGTAACTTTTATTGAAAAAGTCGCCACAGAAGTATGGAATTTGTAATCTATGAGTGGCTTTCCTTTCTTTGCTCCTCTGTGTTCTCTGTGGTTAAATAACAAAATAACCACAGAGAACACAGAGGAGAACTTAATAGAAAATGCTAAGCTTGACTTTAATCGTTTTCACGTTGAAAATAAATAACTTAGTCATTTAATAAGATAGTTCAACTTGAGGAGAATTTATGATGCGCGTTTTCCTTGCTTCTCTGATCGCTTTTCATTTTGTAGGGCTGATGGCAACTGATGATCAAGATAAGCCATCTGCATGTGTTTTAGAAACAGGTTCTTGTTTGATTCAAGTCTCTCAAAATAGTCAAGTGCTAATGGATAAACTCTATCAATATGCGCATCGAGAAGGGCTAAATGGCATAAACACACACACATGCTTTGAGACAGTAGAGCTCTTTTCACAAAATCATGAACCAGAAATTTTTTTTCCCGGAAATTTAATCTTTTTGGGCGAATCAGAAAACAATATACGAAGTATTGCGTTATGCCTCCAAGATGGTCAGTGCGGACACATTTCTGTTCAAGATGGAATCACAAGTTTGAATTTCTGTCATTTAACTGATCTCAATTTGAATGAATTCTCTTACTGCGCAATTTGTAAAAATGCTGATACCTCTTTTGTTAACGAGATTGATACAGATCCTTTGAGATTTAATGTAGATGAATCTTCTATTCTAAATCAAGAATTTGACCATTATTTTGTGAATAAAGAATGCCTTCCTTACGTGCTTTCACCCAAAGATAAACAGATAACTCTTACAAATTTTAAAGCTTGGATTGAAGAGCATCAACATGAATTAAAAGAGCTAATAAATACGCAAGGAGCGCTTTTATTGCGTGGATTTCCCATCGATGATGCAGAAGATTTTGCTGTAATTGTCAAAGCTGTCCTTGGACGAGAATTAATCGATTATAAGGGTGAGGGTTCGCGCAGACGTATTGTACATGGCGTGTACACATCTACTGAAGCTCCACCAGAAATTAAAATTCCTTTACATAATGAACTTTCTTGTACTATTAATCCGGTCGATTATATTTGCTTTTATTGCGATATTGCTCCTAATCCGGGAGCAGGACAAACTATTTTAGCAAGAACTGCAGATGTCACATTAGAAATGATGAAGAGGCCGCATCTCTGGAATTTATTTAATGGAAAAAACATCAATTACATTTCTAGACATCCTCCTGAGGGAAGTTTTTTTACACGGGTAAACCCTACGCATAGAACATGGCAGCAAGTATTCGAAACACAAGATAAAAAAGAAGTAGAAAGAATTTGTGAACAAAAAGGTTATGATTTTAAATGGGATGGAGAGTGGATAGAAATCACTCGACACGTTCCTGCTATTCATGGTCCGGACCACTATTTTGACCATCCTTATTGGTTTAATCAGGTTCATCTTTATTTTATGAACCCTCGTCTTTGCGGAGGATGGTTTAATTATCAACTCTTCAATTTGCTCTATTTTGCTTCTTCTTCCAGACCATATGATATTAAGTTTGAAGATGGATCTGAGATTACTCAAGAGAGTGTTTATGAAATTTATGATGTTTTGGATGAAGTCACAATTAAGTTTAATTGGGAGAAAAGAGATGTTTTACTTTTAGATAATCGTAAAATATTGCATGGTCGAGCTCCTTATATTGGCCAACGTCACATTCTAGCGACAATGATACAGTAAATAGTGAGAAAAAATGCATCTATATTTGATTTTATTGTTAGTAGCGAGTTCATCTTCACTTATCGCTCATGTCCATGTAGATTATGCCCAAGAAGTCTCTGCTCAGTTGAAAACACAGCAAGATTGTGTAGCCGATGATAACATTCTTTTTGATGAATTAAAAAAAGCATTTGAAGAAGAAAATGTCTTTTTTGTTGAAGATTCAGCAGACAATTTCACATTGAAAAAACTTCCTGAATGGGCAGAAAGAGATTCTAATACAGTTAAAAGATATTATGATGCGCATGCTGAATCCTATCTCGATTACCTATTAGGAGGAATTGCTTGCCGTTTAGGAGTGATTGTGCATGGTAATCTGGATCAAGATCAATTAGCGTCGCATCTTGCTTCTTTTGACATTACACAACTATTAGCGTCAGGACCATATCCGAATGCCTTATTGTCTATTCCTGCGCAAGAATTAATTTTTAATAGCCTTCAGCTTCCTCAGGTTTATGATATTCATATTCATAATTTAGGTTATGATGAAGATAATTATTTAAATCCCAAGTCTGCGGCTCAAGGTGTTGCTGCTTGGTCAGACTATTTCACTTTCATGGTACTACGCTATGCTGCAGGGATGAGATCTCCTATAGGTTCGACGCATGAAGCGAGAAGACGCATTCAACTGTATGCGGAACATTTTCCTAAATTATGCGGAATTATTTTACCGATTCATGCTGCCTTTCTCCCTGATGGAGAAATGGATTGGAGCAATACGGGATCTTATTTAACGAATCAAGCAGCTGTAAAAACAGCCCAGACATTTCATTCGACTCATTCTAAATTAATGGCGGCAGTGTCGATTCATCCTTTCGATCCAAAATGGAAATCTAAAATGTTGCAA
Organism: Parachlamydiaceae bacterium; assembly: GCA_030147755.1. Lineage (GTDB taxonomy): Bacteria > Chlamydiota > Chlamydiia > Chlamydiales > Parachlamydiaceae > JASBUW01. The sequence goes on from JASBUW010000051.1 coordinate 9,031, forward strand.
GCGCATGCAGAAGGAATTCGTCTCATTAAATGGATGCCTCCGCAAAGTATTCCACCCGATTCTCCTCTGGTCGATGAATATTATCACATGATGAAATCTCTCGGCATGATTTTGATTGCACATTCTGGACACGAGCACACTATTCCCACTAATGATGACAATGAAGAATGGGAAGATTGGGGAAATCCTTTGCGCTTTCGCAGACCCCTTCAAATAGGAGTGAATATCATTTTGGCACATTGTGGCCATAAAGATCTGATTCTTGATTTAGATGATCCTGAGCAATCTTTGACACCAGGTTTTGAGCTATTTGTGCGTTTGGCACGAGAGGCTCATAGGAAAAATCAGACGGGTGAATGGACGGGAAAGGTGTATGGCGATTTATCTGCAGTGCTAGCACATTATGGACCAGATTTTATTCGAGAGTTGCTTCTTTGCGCGCATGAAGAAGGTGTACATTTGATTTATGGATCTGATTATCCTTTTACTAATTTGGTACAACCCAGACATGATGCTTATGAAGAATGCGCGCAAGCAGGTCTTTTGGATCCAGCCAAAGTTGATCCTTTAAAAGAAATTCGTAGTTGGAATCCACTGTTAGCCAACTATGTATTTGCGAGAAATCTGGTAGTTGAAACTTCACAAGGATTAGTTGTATTTCCCGATGAAACGTTTTCAGGAGAAATGTTCGAATCTGCTTTGCTCTATGAAAAAAAGATGTAGTTAGTCACGCTATGCAAGGCGTTTTGTAGCGCAAACTTTAGTCTGCGCTACAAAACGTTTTGCATAGCGTGAATGCACATAGTGAACGTTTATACGATGTTCCTACCGCAACCAATTTGAGAATATGTCCTATTTAGCTACTGCTTTAGGTTGATTATTTTCTTCTTTTAAATTTTTAATCTCTTGTTTCAATGATTTATTTTGTTTTCGTGCATCTTTCGTTATTTTTAATGCGGCATTTAATAATTCATCTTTTTCTTTAATTTCTGCCTCTAATTTTTTAATTTTTGCTTTTAAATCTTTATTTTGATTTTTTTTAGTTTCTATTAATTTAAGTGATTTACATAATAATTTATCTGATTTTTCAATAGTTGTTTCTAATTTTTTATTTTTTTCTTCCAATGAATCAGTTTCTTTGTCTTCTTGAGTAAATTTTTTAAATTCATCTTTAATAATAGATTCTATAACTTTTATAGTGTCTTTAGCTTCTTTTGTTGTTGTATATTTAGCGTTTTTTTCTTTATCTGTTAATGGACCTTTTTCAGAATCAGTCATATAAAGAATCTCAAAAGATTTAACAGTGGGTAATGGCCAACGGAAAAGATCCTGCTGTATATCAGGAATTTTTCTTATTAATATTGGATTTTTTCTTTGTTTTGCCCAAGAATCAGTCACTTCCCAATCTGGACGTCCGCACATGCCTTCTTGAAAAGCAATATGTAAAGGAGCTGTTGTTATTCTTATTAATTTTTCTTTCATTAATTTATTTATTAACGCGTAAGAATTTTCATCTTTATCTTCGCAAAAATTATATTTTACTTCTAATATTTTCCCATCATTTAATTTGATAATACCAAAAATTTCTTGAAATCGCGTGGTAAATGAGTTTACTCCTTCTCCATAAACGTCACGAGTTCTATATAAAACAAGCATTTCAAATGGCATATTTAATCCCTTTTTATTTATATAAAAATATATTAACAAATTTTGATAATAAATGCAACTATTTTTTATATTAAAACTTTGATAAAATTAGCACAAAAACTAACTTGAAGGAGATAAGCAATTCTTATGCAACAATGTCATTCTTATCGTTAAAACATGATTTCTGCTATCATTTTGTCTTAATAATGAAATGAGGAGAAGATGATGTCGAATAAAACTGATTCAATTATAGATATTGCTCCTTTTTTACGAGAATTACAACAACTCACAAATGCTGAACGAGCGATTGCACACCAAAATTACCACAAATCTAGCCGTGAGCATTGGGGTATTTCGGTGCCTGAATGTGATCAATTAGTGCGTGCTTTTTCCAAAGAATTGACAGATACAAAGTTACTTGATTTGGCTAAAGCATTATGGGACACAAATTTATTTGATCCTATGGTCTGTGCAGCTAAAATTTTGACTTTACCGCGTTTAAAAGCTTCTCCTGAGATGTGGAAAACAATTCGCTATTTTCTGAAACAAGTGGATGGCTGGGCTCTTGAAGATGGTTTGGCTCATGCTGCTTGGAAATGTATTCTTGCTAACGAATGTTTGCTGGATGAACTAGAAGAATGGACACAGCATCCCAACTTTTGGATGCGTCGTGCAGCTTTAGTGTATACATTGCCGTTTGCAAAACCAGGGCGCAATCCGGAAAGAATGCTGCAATGGGCATCTGGTTATGCAACAGATTCAGAATGGTTCATTCAAAAAGCTATTGGTTGGTGGTTGCGCGTATTAGGCGCGCATAATCCGGAACGTGTAAGTCTTTTCTTGAATGCTCACTGGAATAAGCTTAAAGGCGTTGCGAGAAAAGAATCCACGCGAAAATTAAGTGTGGAATGGCAAACGCGCATTTTACAATTTCAAGTTTCAAATAATTCATGAGAAAATGCCATGATTGCATTTCGCTTTAATTTTAAATTGGTCGATGCAGCGCACCGCTCGCTGGTGCATAGTTGGCTTGCACAGCCATATGTCGCGAAGTGGTTCTATGGGCAAGGATTAGAAAATACTTTGAAGCATTTAGATGAGTTTCTTCAAGGAACATCCCAATCTCAATACTGGCTAGCGTATGATGGAGAGCATCCTTTTGCTTTTCTTATTACTTCATCCGTAGATAAACCGCATGATGTCTTAGCTTCCTGGTGTAGCGAAGAAGGGGAAGCGATGACGCTGGATATGTTAATTGGCGACACTCACTATCTAGGAAAAGGGCTTTCACACATCTTGATTCAAGAATTTCTTGCTAGTCAATTTCCTCAAGTGGCAGAAGTGTTAATCGATCCTGAGGCAACCAACTCGCATGCCATTCATGTTTATAAGAAAGCCGGTTTTACGATCTTAGGAGAATTTATTCCTTCGCATAGTCCTCATCCACACTACATGATGCGCTTGAAGCTGACTAAATCATTGTCTGGATGAATCAGAGCTTTCAGCTTTTTTACTCTATAATCTCCCATAATTTTGGAGATTTATGTTGAGAAATTTAAAAATAATTCTCAAAATTCCAATAAATTTTATAAATGAAAAATTTATCTGCCTTAAACAAAAGTCGCTTGACCCTCACGTAACGTCATTTTTTATTATTAAGGCATCCTTTAAAATCAAAGGGATATTGAAGGAGGAAAATCAATGGCTTATACAGTGACGAAATTAGCTAAAATTTCAGGAGTCAGTGTGCGCACACTGCATTGGTATGATGAAGTGGGTCTTCTCAAGCCGGCTTACTATGGATCCAATGGCTACCGGTACTATGAAGAAGAACAGCTCTTAATCCTACAGCAAATTCTATTTTTTAGAGAGCTAGGATTTGAGCTCAAGCAGATTCAGAGAATCCTGACAAGAAACGATTTCGATAAGATTGTCGCTTTAAGTTCTCATCGGCAAATTTTGCAGAAAAATTTGAAAAGAACGCAAAAGCTCATTAAGACCATTGATCAAACGATCGAACATTTAAGAGGAACCAAAAAAATGAAAGAACAAGATATGTATGCCGGGTTTAGCAAAAAACAACAGGCAGAATATGAAAAGCAAATCATCGAACGTTTTGGAGAACAAGGCAAATTTCATGTAGAAGAATGCAGACAAAATGTCAAAGAGTGGTCTCAAAAGGAGTGGAATCATTCTAAAAAAGAGTTTGATGAAATTTGCCAAGAACTCACTAAACTCGTGAAAAATCATGTGGAAGCGGGTTCTAAAGAAGCTCAAAGCATCGTACGTCGACATTACCAATGGTTAAAGAAATTTTGGACGCCTAATAAGGAATCTTATTCTGGCCATGGACGTTTTATTGTTGAGAGTGATTTAAGTAAAGCATATGAGGCTTATCATCCTCAATTGCCCAGTTTCATAGCTAATGCTATCCAGCTCTTTGCAGAAAGAGAGTTGGTTTAATCGCAATGCGGCAGCTAGCATAAAACTAGCTGCCTTTTAATTAGTATCGACCAACATTTGCCCAAAATTGATAATCTCAGCAAAAAATTCCTCTGCAATAACCCCTTCATCCACCCCATTCACATGAATTAAGATAGGACGAATTGACATGATCTTTCGATTATCAAGATTTGCTATTTTTTGCTGCATCTCTTTAATGACATCTATTTGAACAGAATGTCTTAAAAATTTAATTTCACATACATAAAGTGTATTGTATTTCGTCTGAATCATGTAATCAATTTGACAGCCAGATTTATCTTTTGTTGGTCTTTGAAAATAAGGACCTTCACATAGAATTTTGCTGGGATGAATGTGAAGAAGGTGATATAAAATGGAACGATTCTGTATGACAAGATTTTCAAATTGCAGTCCCATCATTACTTCCCATCCAGAAGTCATTCCTAATGGGCGATCTTGAAATGAACCTCGTAAAATATTTTCTTTGTTGGGTGCGATATATTTCAGGTAAAAGCGAATATAATTATCAGAAATCCTGAATTGACTCAGTTTTGAGCTTTTTGCTTTCCTGAGATCCCACGTATAAGAACGTTTTAAGAAACCTGCGGTGATGAGATCATTCAAATATTGACTGAGAACACCACTTTTTACTACATCTAATTCTTGGCATATTTCTTCAAAAGTTGCGTTTGGATGATGATTTAAGCATTCAAGTATTCGACGATAAGTTTCGTTTCTTCTAGAAAATAAATCATGAAAGATTTGATCAAATTCACGAAATAAAAATCCTTCCGGAGTAAAACAATTTTGGCGAATCCATTCTTCTGCACTAATGTTTGGAATGATATTTTCCAAGTAACGAGGAACTCCTCCAGTTACAGATAGTATTTTGAATTTTTCATAAGGAGAAATATTTTTAGTGTATTTTCCCCAAAATTGATTGCATTCGGAAAGGTTTAATTCTTCTAAATTAATCACAAGATCGATTCTTCCTACAAAGCCTGTACTACTCAAAATATTTTTTTCAATCCATGATGATACAGAACCACAAACAATTAAAATAAGTTGAGGGTTTTTTTTGAAATATTGATCCCAAGCAGTTTTCAATTTTCCTAGAAATGTTTTATCTTTTATGCCCATCCAAGAAATTTCGTCCAATGCGATCACAACCGGTCCTTTTTGAGTGTGATGAGCTAAATGCCAAAAAAGATCACCCCAATCTTGACTATAAGGAGTAGGAATTTGAAAAATGCGTCCTAGTTGACGTGCAAATTCATCCCGCTGATCTTGTGCTTTAAGAGAATCAGGAGGTAATCCGGATAGTGAAACCAAACGCGTATTTTCTGAAAATTTTTCGATCAGACGACTTTTACCAATACGACGACGACCTTTAATCACTACAAAGCTGGCTATATTCTTTTTCCATAATCCCTTGAGGCGATCCAATTCTTTTTTACGTCCAATAAACATGACGCATCCTTCTCTTATTTTTTATCATAAAATAACAAAAGTGTCGATTTGGTGCAAGATTTTGTAGTGTAAAATCTTGCACCAAATCGACATTTTTTTGTTTTGGTGATAGATTATTTGTATTATAAACTTACACTAACACATCCTATTGAAATGCGAGTTAATCTAAGGAAATTAGGTGAAGATGATTATGAATTATGGTATGATCACTTTTTCTGTGACTCATGCAGTCACTTTCGAATATCTTTCATGATAAAAGGGTTGCATATGGTTAGAAAAATTTCTTTGTTGGGTAGTACAGGTTCTATTGGTCAAAATGCTTTAAAAATTGCTTCGCAATTGAAAGAGAAAGTGAAAATTGTGGCTTTGGCTGCAAAGGAAAATATTGACCTTTTAGAACGGCAAGCGAGCGAACATCAACCCGCTCTCATTGCTGTCTGTGATCAAGAGAAAGCCAAGATATTACAAAAAAAACTCCCTCATATTCGCGTTGTAGGGGGAATGGAAGGTTTATGTGAAGTAGCAGCTTATCCTGAAGCAGACATGATGGTGGCAGCAATTGTCGGAGCCGCCGGATTAATGCCAACAGCGACAGCTATTCAAGCGGGCAAGATGATTGCCTTGGCTAATAAAGAAGTCTTAGTGGCTGGCGGACCTTACATTATGCCATTAGCCAAGAAGCATGGCGTTGCGATGATTCCGGTGGATAGTGAACATAGCGCTGTTTTTCAATGTTTGCATGGGGAAGATCCGACTTCAGTGCGTCGTCTGATTTTAACGAGTTCCGGCGGGCCATTTCGTGGGTGGGAACAAAAACAATTGCAACAGGTCACTTTAAGCCAGGCACTCAAGCATCCTAATTTTAGAATGGGCGCTAAGGTGACGATTGATTCTTCAACTTTAATGAATAAAGGATTAGAAGTCATTGAAGCTCACTGGTTATTCGATGTGAAGCTAGACCAAATTGAGGTCTTGATTCATCCTCAACAGAAGATTCATAGCATGGTTGAGTTTATTGATGGATCTATTATGGCACAAATGTGCGAACCGGATATGATCATTCCAATTCAATATGCAATGACCTATCCGGAGCGTTGTCAAGGGCAGTTGCCCATTTATGATTTTGTCAAGAATGCACGTTTAGATTTCTGCCAGCCAGATATCACTAAATTCCGTTGCCTTAATTTGGCATATGAAGCGTTGCGTGTAGGGGGGACTTTGCCTTGTTACATGAATGCGGCAAATGAAATTTTGGTAAATCGATTTTTGAAAGAAGAGATTACCTGGCTGGATATTAGTGAGAAATTAGAAACACTCATGGCAAATTATCAGTGCGTCAAAGATATTTCATTAGAAGCCATTTTAGAAGTGGATCAAAAAGCGCGTCTAGAGGCAGCGAGGATATAACAAATTTACAATTAATACACATCATAAAAGGAAAAAATATGAAGCTTAATGAAGACACTATACGGTTTTTAGAAGAACATATTCCTGAGTTAGCAAGTGTAGCAATTAAGCAAGCTTATTGGCGAGCCTTAGCATCTGGTCACAGCGTACTAGAAGCTGAAAATGGATTCATAGTAGAAGTACTTCCTAATGGAAAGAAGAAAATTATCAAAAAGTTACCACCATCAATTGCAGTAAATCCAGGTCAGAGGCGTGAAATTTAATGAGTAAAAATATTCCTCGCTTGCGTATGTTTGCTGGTCCAAATGGATCAGGCAAAAGTACTATCAAGTCAGTCATTAGTGCTGAGCTTTTGGGAATTTATATTAACCCTGATGATATTGAGAAAGAAATTCGTGAATTGAATTTTCTTGATTTTGCATCTTATAGAATAAAAACTAACGCGCAAGAAGTAATAGATTTTTTTTATCATTCTACTCTTTTAAAAAAAGCTAACTTATTAGAGGATGCACAATATCTTCGTTTTTTTGATGAAAAACTTATTTTTGACGATGTGAGAGTCAATGCTTATTTTGCTTCGGTAGCAGCAGATTTTATTCGCAATAAACTTATTGAAGTTCAAGCATCTTTCACTTTTGAAACTGTCATGTCTTCACCTGATAAAGTAGAATTACTTCGTAAAGCACAAGGTAAAGGCTATCGTACTTATCTTTATTATGTAGCAACTGAGGATCCAGATATTAATATCTCACGCGTTCGGTATCGTGTGAGGATGGGTGGACATGCTGTGCCAGAAGACAAAATTGTGAGCCGTTATAAACGCTCTCTTGATTTATTAATGCAAGCTGTTCAATTTACCAATCGTGCTTATATTTTTGATAACTCAAGTCATGAACATATTTGGTTGGCAGAAATTACTGATGGACAAACGCTAGAAATGAAAACCAATCGGATGCCTGCATGGTTTAAAGAAGCTTTATGGGATAAATTTAATCATAAACATGGATGAAGATTTCTAAATTTTGAAATGCCTGTAAGAAGAAAATTCAAATGAATAGGAGAACATATATGCATCTTTTTTTAATCACTCTTATAGGGATCATGATGTCTTTTCAGGTTTTTGCTGCTGTGGAAGAATCCATTCTTCCGCTGATGGATACCATTCATCATCAAGATTTTGGCAAGAAAGTAAATCAAAAGCAGAAAGAACTCATGAGATATGCTTCTCAAAAACACCCTCAGAAGCTGCGTGTCATGTCTTACAACATGCTCTACAATGCTAAAGATGCAGAAGAGAAGCTTCCAATCAAGCACAGATGGGATGCTCGAAAACCGCGATTGTTGGAATATTTGACTTATGCCAAAGCGCATATTATAGGAAGCCAAGAACTTCAAGAAGATCAAGTGCAGGAAGTCATGAGTCTTTTAGGGGATCAGTATGGCTATTATGGAGAAAAAACAAGACAAAATGAAGGACGCAGTGATACGAATGTCATTTTCTTCTATAAAAACCGCCTTGAATTGCTTGAAGCGAAGACGATTCCTTATCAAGATGAAAAATGTGAAAATGCTTTTACCTATTGCTATTTCAAAGATAAAGTCTCTCATAAAAAATTCGTGGTGTTAAATACAAAACTGAGCTGGGGTGATGCGGACAGAAGACTAGCGGAAGCGACTCAATTGAATCATTTTTCTACTCTTCTCTCTACTGAAGAGCCTATTATTGTGTTGGGTGATTTTAACATCTATCCTTTCATCCTGCATAAGCGCAATATTTTCTTCGATGGAGATTATATAGAGCAAGTATTGGCCGGCAAAAATTTAAAAGATGCTAGAATGAAATCCATTTTTGGGCATTTTGGTCCTTTATGTTCGATCACCAATTCTAAAGAAACGCTTGAGCCTTTTATGGGTCCTCAGTTAGTGGGGTTCATTCTAGATCATATTCTGGTGAATGATCGAGTGGATGTCTTGACGCATGGAATCGACACTGCAAAAGTGAATGAAGAGTTTCCCTCTGATCATTTTCCGGTCATTGCAGATATTATTTTTAAAGATGAGTGATGTTCTAAATATTAATCAATTAAAGGTGTGAAAATGAAAAATTTTATTTTGAGCTTTATTTTTACTTTTCTCGTGGTATCAGCATATGTATGTGGAGAAGTTGTTCATGCTCCTCATCTAGGTATTGTAGAGAAATACATAGATGATTTGGACGAAAATGCATTAGTCGTTTTTGATGTTGACTATACCATATTGGTTCCTAATGATCGCATTTTAGCGCCTTGTGGGGAAGAATATTGCCAAAAATTTATGAAAATTCTTCGCGAGATGCAAGAGAAAGGAGAAATATTAGGAAGTCAAGTGACCATTCAAGCTCAAACGTCACTTGTTGATAACAAAATTCTACACTTGCTAGAAAAATTGAAAGAGAAAAATATTAAAGTCATTGCGCTCACTGCCATGTCTACAGGGCAATTTGGTGTGATTCCAAATATGGAGCAGTGGAGAATTGAGCAATTAGCTTCCTTAGGGATTCATTTAGATGGGGCGTTTCCTGAAGTAGATATGATCATGTTAGAAGAGTTTGAAGGAGCAAAAGGATTGCCTGTTTTCAAAAAAGGTATTTTGGCTTCATCTAAATATCCTAAAGGACAAGTATTGTGTGCTTTTTTAAAAAGAATGGAGTGGAAACCTTCAAAAGTGCTTTTTATCGATGACAGAATGTATTTTATTGATTCAGTGGAATACGAATTAGAGAAAGAAAATATTCCACACACCTCTTTCCACTACACTGCTGCTATCGATTCTTTGCATTCATTGGATCATAGGCTTGCAGATTTTCAATTTGATTATCTGCTTCATCAAGGAAAGTGGCTAAATGATGAAGAAGCAAAAAATAAAATGGAAATAGAGGCTAATGACTCTATGAAGGAATGAAGAAAATGTTAGATCAAGCCATACTGGCTAAGCGTGCTTTATTGCCGGAAAAACCTGCGCCTATCAAGCTCAGCGGTCAATATGTGTGGCTTGAACCCCTTGAGATAGCAAGAGATGCACAAGCTCTTTTTGAGGTTTCTAATGGTAATGCACTTACAAGAGGTGAACGATCGCTCCCTGCTTATGATGCAGATGCATGCATCTGGCGTTATATGTTTGAGGGCCCATTTGAAAATAGCGAGGCATTTATAGCGAGTTTACTTCCTCAAATTCATGCTTCAAATGGACTGTGCTTTTGTGTGTTTGATCAAGTCACACAAAAGCAAGTGGGGATAGCTAATTTGATGAATAATAGTCCTTCTCATTTAAAAATTGAATTGGGCGGCATTTGGTATAGTCCGCTTGTGCAGAAAACCTTTGTTAATACCGAAGCCACGTACTTGATGCTCCGGCATACATTTGATTTAGGCTATCGGCGTGTGGAATGGAAATGCCATGCTCACAATGAACGCTCACGTAAAGCAGCATTAAGAATGGGATTCAAGTTTGAAGGCATTCAAGAAAGCCATATGATCGTGAAAGGATGTAATCGTGATACGGCCTGGTTTAGGCTATTAGAAAACGAATGGCCTACAGTCAAGCAAAAATTGGAAGATTTTCTTTATGCAAACAATTTAACTAAGCGTGATCGATGAAAATTGCAGTGGTGAATGACATTCATGTGGGAAAATGTTTGGAGCATCAAGGTAAAGTCAGAGCCTCTTCCCATTTAGTGGAAGAGATGTTAAAGCGTTTTTTACAAGAGATTATTTACCAACATGCACCTGATGTGTTGATCAATCTCGGGGATTTGATTCGCAGTGAAAATGAACAATCTGATCTGATGCGCTATGCACGCCTCATTGCTGATTTTCAACATCTCCAATGCCCTATCATTCATTTAGTGGGTAACCATGAATTAAAAAAAATACCATTGCAAGAGATTGAATTGATTTGGCAGCAAATGGGGTTTGATCAAAAAAGTTATGGTTGTCAGCATATGGGACATTTTTCCCTCATTTGGTTAGGTTTAGAAGCGGATGCGCATCATCATAGCATACGTAGACTTCCTACTGACCAATTACATTGGTTAAAAGAGCAATTAAATCAAATCAAACAGCCTATAATCATTTTTACGCATTGTGCGATTGATGATCATGATGTGAATGGTAATTTTTTCTATGAAGCTTCTGAAAAAAGTAATAGAAGAACTTTGTTTTTAGAAAATCAAGAAACCATTAGAAACATGATCAATGATTCTAATTGTGTGATCGCTGTGCTACAAGCGCATTTGCATTATTTTCACACAAAAGTGATAAAGGGAATACCATATATTACGTGTCCTGCTATGGGAGATAATATTTGTGGTCCTCATGTGAGAGATAATATACCTGAAATTTATACAATTCTCACTTTTGAAAATCAGCGCGTAACTGCAAAGGCTTATTCAGGTCAATATTGCTTTGCAGGTTATGAAGGAGCCGAAAATGTTTAATGAAGAAGATAGTCGCACGGAAGTATTCAATCAAAAACCCCTAGATTTTAATCCGCAAGCCTATGTCACTGCAGCCTATGTTGAAGTCGAACATCAATTGCTTTTGTTGCAGCTCTCAAATTTAAAAAAGGAACCAAATAAATGGGGAGTGCCTGCAGGTAGATTAGAAGCGGATGAACTTCCTGAAGAAGGTGTACGCCGTGAATTATTTGAAGAAACGAGTATTTCTATCGATCCTCAAACTCCCATTCATTCGATTGGCCAGCTCTATATTCGCAGACCGGGAATAGACTATATTTATCATGCATTCAGAGTCAAATTAGCTCACATGCCGCAAGTAATATTGTCAAATGAGCATATTGCATACAAGTGGGTGTCGCCTAGTGAAGCAAAAGAATTGCCTTTGATGAAAGGAGCTAAAGAAGCTCTGCAATTTTATTTAGATAGTTTGACTTGAACTTCAATAGATTTAATATATATCGTTGTGTAGCAAAAAGAGTGTAATTGCATTTTGTTACAGTGTGCCATTGTTTCATTGGCACATTTGTTTTATTTGTATATAATGAAGTTATCAAAGTTGAAAGGTTTAATATGATATTAAGTAAGCACTCTAAAAAGCATCTTGAAAATGAACAAAGATTAACATTAGATGCAAGAAAGCGCATTAGTTTAGCCAAATTGTTGCCGGATTATGAGGTATGTTCCATCAGAGCATATACTGAGGGAGATAAAATTATACTCGAGCCTATGGCAGAAATACCGGCACATGAACTCTGGTTATATAAAAATCCCCCAGTATTAAAAGAAATTCAAGAAGGATTGCAGCAATCAAAAGAAGGGAAAGTCCGTAAAAGAGGATCGTTTGCTAAATATGCGAAAGATGACATTTGAATTAATACTTACAGAGAAAGCAAATTTGCATTTAGATCATTTAGAACACTCTAAAGATAAAAAAAATTATTGAAAGCTGTAATCATGATCAAGAAACAGAAAGGTCAAGAATGTATCCGTTCTATTATTTATCGCATGGTGTCTAGTATCGTTCCTTTTGATCGTTTAGAAGAAGAACACATTGATTTTGTCAAAAATTGGATTTCTTCCGGAGCGGAAATTTTTCGCATCACTAAACCTGATCAGCCGAATATTCATTTAGTCTCCTATTTCATGATTGTGGATCAAGACACTCATGAATTTCTGCTTGTTGACCATAAAAAAGCCGAACTTTGGCTTCCACCCGGCGGACATGTAGAAGTCAATGAACATCCACAAGAAACAGTGAAAAGAGAAATTAGAGAAGAGTTAGGGATAGAAGCAGCTTTTTTATTTGAAGATCCTCTTTTCTTAACCGTGACAAAGACTGTAGGTCATGTGGCATGTCATACAGATGTTTCCCTGTGGTATGTCCTTAAAGGCAATTATCAAGACGATTTAAAATATGATCCGGATGAATTTCATCAAGTGCGTTGGTTTAAGCAACAAGAGCTTCCTTTTACACAAGCAGATCCGCATATGAAGAGGTTTGTCAATAAATTCATTCACAAGCTAGAAACATTAATAGAGTGACAATGCTTCGTATCTTATCAATCATTGCACTTCGAATAGGTGCGTTTTTTTATAAAAATGTAATCCATCTACAATGCCGAGTACGCCTGGAAAGGTGCTATGATAGACATTATTTAAGCTTTTAATTTCAGTAAGTAATTTTGGCTCTGAATTACCGACTGCAATACCTTTTAATCCAGTTTGAAATAAAGAGAGGTCATTCAAGGAATCTCCACAGGTAATAGCAAGTTCAGGATCAATACTTAAATAGTTTAACATATTGACTAAGCTAGAACCTTTGTTTACGCCCGGTGGAAGAATGTCCAAATAACGGTCGCACGATTGGACAACATCAAATCCAGCATTCACAATTTTTTGCACTGTTTGCTCTTGCAGCACATCAGGATCATAGTAATAAGCGACGCGGTAAGGAGGATCTATAGGTTGTAGTTGAATGCCTACATCCTCTCTTAGCAACTCTTTTAAAATTTTATTTCCGTTATTCCATTTGTGGATAATCGGATTTTGTAAATGCTCCACTGGTTGAAAATTGACTCCATCTACAATATGTGTTCCATGATCGCCCATCACAAAGTGTGGATAGGGGAGATAGCCTCGTTCACAAAATTGTTTGACTGTGTCAGTAGGTCTACCCGTGGTATAAATCAACATCACACGTTCACGTAAACGTAACAATTCACGATAAAAAGAACTTTTGACATGATGATCGCCTTCTAGAAAGGTTCCATCTAAATCCGTTGCAATCACTAATTGATACTGATTCATCATAAAATGACCTCTCCTTAAAAGTTCTCAAGATCATTTTATCGCATTCTTCTATAAAAGCAAAAAATATTTCATTTTACTTTTTGTAAATATTAGACAAATTGACAAAAAATTAAAAAATTGATAAACTGATAGAAAAAGGAGTGAGTTATGCCTAGATTAGCAAGAGTATCGAGACTTGCCCAAGTGCCTGGAATTGGAGTAGATCGCATGGGAAATGCAGCTGATGAGGCTCAGGATCCTGGCATATTGCGCATGGAAAATTTAGATACGGATATTCCTCCGCCCGCCATTGCCCTTGAGGTAACGCGTCAAGGGATTGCGAAAGATGAAAATAACAGTTATTTGCCTTTCTTGGGGCAAGATGAATTGCGACAAGCTGCTGTTAACCGCGTGTCATGTGTGTGCGATATAGAGTATGATTGGCGTAGTCAATGCATCATCACAGCAGGAGGAATGTCAGGTATTTTGAATTGCTTATTGGCCATGGTTGAGCCGGGTGATGAAGTGATTGTGACGGATCCGACTTATGCAGGGATTATTAACCGTATACGCCTTGCAGGCGGTGTTCCGGTATTTGTTCCACTGATTCCTTCGCCTACAGGATGGTGTTTAGATATACGTGCGCTTGAGCAAGCAGCTTCACCGCGTACGAAGATGTTAGTCATTAGTCCTGGAATGCCAACAGGGCATATTTTGACATATGAAGAATGGGAAGCTGTGGCACGCGTGGCAATACAAACAGATGCTTGGCTCTTGTATGATGCAGCAATGGAACGCATTCTCTATCATCGTCGTCCTCTCATTCATCCCGCATCTTTGCCTCAGATGGCTGAGCGCACGATTACTGTGGGTGCGGCTTCTAAGGAATTACGCATGATTGGATGGCGTGTAGGTTGGGTAGTAGGTCCCAAAAGCATCATGAATGATATTGGACTCGTCAGTATCTCAAATGTGGTCTGTCAAACAGGCATTAGCATGGCAGGAGTAGCGGCAGGACTCAATGCCACAGATAATGGCTTAAATGAGGCTTTAGAGATATGGGGACAGAGGTGCGATATTCTATTGCAGGAATTAGAAGGGCTTCCCGTGATTCCACCGCATGGAGGATGGTCTTTATTATTGGATGCGCATGCCCTCGGAATGACTTCTCAAGAAGCGACAGAGAAGCTGTTTAAGGAAGCAAAAATAGCAACAACTCCTATGGTAGGCTGGGGAGAGCAAGCAGCCAAATATGTGCGCTTTGTTTTTTCCAATGAACCAAAAGAGCGCTTAATGGGACTTGGCAATAAAGTGAAGAAGGCACTTTCTATAAAATAATAAAAAATTTGATCTAATCTAAAAAAGCTGGTAAAATATAAAAACTAAAATCGTCAATAATTATTATTAAGGATTATTTATTATGCCAGCTTTATCTAAAACAACAGAAAATTCGTTTCAAGCGCATTTAATAGAAATTGATCAAGCTCTTGATCGAGGTAATTTACTAACTACTGATTTACAAGTTGTTGAAAAACAAGGAATTACATGGGTTTGGATTATTTTCACTCGCGCTGTCCTAACAGTTGTTAGTTACTGCATTCAATACGATCCATGGAAAGCTTACCGCATCCATCATGTCGCTCAATCGCTCTCTACTTTTGTGGCGAATAACCAAGAGCATGTGACTCCTGATAAAGAAATACAGATTAAAGAGATCTTCAATAAGTTGGAAGTCAAAGCAGGTCGCTCGAGTCAACATAAAGAAATCTATCTTAAAGCGATTGAAGATTGTAGAAAGTCAGTAGAATTACAAGATGTGGTTGATAAACCGGTAGAAAAGCCACTCGCTAAACCGGCTCCTCAGATTGCAAAAGCAGATTTAATACGTGCTCAAGAAATAACCCGCCAGGCAATCACAACTTTTGCAAATGATTTGTGTCTGCGTATTTCTGATCAAGCGCCAGCTGGAAAAAGCTTTTGTATATCTCCTGTTAGTATTATCGCTGCTCTTGGAATGTGTCTTCACATCATCAAATCTGAGAAAAAAGAGCAGTTTCTTGAAAAGCTTGGTCTTAAAGGATTGAGTGAAGTAGAAATTCATGCAGCGATTTCTACAACACTTGAAGAGATAATGCTTCCAAAAGACTTTACAAAAGGTGCTATTAGCATTGCGCAAGGTTTAGCACGCAAACCTGGAGTAACTGTTGCTGATTCTTTATTAGAACTTGTTCAAAATACGTATAAAGCCGATATGATCACTTCTCAAGCTTTGATGACAAAAGTCAATCAATGGGTAAATGCTAAAACGAGAGGGAAGATCCCTACTATACTTTCAAATGACACAGCAGATCTTGTTTTATTGAATGCTGTTTATTTAGGTCTTCAGTGGCAGCAAAAATTTGAAAAATCGAGTTATGGATGGCAAGTCAAAGACTTTACTTGTGTAGATGGAACTAAGGCGCCTGTTTCCATGATGTGGCAAGAAGGAGATTTTTCCATTTATCGTGGTGAGACTTTTGCGATGTTGGAAAAACCTTATCTTGTACCCACAGGGCGTAAACTTTCACAACTCATTTTCTTGCCGAATGATCCTGCAAGTTTAATGGATCTTGAAAAAACGTTAACGGCAGAAGCGATTAAAAAATATCGTCAAGAAGCCAAGGTAGAACATAATGTAGAATTGAGTATGCCTAAAACAAAAGCAGAAAGCCATTTTGAACTCTTGAATTTGTTAAATGAAATGGGGCTTCCTCTTAATGCCGTTGATGACAATATTGTTAAAGATGGTCGTATAGACTCTGTTCTTCATAAAACTTTTATTTCTAATGATGAGGAAGGGACTCGAGCTGCAGCGGCGACTGCTGTGGTGGTAATGGAATGCGCGGCAGCCCTTTCTGAGCCTAAATTATTCAATATTGAGCACGCTTATGCTTACATGATGATGGATGAAGATACTGTTCTCTTCCGTGGAAGAGTAGGGGATAAAGAGCCTCTAATTGTAGATAGTAAGTAGATAGATATTTGTAGAGGTAAGCATGATACTTCGGCCTGTTAAACCAGAAGAGAAAGAGTGCTTATACGAGTTGATTTGTGAGTTGGCAGTGTACGAAGGCAAAGATCTTGCGACATTGCCACTCACAAAAGATAATTTATCGCGCTTTGGATTTAATGAAAGGCCTTATTTTTATACAGAAGTCGCAGAAGTAGAGGGCAAGCTTGTCGCTTATGCTCTCTATTTTTATACGTTTTCTGCTCATCAAGGATATCCTGTACTGTATTTGGAAGATTTATATGTCAAACCGGCTTATAGAAAGCAAGGCATTGGATCTGCATTGATGAGTAGGTTAGCACAACATGCGCGGGAACATTATTGTTGTCGCATGGAATGGCATGTGCTTGATTGGAATCAAGAAGCCATTGCTTTCTATCACAAGTTAGATACGCATTTGAGAAAAGATTTAATTTTAGTCCGGTTGCCTTGCGAAATTCAAACTACAACAGTTCATTAAATATTTATGCGCGCACAATTTTATATCACAGCTTATCTTGTTATCTTGATTTCTTTAGGGTATATTGCGACAGATATTTATTTGCCCTCACTGCCGGCATTAGCTGCTTATTTTCAGACAAGCGATAATGAAGTTCAAAAAACGCTTTCTGCCTATTTGTTAAGCTTCTCTTTTACTCCGCTGATTTTCGGTCCCTTGTCAGATCACATAGGACGCAAAAAAGTCATTCTGGGAGGACTTGTTGTCAGCATCTTAGCTTCTGTAGGTTGCTTGTTGGCGCCAAATATTCAATTTCTAATTGCTTCGCGTTTTATACAAGGCATTGGAATGGGAGCAATCATTATTGCTGCGCGAGCCACGACTTCCGATTTGTTTACAGGAACGGCTTTTGTAAAACAAATTGCTTTGGCCTCGATGGTCATGCCGGTCGTATTAGCAATTGCTCCAGTCATCGGAGGAGCCCTTCAGGAAGCCTTTCAATGGCAATCGGTATTCATATTTCTGACAGTTTATTTGTTGCTTGTGTCTATTTTTGTGATCGTACGACCTGAAAGTTTGAAAAATCCTAGCCATAGTAGTGTTAAGAATATTTTCTCCACTTACCGTGCGCATTTACGTAATGGGCCATTTCTTGCTTTTGGAGTCAACTTTGTGCTTCCTGCTTTAGGATTATTTGCCTATTTAACGACAAGTCCTTTTCTATTTCAGGAAATGATTGGTTTATCACCCGTTGAGTATGGAGCGCTCTCTTTGTATATAGGGGGAACAATTATTTTGACTGGCTACATTAATTTGCATCTTACGCGTCATTTCTCTTTAATCACCCTTTTATATGTGGGATCAACTCTCATGTTATTAGCGGGCGTTTTATTATTAGTTTTTCACCTTATGGGTATTCTCACAACTTGGTCACTTTTGTTGCCTGCTTTAATTTATTTTACTTGTATGCCTCTTTGTTTCGCAAATGGGGGTGCTAAAGCGATGGGATTAGTTCGCAATCATTTTGGAGCTGCAACGGCTCTACTCACCACTTTTCAGTTTCTAATAGGTGCTTTGGGAAGCTTTATTTTCTCTATGTTAGCTGATAAAACGGCTTTGCCTCTTGCTGTATGCTTTATTCTTGTTGGGGTTTTGTCTATGATTAACCTCACAATAGCTCGTCGAATTTCTGCAAAATCGCCTTCTTAAAGAAATGATTATTATAATGTCTTAAATATTTGGACTTTAAAAATTCTATTGTCTATCATCTATTTCATTTTAAGCAGGAGGAAAAATGGGCGCACCAATAGGAATAGTTGCCAAGTATTCAACAGATCCGGCTGAAGCTGCTAGCCATTTAGCATATTGCCAGAAAGAAGCTCGAAAGCTTCTGAAAGATCAAATGAAAACTCATCATGTTGCCCAAGATATGATGTATGTCCTTGCGCGAGCAAATTATCATGCGCGTAAAAGTAAGACAGAGAAAGGAAAAGCGAAAGTAGAGAGATTGACTCAAGAAATGAAAAATCTCGGTAATCAACAAGCCCAACAAATGTTTTCTGGAAAATCACTTCCTGTTGCTCAAGTAAAACAGAATCAGGAAACATTTAAGCTTATTGCTTCAGAGGTCACTAATCTCTTTTTAGTAGATCTGGGTAAGAATCCAAGAACTCAAGAACTTCTTCCTATGGCTACTGTAATGGCACCATCTAACACAAATTATGCGAAGTTAAGAATGTGGATCGATGGTTTTTCAATTTAAATCTTAATTGTTTTTTTTGAAATTTTAAAATTATATTGTTTATCTATCATCTATTTCATTTTAACCAGGAGAAAACAATGGGTGCGCCAATAGGAAGAATAGTTCCCAAGTATTCAACAGATCCAGCTGAAGCGGCTAGTCACTTAGCATATTGTCAAAAGGAAGCTAGAAAGCAGTTGAAAGAGCAAATGAAAATACATAATGTTGCTCGAGATACCATGTATATCGCTGCGTTGGCAAATCACCACCATACACGTACTAAAAATACAGAGAAGGTAGAAAAATTGAAGGAAGAAATGAAGAATTTCCTTCAACAAAAAGTCAAGCAAATGAATCCTAATCCTCTCCAAGTAGAGCCTGCAAAATTAGTCTCTCCTGAACAAGCAGAACAAGAAGAGGAAAATTTTAAAACGATCTCTGCAAAAGTGATGAATGATTTTTGCGTGAATTTAAGTAAAAATCCAAAGACTAATCCTCGTCCTGAGATAATGTTCCAGGTATTTGCTGTCAAAGATTATGGGGATTTAAGAAAATTTATTGATGGTTTTTCAGGTTAAACCTTGTTCTACTTTCTGCAGAAGTAATGCTTAGCTTCAAGCCATAAGGACAATGAAATGATAATTAAACCCATGTTCATCAAGCTGACATTTGTTTTCTTATTGATTACTATGCATCCTTTTACTCTCAGTGGATATTCGTATGAATATCTCTCTGATGGGAATGAAATCTCTATTCACATTCTTGTTGTGGATCCGCAAGAGGATGTCATCATTCCAGTCAGAGCTTCCGGTGAAAAAATCATGCGTGAAACAGTCTTAACGTTGGCTAAACGTTATGGTGCTACTGCAGCTGTTAACGGAGGATTCTGGAAACCGGATGGAACTCCAGCAGGCATTTTAAAAATTGATGGTCAGTGGTATGGAACACCTTTTAAGCCACGAGGAGCCATTGGATGGGCGCTAGATGGACAGCATGTTTTAATTGATCGTGTATTAACCAACTATTCTCTGCAAGAATGCGAAGATTTTAGCCAAATAGAAGTTATCCCTGTTTCTGATCCTCCTCATACAAGTTCTGAAGATTGGAAAGAATTAGAACATATTGTGGGAGGAACACCTGTCTTAGTTAGCTATGGCACTATCATAGAAGATTATGCGCCTGAACAAACGCGCGAATCATTCCTAACTAAAAAACATCCTAGAACAGCAGTGGGGATCAGAGAAAATGGAGAATGGGTATTTGTTGTTGTGGATGGACGTTTTGAAGATTTGGGTGGTATGACTATGACAGAGCTAGCTGAATTAATGTTTGAGCTAGGTTGTATCGAAGCGCTAAATTTAGATGGTGGGAGTTCATCTACTCTGGTGATAGAAGGAACAGTTGTGAATCGACCTTGTGGTGAAATTCAAGAAGAGGGTAAATTAGTTACCGCTGTGTCTGATGCTATTCTTATTTTTCCACTCATAGTATGCACAGACATTAAATAAAGATAAGAGGTTTTGTGTTAGTCGGTCAATTGCAAGCGTACGCCACTAAAGATATTCAAAGCCAGCTTGTGATAGCTGTTGGATCGAAAAATCCTGTGAAAATTCAAGCAGTGAAAAATGCTTTCTTAAATGAAGACATTGCCTTAATTCCTTGTTCTGCTTCCTCTAACGTGCGGCCACAACCACTTTCTGATGAAGAAACTCTTCAAGGAGCGATTAATCGTGCAAAAGACTGTTTAGAAAAAACAGAAGCTCAATTAGCCTTTGGATTAGAAGCAGGGGTGCTTTTTCTAAATACGCACTTATATCTTTGCCATTGGGGTGCACTAGTAGATCAAGGTAAGCATGTTTATTTCACGAATGGGCCTATCATTTTAATGCCTCAAGATTACCAAGAAGCCTTGTTAGCCGGAAAAAACTTAGAGGACATTATGCATGATTCTACTGGTATTCAAAGTTTGGGAGCCAAAGAAGGAGCCATTGGTGTGTTTACTGAAAATCGCTTAAATCGCGAACAAGTGTTGACGCAGATCGTACAGGTCTTAATTGGTCAGTATCGTTACTATCAAACTAATAATTTGTGATTTTCTTTTCTTTCTCTCTGTGCTCTCTGTGTACTCTGTGGTAAATTAATAAAAATAACCACAGAGTACACAGAGAGCACAGAGAAGAACAATTGAGAAAAATTAATAACTCATCTTACGCAAATTGAAGTTTGAACAATTCTAGCTAATCGCGGTAGCGATTAAAAGTGGGTAGCCCCGCGTGAAGCGAAAGGCCGATTAGGCCTGTAGCGGAACGTGGGGTTAGCAATGCAAAAAAGAATTGAGCTGCGGTTAGCAGCGATAGATTAATGAGACGTTCATACTTGTCGTCGCTTCCGCGACTCTAATTTTATTTTGGATCAGATCCCCACGTTCCGCTACAGGCCTACCGGCCTTTCGCTTCACGCGGGGCTACCCACTTTTGATCGCTACCGCGATTAGCTAGAATTGTTCAAACTTCAATTTGCGTAAGATGAGTTAATAAGGTTCTACTGCATACTGAGCGGCTAAGCCTAATCCCTTTGCCATTTGATCAATCGTTGTGTCAATGCCAGTGATTCCATAGCTGTTGGCTAAGCATCTAATATCATTGTAACCCAACCAGACAGATCCGCCTTCTTCTTGCCATACTGCTACTCTTAGAGGCAAATTGACTGCAATGCCTGGATTAGCCAGCATCAGGTGTGTTCCCATCGCGGGGTTTCCAAAAATCAATGTTTCTGTTGGTTTTAATTCAAGGTTGGCTTTGCTCGCACCAGCAGAGTGATCGACTCGTGCCATAATATGCACGCCTTTTGCTTTAAGGAATTCTTCTAAGCGATCCATCGTAGTCTTCACATCAAAACAACTTTCCAAGTAACGCATACCGCCGGGACCGGAAGGAGAATCTAATTGTGAGCTAAAAGTGCCTGCTATAGAACGAGCTAACTCCGTCAAATCAATATTGTCTTTATTGGCACAAAGAGTGACACACACTAACTCAGAAGGCTCTGTAAAGCGGCTCAAATAAGTAGAAAAACCGGGAACATTTCCATGAATACTCATGAGTCCTTTGTGCGCATAAAATCTCCACCCGCAGTTAGCATTGACCTTTGTTCCATTATTTAACTGAATTGCATTGTAGATGATGTCTCTGTTTTCTTTTTCTTTAACTAAGACGCTACCTGCTAAGGCAATGTCCCAAAAGCTAATATCTTCAGCAGAAGCCAAAAGAGAATCATAAGCAGAAAAGGACTGAGAGGGATTAACGTTTATAGGCATTTTTTGTCCCTTTACATCACTATATCCTGTGGCTACTTCTGTCGGATCTATATATATGCTCTCTTTAAGGAACTGTTTATGTCGACTGCTTTGATGCACAACGTCTTCTTGATGAAGCTGAGAAATATCTGAAGGAAATACTGTATTCTTAAGACCTAAAGGTTGAATTTGTTTCTTTTTGATATATTCTTCATAGCTCGTGCCGCTTGCTTTTTCAATGATCGCGCCCAATAAAAAGAAGTTAGTCGCGCTTTGTGAGACTTGGGAGCCGGGTTGGAAGGCTAAAGGTAGGCTGCTTATGCTCGCCATCACTTCCTGAAGAGAATAGTTTTTAGAGGAATCAAAAGTTGATTGTTGCATGTAATCGGGAAGGCCGGATGCATGGCCCATGAGCTGACGTAAGGTAATCTTTTGCCAAGCAGCGGGGAGTGAAGGGATAAATTTTTCAATAGGATCATCTATTTTGAATTTATTCTCTTCTACCAATTGCATAATGGCGACAGCTGTATAACCACAAGTGATTTGTCCAATGCGCCATAGCGTTTTTGGAGAAGCTAACAATTTTTTTTCGGGATCAGCATATCCATATCCGACCACACGCGAAATATAGGGAGCTTGCACAATGGCTAAGGTGATGCCATCAATAGCATGTTGTTTCATGAAAGTCGTTATCAGTTCATCAATCGTAGGCTTGTGATGAGCGCATTTAGAAATTGCTTTTTCAGCTGAAACTGTTTGAGACGACCCTAACATGAGACCTCCAAAAATGACTAATTTGACGATTAGACGAAACACTTTGATGGCTGCCATCGTTTAATTTTGCGATAAGCTTCTTCTAGTCTATTTCGTGCTTTTTTGTCTATCTTGCATTTCTGGATATCTTACCTGGTTTTTAGAAAAACCATGGTTAGCTTGACTTACTTTGCTTCTTCTCTTGCTTTTTCGCTTTACGCTCTTTAGCTGAAAGTGCCGGCTTTTTCTTTTCTTCTTTACGGTGCTTGACAACTTCTTTAGTCATATTTAAGTTCCTTTAGGATTGAGTTTATTAAAAAACTTAAAACGATTAGCATAACAGGCTGGACAGGTTTTTGCAATCATAATTAATGCCTGGCATAAGACTAATTCATCTAATTTTTTCGAGAGAAAATATGCCATTTAAACAACCACCACGGTTACAACCGGGAGATAAAGTTGCGATTATCTCCCCCTCAGCCGGAATGCCTTTTATATTTCCCTGGGTCTATGAACAGGGACTTAAACGCATTAAAGAGATCTTTCAGCTTGAGCCTGTAGAATTTTCGACTGCGCGCCAAAGTCCGGATTTTCTATCAAAAAATCCACAAGCTAGAGCCGAGGATATCAATGCCGCGTTTGCTGATCCTTCGATCAAAGCCATTATCACTACAATTGGAGGTAATGATCAGATTAGAATTTTGCCTTATTTAAATTCCGAGATTTTATCTAAGAATCCTAAAAGTGTACTAGGATATAGCGACTGCACCAATTTACATGCTTTCTTGTGGAAGTTAGGGATCCTCTCTTATTATGGGGGAGCTGTCATGACCCAATTTGCGATGGGCGGGGGAATGCATGACTATACGGTAGATTATATCAGAAGAGCTCTCTTTGCTCCTGCAATCGGTCAAATTCAAGCCGCATCTGAATGGAGCGATGTGGATTTAGATTGGGCAGATCCTCAACATTTACATCAAAAACGCCCTGCGCACAAAAGTGAAGGCTGGAATTGGTATAACAATCAACAACAACTTATTACAGGAAGATTATGGGGAGGCTGTTTAGAAGTGCTCGATCTTCATTTATCTGTTAAACGCTACCTTCCCTCTCTTGAGCAATTTGATGATATTGTTCTGTTTATTGAAACTTCTGAAGAAATGCCTTCTGAAGGATTTGTCTATCGTTTTATCGCTGCATTAGGCGAATTAGGCATCTTACAAAAACTCAAAGCCATTCTCATGGCTTATCCTAAGGCGCAATTTTGCGGAAAAAAACCACTCGGAGGGAGCGAAGAGTTTATTTTAAATCAGCAAACTGCTGTAAAAAGTGCTTTAAAAGATTATCAGGTGAATCCACTTGTCGTGTTTAATATGAATTTTGGACACACAGATCCTCAGATGATTATTCCTAATGGAGGATTAGTCTCTATTGATGGTATTCGACAAATTATCAGTTTTAATTAAATAATTAATAAAACATTTAATATATCATTACAAACTGTAAATATAATTATATAAAGAGAGGTGTTTATCTATTGAGGTTCAAGATGCCGTTTTCTCAAGATTTAGCTTTGAGTTTTAATTATCGAGGGACGCATTATGAGATTTATCCTATAGAAGGGGAAACGACTAATCCTTCTGTGAAAATAAACGGCAAAACCTATGCTGTATGGGGTCATGAAGAAAAACTTGCAGTAGTTCGTGAAATCTTTCAATCGCTTTCTTTAGAATCCATTCCTAATTTAGACGATCTCAAAGAGAGATTATCCTCCGTTCCGGAGATTTCATTTCCATCTATTGAAAAAACAGGTGAAGTAGGAGTGAAAACTCTAAATACAGCAAATGTTAATAAAACTGATTCAATGCCTTTAACAGTCGAAAAAGCTTATGAAAAACTGGTTCAAGAATTAGAGATTTATGCCGAAAAACACATTGGGAAGGGCGCTCTTTTAGTTCAAATTATTGGAGTCGAAGGAGCAAAACCCCAAACTTTCGGTCAACTGTCTGTGAGTGATGCTACGCCGGTTGATCAACAGACAATAGGTCGTACAGGTTCCGGTGCTAAATTATGGGCAGCTTTGTTATCTGCCATTATCACTAAAAAATATGCAAAATACATCAAAATGGATGATAAATTGGAGAAATTTGCTCCAAAAGAAGCTCTTAGAAAATTTGGACAAATAGATGCCAATGGAAAAGATGTGCCTGTTCCCGAACTAGCCAAAGAAATGACTTTAGAAGCCATAGTGGGGATGACAGCTGGTTTAGAATATGAAGAGCGGGCCCCTAAAACACCTACAGCTGCGACTTTGGATCAATTGATGCGCGGTCAAGAGGAGATAAAAGAAGGAGCGATCCATCTTTTATATGATCCGAGAGATAAAATATCTGTTTATTCTAATAATATTTCTCTCACCGCTTATCCGTTAGAAAAAGCTTATAAAAAAGTCAGAGCAGAAGAGCTCATCGCTGAAAACAAGCTTCACGAAAAACAGACACTCAGAGAATTGTCTGAGAAGATAGAGCCTCTTCGTTTGCGTTTAAATACGAAAATAGAAAAGATAGAGAAACATCTTGAAAAATTAAACTATCAACGTGCTCATACTAAAAAAGGATCTGCAGGAAGAACCAAACAAGGGCATCTTAACGTGCAAATTGACGAGTTTGAAAAACGACTTGCACATTTGAAAGCAGATTTAAAAAAGCTTCCGCCTCCTATCCCAAAAGCAGTTTTAGATGTTGCGCTTAAAGATTTATTGGAATCTGATTCAGCTTATATCACACGAGCAGGTCAAGAGATCTATGTTTACGATCTCCTTGATCAATTTTTGATGCAATTCAATCCTGACACGTTGACGACAACAAATGATCATCTCATCTCTTATCGTGACATTATGAAATGTGAATTATTAGAGCCGATGAAAATGGAACAAAGCGGATTTCATGGTACTCAAGGGACTGAAATGGATGTAACGTATGTTCATCCCAAAACGAAGAAACAACTCTCTAAAGCACCTCCACATGAGAATGTCATGATTCAAGCAGCAGGTGGAGGCAGAACCACTTTAGCTGATGCCGCTAAGCTGGCGCAAGGTTTAGCAGACAAAAGAGGACTAATAGACAAAGAGGGAAATGAGCTTTTATCTCCCACCGATATTGACCATTTATTTAGCGCGCACGGTCATTATGAAGGGTGGGGATTGGGCGGTAGTGAATTAGCGTGTGAAGGAAAATTTATTGAAAAAGGGGGATCATTTGACCAAGATACTTATACATTTTGGGTGGATCGAAGCACCGGTATAGGATTAATTGCCATGTGTAATTGTGGTAAACGCCCTGTTCATCTTCTAGAAGCTTTTAAAAGACAAGTACAAGCTATTCACCATTCTGAAACTGAAAGCCTAGTGCGCGAAAAAGAAGAAACGCCTATTCACTTGACTCTTCAGGATTATCAAGCGCATCCGTTGAAAAATCCGGTCGAATATTATGAAGGCACTCGCGGTAAAATTGCTTTTTTGTTTGATCCTGACAAAGAAGATTGCGGTATTATGCATTGGAGTGGAACACCTTTACAACTTGTTAAGCAAGACAATTTTGCTTCTCAAGAACGTCGATTTCGTATTATTACTCCAGGGCGATTTGAAAATGTAGAAGTGCGGAAAGTGAAAGGTGCTCATCATCAAGAGCAAGAATACCTAGCTGTTGGAGACACTTCCTTTATTAAAACAAGTATACAAAATATTCCCTCAGAAGTAGATATAGCGACTGCCAAAAAAGAATTGATTAAACTTGCAGGCGATTACATCAATCCTAAACGTCCCGATTGGGGTGTTTTTCGATTTGAAGTAAAAGGAGAAAGCGATGATCTATTTTTATGCGCTTGCGACCTAGAAGATAGAAGTCAAGTGAAGTCTTCAGTGCCACTAGGGATTATTAAAGTGGAAAAAAATGCAATTTCGTTTAATGGACATGATCGT
This sequence comes from Parachlamydiaceae bacterium, assembly GCA_030147755.1. Lineage (GTDB taxonomy): Bacteria > Chlamydiota > Chlamydiia > Chlamydiales > Parachlamydiaceae > JASBUW01. The sequence goes on from JASBUW010000051.1 coordinate 36,055, forward strand.
CAACCGCCAGATAAAATTTTTCGCTTCGTACGCAAATCAGAACATAGCCCTTGGTTCCTTCAAGTCACAGATGTTGCTTCTCCGGAAGGAGTGATTGAAGAGCGGCCTCGCTTTAAGTCCTGACATATCTTGCCGTAAAAGTTCAGTATGTACCTCAAACTCTATCTAGCTTGTTATTCGATGAAATCTTTAAAGTGATTTTTGATAATACACGAAGCGTTTGGATTGCGAAGGAGGGCCTCGCACTCCTGATTAACCAAACATTGTTATTAGCTCGCTTTTTTAAAGTGTTTTTTTAGTAATTGATCAGAGCGTGCTTAAAAAGACGGGTTTTATCTGTGCGGTAGCACTATCACTGCATTAGCCCCGACCGAGCGCGCTTAGCGCTCGTTCTGGGTAAATAATGCCATTTGATTAGCACTGCGGTTAGCAGTGCAACTATTCGGCGTCTTTGTAGCACCGCTAACCGCAGTGCAATAGGTTGTGCATTAAATCCCAGAACGAGCGCTAAACGCGCTCGGTCTGGGCTAATGCAGTGATAGTGCTACCGCACAGATAAAACCAGTCTTTTTAAGCATGCTCTGATCAATTACTAAAAAAACACTTTAAAAGAGCGAACTAATAACAATGTTTAGTTACTCAGGAGTGCGAAGGTCCTCCTTCGCTTTCATATAGGGCGCCTTATATAAAAGCGAAGGAGGACTTTCGCACTCCAAACGCTTCGCGCATTACCATTGTTGAAATAAGTATGATGACTTCACTAACACCATGCGCTGTCATTATTGTGACACACAACAGTCAAGCTTTTCTTCCGCATTGCCTCGAAGCGCTGCAGCAACAAACGCAACCTGCTTGCCAAATCATTTTGGTGGATAGCGGCTCACAGGACACCACCTATCTCGAGCATTATCGACAAATGCCCACTCTCACTCTTCATTTAGCATACGATAATATCGGGTTTTGCCAAGGCAATAATGTGGGCATGTCTTATGTAGACGACTCTATTAAATATGTGTTGTTCTTGAATCCTGATGCCTTTTTAACACCTTCTTTTTTAGAGAACGCTCTTGCTTATTTAGAACAGCCAGCCTCTCGTCAAGTAGGCGCCTTATCAGGTATCTTGTTAGGTTACGACATTCAACAACAGCAACCTACAGGTCAGATTGACTCAACGGGAATCTTTCGCACCTGGTATGGACGCTGGTATGATCGTGATCAAGGTAAGGCTTATCAACAAAATCAGCATGTAACTCCCGAAAAAGTGCCGGCGCTTTGTGGCGCTCTTATGCTATGCCGCATGACGGCTTTAAAAAGTGTGGTTTTAGGTCCGCATATTGTGATGGATCCTACTTTCTATATGTACAAAGAAGATATTGATTTATCTTTGCGCTTACGCCAAAAAGGATGGTCGCTCTTGTTGATTCCTGAATGGATTGCTTATCATTGTCGAGGATGGAAAAAAGAGCGTGCTCAAGTCCCTCGTCATTTACGCCTTCTCTCCGCTAAAAATGAGATGCGTCTTTATGCGCGTTTAAAATCACCTTTCTATTTTTATTCTATGTTTAAATATGTGTTAGTAAAAACACTAGATTACTAAAATATTTAGTAGTGACAAGTCATGTCGAGTGTGGTCGCGTTACTTTATTGTTTTTTATTTATTTCTTTATCATTTCTTTTTAATTTCAATTTATTTTCTGTGTTTTTAAATTATGTTGACTTTATAATTCAAATGAAATATGATTTTGTTTTTAATTTTTTTAATAGAGTGATTTATGTTAAATAATAATGGGAATATTCTATCACCTTTAATAAGTGGTCAATCTCAACAAACGACGAGCTTTTCGTCAAGTTCTCAGTCATCTGCTGTTAATGCAGCTGCTAAAATTGTGCCTTTTATAGATTTGACTGGTTTGCCTAGCGCGCATATTATGCCAACTCATCAAACACAGCGGAGTGTTATCTCTTCGTCCTCCTCTTCCTCGATATCCAGCCATTCAGGAGTTCCCCCAACAGCTAAGAAAAGACGCATATCTACCTCTACTTCCAGTTCTACTTCAACTAGCTCAAGCAACGCGCCGGAATCATCCTTTGTAATGCGGCAAGTCAAGAGCACAGGAGAGGTAGGGTTGACTTTGATAGATAGTTCAGTTAGAGGTAAATTATCTAAAAAGTTAAAGAAATTATTAGAACCTAACATTAGCGGATATTGGTCTAAAAGTAAAGGAAGTATTTTAAAAGATCAAGCAAGTAAAACCCGAAGGATTTTGGTAAAATATAAGTTTTCAAAATCTTCAACGACTTATAAAGGTTATATTACTAAAAATAAATATGATGAAATTCTCAAAATCTTTAAAGAGAATAGCACCGATGCAACAATTTTAGAACAGAATGATTTTTCTCTTCATAAAAGGCAACTGGTCAATTCTGCCGCTCTTTTAAGCACTCCTTCCTCTCAGTCTAGCTCATCGACCATAAGTGCTCCGGTATCGCAGCCCTCTTCATCTAGCACAGTGATAGCTGGTGGAGGAGTTGTCCATCCTATTCTCACAAATCCAAATTTTATTCCATTTACCGCTTCTGTCCCGCCTCCTCTACATACGGGTTCGACAAATGCTTCTTTATCTAGGAACGTTTCACATATAACACCCCATATTGGAACAACTCTTCAAACTACATCTAGCACGCCTCTATCTAGTACATGGACAACTGTAGCACCTAGATTAACACCTGTTCAAAATCCACCCCCACTCAATCCTCCACAAATGCCTCGTTTTGCTGTAAACCGTGTATATGTGGATCAACAGGCTCATACAGTCTATGCTTTTCAACGGTGGTTAGCTAAAAATTATTTTCCACAACCTGAACTTTGGCATCAGCCTTCTTATTATTCTCTACAAGACTTGATTCAACATTTACTTCTCATTCATCCAACGCAAGTACCCTTGTTGGATGCACAAGGTCAGATTAACAATGATCACTTACAATCTTATTTAAATGCTTTCTTAAGAGAAATCGACAATAAGGATTTGAACTATAAGCTGCCTTTTTATTTGATTCAATTGTGGCACTATCAAAGGGAAGGAAAATTAGATGTGGGCCCGGGTGTGCTCGAAGCGTGTATTTGCCAAGTCGTGCAGAAGTTATCCCTTTATGACAAAGGACAAGTCGCACGTTTTGTGGAATTAATTGATACACCAGGTTCAGATGAAGGAGATACTTTAAGAAAATTATTATTTCCTTTGCTCTATAAAAAAGCCAACTGGTGGAATGGAAAAACAAATGCAGATGGCCAGCCTAGTTGGCTGTCTGTTCAGGAAAAATTAAGGCAAGCCATTGATTTTGCTCAAAGATTATTAGATCAACCCGACTTGACAGTACTTCAAATGGAATTAGCCTCGGTGAAGGGATTATTCAAGAATGGACAGTTTCAAGAAGGGGACTTTACAGCTTATATCAGAAGTTGGAAACAGCGTTGCGAAGAAAGATTAGGTAAATTGGATAATGGAATTGAATGGCATTGGGCAAAATATTTCCATGGCACAAAAAATAATAATAATTTAACGAGCAAAACCGCTATTCCTAAAGAAATTTTAAATTCGCGGCTCTTTTATGACGCCCAGAATAGTGGAGCAGCTTATGCAGGCATATTTGTTTCGACCACTATAGAAGACTTTTATTGTCCGCCGGGAATTGGTTTTGATGCGAGCGTTGAGTGGCGCGAACCTTGGCATGTCGTCAATCATGCCACTGCTCGCTCAACAGATCAATCCTCTAATGCTCATAATTATTGGATCAGTTTTGATAAAGCCATTCCAGTAGCTTTAAATGACAGAGAAGACAACGGGATAGAACGGCTAAATATTAGTACATTGGTGACAAATTCTAAGAGAGAGCAAGATGCGATTTTGCATCATTTAAACTTATCTGATTTAGAACTTGCGCGCATCGAAGTGATCACTCCTATCGAAGCGCAATTAGATTTATTATTTTTAAAACAATGGAGTCCCTACATTCCTTTGCATTGGCCAACCGGAAATAGGGATACATATTCTAAAACTTTCAAAGAGCAGCAAGCTGCCGCGAATCAAACTCACTCGCTCATTCCTTTGCTTTTGACAAATGATTCTCCGGCTCTTTCCACATCTGCTTGGTGTCCCAATACAAAAATTAAAGAGTTTCTTGAATCAATGGCAATTGATCCGGAAAGTTGCCGGCAGAATATCTTAAATGGCGCATTAACTCCGACTGCTCCGGAGCGTAAGCTTAGAGCAGATTCTGACCCTAAAGTGAGACAAGAAGTCCTTAATCTGAAAGAATCGCGTGAAGGTTTATTTGCTAAGTTAAAAGAGTTATTTCCAGGAGTATCTCTGCCTCCGGCTCTTAGACATATTTGGGATCATCATCACACGTGGTTAAATCACGATGGTTTCTGGAGTGAGTTAGTTGGGTATAATCCTTATTTAATTTTTAATTTCTATCCTGTGCAAAAAATGCTTTTTGCTTTTGCTGTAGAAGCTAAGAAGGAACTGCCGCAGGTTGTTTGTGAAAAATTAGAAGCTTTTGATGAAGAAGCGATAAAACAATTTGGAGCGCTAATGGCTCTTAAAATCATTCAGCATTCTTTTCCTTCCGGATCACAAGATACTTTGATAGTGGAATATCTCAATCAAAAAGAAGTGTCTTATGTCCCTATTGACCATAACAGTTTTGCTTTAGGGGATCACAATGCACGTGACAGGCGCAGCTTTAGCAATGAACCGCGCTTAACGCGTGATTTATGGGATCGCTTAACAGTTAACCAGCAACAGGAACTGTTGGCTTACTGCCTCAGCCCTCAGCAACAACCTCTTACAAATTCTCGTGTGAGAGCTGTGTATGATCAATTAGAAGAGATGGGTAAAGCTTTAGTCCAGCGCTATTTTGGTGCTAATGACCGTGGACGCCGCGCTTTACCTGCTCCTTTTTCCAATCAAGGTTTATGTGAAATGATGATTAGTGATCATCAAGAGGCTGACAATATCTATCGCGCAACCCATGCTTTGACTACAAAAATGGGTGGTCAAAGTGCATTTGTGCCAAAAGCATCGCAATATGCAGAATTGACACATGTGAGAAAAGCTCTTAAAACGTCCAAATTTCAGAAAAATTTGTGGAAAGGCTATGCGAAAACCACTTTATGGCATGATAACCTCAATACAGATTTTCTCATGCGTCAAACTTTAGATCTCTCTTTTGATTTGCCGCTTACTGAGGCTGCCAAGAAAAGTATACGCAGCAAGGTATTGATACCTTTGGCTTTAGAAGCGCAAACAGTCGTAGTTTTATCGCTTTTGCTCCAAAAAATTGCAAATAGCGATCAAGGATTAGAAGATCTCATTAAAAATAAGGCCACTACCCTCATTGATCGGTTACCGCATGATCAAAAAATCTTGCTTTTTCGAATCGCAAGTTTAACAAATGGAGAGCGAGGACGTCATTTAAGACAACTCTTCGCGCAATCGAAATATTTGGCAGATTATGCGCGTGATAATTCCTGGCTTCAGTTTTCTAATCAAGAATATTTAGAATTGGCTAAAACGGCTGCGAGGCGATTAGGGGAAGAAAAGCATGATTTAAGCCTTTTTGGACTTGCAATTGACAATCCGGAGCACGCTCTTGAAGAATGGAATCATTTTATTGAGTGGCGTCAGGAACAACTTAACCATGGCCATGAGGTGGAGCTTCCTTGCTATTATCAATCGAATTACGGGGAAGCAGGCTCTTTTTATTATTCTCCACAAAATTTTGCTCCTAACACAACAGGTTTTGTCTATTCGGATAGCTTAAATTTTTTTCCAAATGAATGTGTGGCAGATCCACAAGATGCAAATCGCTTTGAAATACCTATACAACAGCATGGAGCATTAAATGGAATGGCTTATAATATGCCTAAATCGAAAATAGGCCGCTCTTGTGCTGTTTATGTTGTGGGTCCACAGAATGATTTTTCTGCTTTAATTCCGCAGGTGATTTTACCGGTTGCAAAGTTGGATCACGCTTTTATGTCTGGAACTTTTTCTGCTATAATTTCTAAGAATTCGCATGTAAATGAGACACAACAAACAGACTCTTCAAATAAAGGGAAAGAAAAAGAAATCCAAGAAATTTTCTCTAGTGATGAAGATAGTTCAGAAATAGCATCTAGCAGCAATAGCCCTTCTAGTCGTGATGATAGCGATGAGTTAAACACGTCCTATTACTCCCCTGATCCTTCTTTGTATTGGGCACAACAAAAAGATGACGGAATGATGGATTGGCTTGCAGGCAAATCTCTTCGCGCTTCAACCGACTTTTGGGATCCATTCTCTTTTGAGAGTAGACTTTAAAGGAAGCTTGTAGCGTAGATTAAAAAGTTCATTTTGAAATGACAGTGTTGCATAAATCCCAAATTGTAGACACCAGTTCACACTCAGCCTTGGATTTATGCAATACTGTCGTCTATAATAGACTTCTTTCGAAACTGGCGATGCTTGATCTTTTTCATCTTTGCTCAATTTTGAACATTTGATTGTCTTTGCCTACCCTAGACGGGTATGTCAAAGAAAACCAAATGTTCAATCTCGAGCAAATCTAGAAAAATCCCAAGCATCGCCAGTTTCGAAAGAAGTCTAATTAAAAAATTCAGCTATAATAAGAGTAGAGGGAACTGTAATTTCTTCTTAAATATAAATTGACAGCTCCCTTTTAATAGGTTATGATTTAATCTCTTTTATAATTAAAAATTAACAGCACTTTACTTTGTTTAAGGATCATTATGTCGGCAGAACCCGCTCTCTATAGCCGTAGCACTTCGGATTACAAATACGGCTTTGTGACAGAGGTTGAGACAGATACCCTGCCTAAAGGGTTGAACGAGGATGTGATTCGCACTATTTCAGCGAAGAAGCAAGAGCCTGATTTTTTGTTGGAATTTCGCTTGAAAGCCTATGAAAAATGGCTAAATTCAGAAGAACCTATCTGGGCGAATGTGAAATATTCTCCTATTGATTATCAAGATATTACTTATTATTCGGCTCCTAAAAAGAAGCCCGTTTTGAATAATTTGAATGAGGTGGATCCTGAAGTTTTGCGCACCTTCGAACGGTTAGGCATTCCTTTAGAAGAGCAAATGCGTTTGAGTAACGTCGCTGTCGACATGATCTTTGATTCCGTTTCCATCGGCACGACATTTAAGAAAAAACTTGAAGAGGCGGGTGTTGTTCTTTGTTCCATTTCTGAAGCGATGCATACGCATGGCGATTTAGTGAAGAAGTATTTGGGAAGCGTTGTTCCTATTGGCGATAACTTTTTTGCGACTTTGAATTCAGCGGTCTTCACCGACGGATCTTTTGTATATGTTCCCAAAGGCGTGCATTGTCCGATGGAACTCTCCACTTATTTTCGTATTAATGAACGCGAATCCGGACAATTTGAACGCACTCTCATTATTGCCGAAGAAGGTTCTTATGTCAGCTATCTGGAAGGTTGTACAGCCCCTGCATATGATACGAATCAGTTGCATGCAGCTGTTGTCGAACTCATTGCTTTAGATAATGCTCAGATTAAGTATGCGACTGTGCAGAACTGGTATTCGGGTGATCCGGAAACCGGCAAAGGGGGCGTGTATAATTTTGTAACGAAGCGTGGACGTTGTGCCGGTGTGAATTCCAAGATTTCCTGGACGCAAGTAGAAGTCGGCGCTGCCATTACCTGGAAATATCCTAGCTGTATTTTGCAAGGGGATAATTCTGTCGGAGAATTTTATTCTGTCGCATTGACCAATGGACATATGCAAGCCGATACCGGAACCAAAATGATTCATCTGGGCAAAAATACGCGTTCCACCATCGTTTCTAAAGGCATCGCTGCTGATGTGTCGCATAATAGTTATCGCGGATTAGTGAAAGTGGCGCCTAGAGCGACAGGAGCACGTAATTATACGCAATGCGATTCGATGCTGGTGGGAGATAAGTGCTCAGCCAATACTTTTCCTTATATTGAAGTCGGAAATTCTTCTAGCCAAGTCGAACATGAAGCCTCCACTTCTAAAATGAATGAAGAGCAGTTATTTTATTTCCAAGCACGTGGCATTTCTAAAGAAGATGCGGTCAATATGATCGTGAACGGATTTTGTAAAGATGTTATTCAAGAGCTTCCTCTAGAGTTTGCCGCAGAAGCGCAGAAATTACTGGCGATCAAGCTTGAAAATTCCGTCGGTTAATCCATTAATAAATTGAATTGAGAGAAGATTAGGATAAAGCAATGTTAGAAATTAAAGATTTGAAAGCTACAGTAGATGGAACCCCTATTTTACAAGGAGTCAATCTACGTGTCGACGCAGGTGAAGTTCATGCCATTATGGGTCCTAACGGAGCAGGTAAATCGACGTTGGCAAAAGTGCTAGCGGGACATCCTGCGTATGAAGTAACGGGTGGTGAAGTCTGGTTCAAGGGACAAAATTTACTGGAACTCGAACCGGAGGAACGTGCTCATCAAGGACTCTTCATGAGCTTTCAATATCCTGTGGAAATTCCAGGTGTGAGCAATACGCAATTTTTACAGATTGCTTTTAATGCAAAACGTAAGGCGAATGGCGAGAAAGAACTCACGGAAGAAGAATTTACGCGTTTGCTCGATGAAAAAATGAAGCTCATGGAGATTCGCCCTGAATTTAAAACGCGTAATGTGAATGAAAACTTTTCCGGTGGCGAAAAGAAGCGCAACGAGATTTTGCAAATGGCGGTGTTAAATCCTGCTTTAGCATTGTTGGATGAAACGGATTCCGGGTTGGATATTGATGCGATGCGTATAGTGGCTAATGGTGTGAACCAATTGATGCGTCCTGATATGGGACTCGTATTAATTACGCACTACCAGCGCTTACTCGATTATATTAAACCCCATTTTGTGCATGTCATGTTAGGTGGCAAAATTGTGCAATCAGGTGGACCTGATCTTGCGTTAGAACTCGAAAGCAAAGGTTATGACTGGTTAGTGCGTTCAGAGAAAGAGGGAGTAGTCGCATGATGGCTCAACCTGGTTTAGAGCAGGAAACTTTTAAAACCTTGTTGGAAAGGTGTCATACGCAAGGGCATAAAGAAGAAGCGCTTGAACGTATGCGCCAGAAGGCTTGGCAGCATTACCTTTCTTTAGGATTGCCTTCGCGTCAAAATGAAGTGTATCGTTATATTAAATTGCGCCATCTTTTTGCTCAGCCTTATCAAATGGCGAGCGAACCTGCGGTGAATTTACAGCAAATTCAACAATGGATTTATCCTGAATGCCGTCAATCGGTTCTCGTCTTTGTCAATGGTTATTATAATCCGCAACTCTCTTGTTTAGACGCCTTGCCCACTAAATTGGTGGTTTCGCCTTTGCAAGAAGCCATTCAAACATATGGCACGTTTCTGAATAATCATTGGGCGAAAGTGTTTAAAGAAGAAACCGATTCGTTTGCAGCTCTCAATGGGGCGTTGCATCATAAAGGGGGATTCATTTATTTACCTCCTAAAACAGTAGTGGAAGCGCCTATTCAAGTGTTGCATGTTGTAGATACCCAAGATCAGCTCCAAATGCTCATGCCTCGTTTGCAAATTTTTGTGGGAGCTCAATCCGATGTGCGCTTTGTGTGTACGCAGAGAAGTTTGGCGCAAGCAGGCTACTTTGTCAATCAAGTGGCTGAATTAGTCATTGATGAAGGCGCGCATGTCCATTATACGCAAATTTTGTGTGATGAGCATCCACAAGCGTGGCATTTAGATGCTTTTCGGGCCACTTTGAAGCGTGATAGTACTTTAAAAACTGTGTGCGTAACAGAAGGTAGTTTGACGGTGCGCACCGATTATCGTATCACGTTGATGGGTGAGAATGCCGAAGCATTATTAAATGGCGTTTGGATGTTAGCAGATAAGCGTGAAGCGCATTCACACGTGTTTATGGATCATCAAGCGCCTTATTGTCGTTCTTTTCAGCTGTTCAAAGGGGCATTGACTGATTTTAGCCGCTCTAGCTTTGAAGGTAAAATTATGGTGCGTCAAGCGGCGCAGAAAACAGAAGCTTTTCAGCTGAATAACAATCTGGTCTTAAATGATCATGCGCATGCCGATAGCAAACCAAATTTGGAAATCTTTGCAGATGATGTCAAAGCGTCGCATGGCTCAACCGTGGGACAGTTAGATCCTGAACAACTTTTTTACATGAAAACGCGTGGATTTTCCGATGAAGCCGCTAAAAATCTGCTCATTTATGGGTTTTGCGAGCAAGTGATTGAAATGATTCAACTGCCTTCACTGCGCGAAGAAATTTCAGCGCGTGCGCGCCATTATTTAAAAAAGAATCATGACTGAGTGTATGCATGCCGCTAGATATTGCTAAGATTCGTCAAGATTTTCCGATGCTTGCTAAAACCATGCATGACCAGCCTTTGGTCTATTTAGATTCAGCTGCAACCGCGCAAAAGCCTCTTTCCGTAATTGATGCCATGACTGATTTTTATCGTGATCATTATGGAACTGTACACCGCGCTGTGTATGAGTTGGCGATTCGTTCGAGTGGAGACTATCAAGAAACGCGCCAGAAAATCAGAGCTTTTCTCAACGCAGCGCATGATGAAGAGATTATTTTTACACGTGGAACAACGGAATCCATCAATTTAGTTGCCTATTCTTTTGGTAAAGCTTTTGTTCAGCCAGGAGATGAGATTCTTATCAGTGCCATGGAACATCATTCCAATATTGTCCCTTGGCAATTGTTATGTGAAGATCGACAAGCCATTCTCAAGGTTATTCCGATGAATGAGCGTGGCGAACTTTTGCTAGAAGAATATGAGAAATTATTGAGTCCACGCACACGTTTAGTGGCCATTACGCATATCGCGAATTCTTTAGGAACGATTAATCCCATTAAGCAAATCACGCAAATGGCGCATCAAAAAGGGGCTAAGGTGCTTGTAGATGGTGCACAAAGCGCGCCGCATTTGAAAGTAGATGTGCAAGATCTCGATGTCGATTTTTTTGTTTTTTCCGGGCATAAATTGTTGGGTCCAACAGGAATTGGCATTTTATATGGCAAAGCAGATTTATTGAATCAAATGCCTCCTTATCAAGGGGGAGGGGATATGATTGAGACGGTGACATTTCCCAAAACGACCTATAATGTATTGCCTTTGAAATTTGAAGCGGGCACGCCTATGATTGCGGAAGTGATGGGATTGGGAGCGGCCATCGATTATATACAGGCGCTTGGAATAGAAAATATTCAGCAATGGGAACATGAATTGTTGATGCATGCTACCGCCCAGCTTGAGCAAATACCTGGGTTAAGAATCATTGGACAAGCCCAAGATAAAGGTGCATTGATCAGTTTTGTTGTAGATGGTGTGCATGCATTGGATATAGGAACATTTTTAGATTTAAAAGGAATAGCGGTACGTACAGGTCATCATTGTGCACAGCCGGTGATGCGTTTTTTCAATGTTCCGGCGACAGCACGCGCCTCTTTTGCTTTTTACAACACGAAGGAAGAAATCGATTATTTGGCGACTTCTTTGCGAGATGTTGTGCGTAAGCTTAGACCTTAATTAATTCAATGGGATGGCGCGAAGCGTTTGGAGCCCTAAGCAATTTCGTTGCTAATATCAAAAAGTAACAGCGACCTTTTTGGTAGTTGGTCAAAGTATACTTAAAAAGACTGGTTTTATCTGTGCGGTAGCACTATCAATGCATTAGCCCAGGGCGTGTCTTAAAAATGCTAGCATCCTAGCTTCGAGATTATTTTGCCCTCAGTTGAACTTTCGGTTTGAGGGCAATATTAAACCAATATTGCCCTCAA
>JASBUW010000050.1 GCA_030147755.1 Parachlamydiaceae bacterium
ATTGTTATTAGCTCGCTCTTTTAAAGTGTTTTTTAGTAGTTGATCAAAGTATACTTAAAAACACTGGTTTTATCTGTGCGGTAGCACTATTACTGCATTAGCCCAGACCGAGCGCGCTTAGCGCTTGTTCTGGGTAAATAATGCCATTTGATTAGCACTGCGGTTAGCAGTGCTAGAAGGGCGCCGAATAGTTGCACTGCTAACCGCAGTGCAATAGGTTGTACATTAAATCCCAGAACGAGCGCTAAACGCGCTCGGTCTGGGCTAATGCAGTAATAGTGCTGCCGCACAGATAAAACCAGTCTTTTTAAGTATATTTTGACCAACTACCAAAAGGTCACTGTTACTTTTTGATATTAGCAACGAAGTTGCTTGGGGGCTCCAAACGCTTACGCGTCTTACCCTTACTTCCCTTATAATCTTAAACTAAATCAGGAACGACTTTTTATTTAGAGGGTTGTGACAATATGGCTAAACGAGAACAAACTAAGAAGTCTCCTCGAGGTTTTCCTTTACTTCTCCTTTTTTCTCTCCTCATCTTAGGTGGCTGGTGGCTATGGACAAGTGACTCGTTCGCAGAATGGAAAGATCGCATTTTGCAATATGTCGATAACCGCGATATTGTCACACTCGAAACACGTTTTCTTCCGGATCAAATTCTAGATTCTCATCGTCAAGATCTTCTCAGCGATGACAAGCGCATCTTACAAAATACGCGCCTCAAGTATTATCCCTATCTTTTGCTCGACGTAAAATACACTGATGATCACAAAACCCGTGAAGGCGTTGTGCTCTGGGGATTGAGCGATGGCGAAATGGTGTTAAATACCGACACCTGGGAAACCACGCACGGTTTTCGCGATTGCCTAAGCTGCCATGCCACAGGTCATGATTTTAAGATCTTGCAAGCTTTGGCACGTCATTATGGTTCGATGACCATTGACGAGCTGCAAAAAGAATTGCATTTGGAACGGGAAGGAATTGAACCTTGGATTGAATCTGCCAAACAAAAGCATCTCATTACGCAGAAAGGCAATTTACTCCAATTGCATTTTGAAAATCCCAAACTCCTTGTCACTCCTCAGACGCGCCTCAAGCACCATTTAGTTTCTAAACCGTTAGGTGAAGGTCAAAAAATCCCTAAAACCTATAGCGCCAATCAAATTATGCTGATTGCCCAATCTGCTTTCGGCCGCGATTTCAAAATTCGCAGCGAACAAGAAATTTTTCTTCCAGTGTATAGCTTTGAGATCCTTAATCCGGATGGCTCCCTGCAAATCACTGAGTGGAACGCCCTCACAGGTCAACGGATCATTCCTCATTACCTCTCTAAAATTTAATCAAAGATTTGATGTTGATTATCATTTAATATTTTGAAATTATATATTTAAAACTATTAGTCAATAAAATATTTAAAATTTATTAACACTTGATTATTATTTTTTATATTTTATCTTTGTTTTTTATTCTGGAGGAAATTAAATGTTAGAAATAATAGATACTAAGAATCGTCCTGTTAATTTTGCTCATTTGCAGTTAGAGAAAAATGAAACTCAAGATAAAAGAGAAGTAGAAGAAGTCAATCGCCTCTTCTATTCTATTGATAGCGAAGAAGAACAAGCCATCGCGACAGCTGTTGAAGATGGAGTTCTTAATTCTGATGGTACTCTTGTTAAAGAACTTGCATCTTTAGATATCAACCACATCGCAGATCCCAGCATCACGGCATACGTCGCACGGACACTTGACAGAGCGGTGACTCCTAAAAACGGCATTCCTTTTACCCAGGGTCAATCTTTAGTCTATTTGCGCGAATATGCTAAGCAACTAGGTGTGATTCACCTTCTGGGCGATGAGTTTCGTTTTATAGGCAAGGATCCTATTGCGAGCTCCAAACCGGCTTTTATTGAGGCTCTATTTAAAAAAGCTGCGGTTGTTAATCCCCATATTATGAAGTTACTCAAGCATAAATGGTTCCTTGCTAATATTTTAACACCAAGCGATGACGTAGATGGACGCCTGCTCTCTAAGAAACTTCCTTGGAAATCGATTAAAGACCTTAATGCTGCATTTTGCGCCTTTGTAGGCCTCCATATTCCTGAAATTCAAAAGTTGTCAGTGGAACAACGGACTTTTCTCGTACAAAAAGTATTTAAAGACAAATATTGGGAAGAGGGCAAACCAGTCAAAAGTGATCTTAAAAAGGAAGGCTTTATTTTAACAGGTATCGCTGATTTTGATTTAGTTTTTGCAAACGAGATCCAAAACAACTTGTTTGAAGAAACCAACTACCAGATTGCTGTGAAACTGAGTTCTATTCACCTTGATGAGCAAGGCCGCGTGATACCAGCTTTGTTGGAATGCTATGCTGTTTCGGAAGGAGTTTGCTTGCTGCAAGCATTTTGCCAAAAAGGTCTCAATCTTTTGAGCTTGCGCGAAGGCATGAAAGTGAATGCACCTGCTTTTATGACCCTTCTCAGCGATCTTTCAAAGAATAAGTTTTTCAGACAAGCAGACTTGATTAGCCGGGCTACAACAGATTTTTTTGCCAATAAAAAAGTTGAAAAGAACTTTGTTGGGGAAAGTATCAAGCAGCTTGTGCACATAGTGAATAAAAAATTCGGAGGTAAAACGCCTTCCATGATTATGCTAGGTCTGCTGTTTGAAAAACAACTACAAGAACACTGGCCGAAAATCCCTCATCCATTGGAAGGCACGCAAGTCTTTACGTTTTGGTCCTATTGGACGAAAATGGCCATGCATATTCCTTCTAATTTCCCTCAGCACGCTTTGACTATTCCTGGCATACGTATGATTTGGAATGTTTCGCCAGAATTTTTGGAAACTCCCTACGCATTTGCTGGTTTGCTAACGCTATGTATGCGTCCTCCACAAGTAAATAGCCAAACCCAATTGATTTCATTAGGTCAAGAGCCCGGTTTGAAAATCCACTGCAAGGGTCCAAACCACCGTGTCATTGTAAAATTGGCTATTGAAAAATGGCTAGATCTGGTGTTATCTAAAAAATATGAAAGTTTGCCTATCCAAGTTTGGGATGCTTTATTAATCGAGATTTCTGATCAGTTTCCTCAAACTGTAGTGCCAGGCGCCTCGGTTGTTGAACAACAACCTGAAATTTTCCAGTTGAGCAACAATGCAGTGGAGTATTATGCGAAACAGCTTTTGGAAAAGGAAAATGGTTATTTTGACTTTTTGGCGGCTACCCTATTATGCAACGCCTATCTAGCTGGGCAAACAGACTGCTTTGATCTTCTAGTTCTCAATGCGCTTCCTCTTTTATTAGCCGGTGGAGAAATTCTGCAAAAAATGGGCACTCTCATTTTTGAAAAAGTGGTGGGATATCCCTTGGATAGCAATCTTTTACCTGTACAAGAAAACGATAGTGCATTTTTACTAAACTATATGCGTCTTTTGGTAACTACAGGTCGCAAAGACCTCTATCACCTAGTTTTAGATGAATTAATTTGTTCTCCAGACATCATCCGTCTGCCTGAATTTCAACCCGCTGTTGAAGAAATTGCCCGCTTAACCAAAAAAGTGCTTCCGCAAAAAGCTGCTCGTTTAATGACTTTAGTCAAAGAGTCCCAAGAAGCACCTAAAATCATGTTTCATCTTCAAGAGATCCGAAATACTCCTAAAAATTCACCTAAGCGTCTTGAATTAGTCATTACATTGATCAAAAGACATTTCGTAGAAAAGAGTGGTTATTTTTCAAAAAAATTGATTGAACACCTTCCGACTCTCGTTGATGAAATGCTGACTACTGATGCTGATTTATTTTCAGAAGAATCAAGTCAATATTTTTGTCTTATTTTAACTTATCTCTTACAGCAAAATGACCCACTTCAATTGACCGAAGAACAGATCAATACTGCTATAAAGATCATGAAAAAATGCCAGACTAAAGAGAAACAAGCTGCAGTCTTTGCGTTCATTTGTAAGTGGCCGAACATGCTACAGCAACCACTAATTCAAGTATTTTTAAGAGAAATGATGTCAAAGCCAAGCCATTTGGTAAGAAAACAATTTGGGCTTCTCTTTGAAAAATTAAATGTACCAGCTACTTTCAGTGCCGAAGAAAAAAAAGCATTTAAAACTATTTGGAAGCATTGTAACGGACTTTTGTATATCACCCCTGTAAAAAAAGTGGTTTTTGACAAGCTACATAGAATAGCAAATACACTTCTTCTTTCCGACCCATCCCATGAAAGAATAATTGATGAAACTACTGCCGCGCGTTTACTCTCTCATTCTCATATAGACAGTGAAATGAGAAAGCAATTTTTAAGCAGCTTGGCACAAGCAGGTTATACGCCACAGCAACGTTTCAACATATTAATAACCTGCGTGAAGACATCCAGCGAAGGCTCAGGCGATACAAACTGGCTGATTGAAGAAATGACAACTTTAAAGGAAGCGTCAAAAGCCTTCCAAGCAACAGACGAGCAAAACGAAATCTTGTTTGGCTTGCTGACTGCATTATTTGAAGGACCTCATGACTCAAAAATGATTCAGAAGGCGGTCGCATTATCAAAAGTCATGCGTCTAGAACAAATCAAGCCCGATCGACGAGCTCTTTTAGAAACACAATTGAAAGTTTGTAGAGACTACTTAAGAAATCATAATCAGGAGCAGTTAGCGGAGCTTGGAAATTTTACAAGCTTTAGTAAAAGCAGCCGAGAATTTTTGATCAGCCTATACACCGACCTAGCCAACACGGCTCTACAAGGGAACCAACTCACAGAAGCAGGTAAATATGCTATGCTTATCATCAAGAAAAATCGATTGCCGCATTTCCCATCTACAGCGGCTAGAGTGGCAGCTGCTTTGGAAACAGCAGATAAAAGAGATGAAGAGCAAGATCTTTTGCTGAAAAAGCTAAAGGGTTATAGGGCACGTTTTGAGAAAAAAGAAGCTGTTCAAGTGATAGAAAGCACTCCGATGAGCTCTTTGGAACAAGTAGATCCTACCCTCCAAGAAATTGATGATGTTTTACAAGGCAAAAAACAATTAGATGCTAGCGGATGGATCGAGCTTCTAAAGCGTGCCAGCGATTTGACTGATCAAACAGAACGCGTGGAACGTCTTCTCACGACATGCCCAGTTAATTTAGGTAATGAGGCAGCTTTTTGGGCTGCTTACTGCGCTTTTAAACAAAAAATCCATTCTTACCTCTCTGTTCATTTGCAAAGCTTCGAAGTTTTTGAACCTTTTCTTTTGTCCGATACGATCGAAAAGACAACAAAGGTTGAATTCATTCTGCTCGCCCTTCCCTTTATTTTTGAGAAAAACCAAGTTTCTTTACTTATCAAACTTGGACAAGCATTTAGCCGCTTAGATCCAAAAAATAAAGAATTGGCAGAATGGACCTCTAAAATAATCCAGAAAGGCTTCCACGAAAACTCTCTCGAATATATCTCGGCTGGTTTATCTTGGGATGGTGACCACACGGCTCTAGCAATCAGATTAGGCTCTGTTTTTTTCAATTCTGATTTGCGTCGGTTACCTCAAAAAGTAGGACCACATGTTGAGCCTGTCTTAGAGTATCTCACCTTTTGTTTAGCTCAGCCTGCCTTAAGACTTGATAAAGTTCAAAATCTCGACCTTTTTTTTAAATGGATTTTAACGCCGGGTAGTGAAACGCCAGCAAAAAGATGTGCGATATTACTTGCCTTTATCCATAAAATCCAGGAATGCAAACTGACGGAAAATCTGAAGGACAAGACAAAACCGTTGATCTCTTCTCTTCGCGATCAGCTTGTGCAAATGTCAACGGACACGGCTACTTCTCCACTCATTTTAAAGTCTTTAGAAGAAAAGCAACTTGATAATTGGATGGATCATAAAAAATTCAATCTATGGCTCAATTGTTTAAATAGGCAATCGCAAGCTTTTAAGGGTAATGAGAGAACCTTTCAAGAGAGAGAAAAACTGTTCACGCAAATTTGTGACGCCGTTGTGCAATCCCCCTTACAAGTTCCCCAGTATTCAAACCTTGCAGCTGATGTTTTATTTGACATGACTGTTGTCAATAAAAAAGGCGAGCAAACAAGAAAACTCGTAGAAGCTCTGCTAAGGAGTATGCTAGTCAATAATAAGAGTACAAAAAAGAAAGGACCCGAAATCACAGCGACAAACTTTTGCTTTTCAACTTATTTTAATTTGTTAGAAAAATTTACTCAAGAGCTTCCCGGTCTGGCCAAGAAAGATAAACAAGCGCATATGAATGCCTTTTATTGGGCGTGCTCTTTGGCTAATTCAATGCTTGATAAAGAAGTGATGTGCAAGTATGACTTTCCCGATCGTATGCCAGCATTTTTAAAATGCATAGAAAGTCTTTTTTTCACCTACTTGCTTGATCTTGATGCGCAATGGCAAGACAAAATTAGAGCCAGTTTAATCAATTTAAGAATTTACGTGGCTAACAGTAAAATTCTATTTAAAGACAAAGAAGTCGAAAAAGCAGTCCATATTTTAATTTTGTCGAGTGGACAGCAAGCAAGAATGATCGAAAAACCAGATGTTTTAGAAAAGGCTCTCATCCGCTTGCAGGAGCTAATGAAAACCTATCAAAATCGAGGTTGGAATGAAGAATTCTACCAAGCAGTGAGGGCGATAGCTAAAACTTCTTTTGAAGCAGAAAGAATGAAGAAAAAATCTAATCTTAGATAAGAAATAGACCCCTTTTAGAGCGACTCAGCAACGACTCGTTATTGAATCGCCCTAAAAGGCTCCAAAATACGGGGTAAACATACCCACAGTTTCCTTCGGTTAGTGTGGGTTTTGTTCAAGCACCTTCTTTAGCTATCAACAGGAATAATGTCATGTGGTGCAATCTTAAAAGTTCACACATTCATATCTTCAGTGAGGAGCGAAAAGCTGCAATACTTTGTCGACTTTGCTCTAAAAGCGCAGGCTTATGATATTTGTAAAGGAATCTTAAAAACGGCTACGCTTGATATCGCGCATCAGGCTCAAGTCTCGCATGGCAACGTTTTTGCTCATTTTCCCACACGCGACGATCTTGTGCTGGCGGTCGTGGAAGAATTTGCACAAGCCTTAAACCAACAGTTTCAACAATTATCTAAAGATTCTCTTTTGGAATTTCTACGTGGCCATTTAGCTGTCATCCATCAATACGAAGACTTTTATGCGCGTTTAATCGTAGAAATTCCTTTGCTTCCTACCGCCATTCGTCAGCATCTCTTTGTGCTGCAATCAGGCATCGCACATTATTTTCGAGAAGCCTATCTCAAGGACGCTAACATTGCCAAGTCCCATCAATTGCCGCTCTCTTTTCTCTTTAATACGTGGATGGGATTGCTGCACTATTATTTAACGCACCGCGAGCTTTTTGCTCCGCATGCATCTCTGATTGCGACAAAAGGAGAGGAGCTCGCTGTTCAATTTATTCAACTCATTAACCATTAATCTTGGAGGATTTATGAATCAAAAATGCTCAACTTGTTTGTCTTGTGGAATGCCTTTAGAAGAGAGCCAATATAAACGTCAAGGCAATGATGGCAACATTTATTGCATCTATTGTGTCCATGACAATGGTGACTTGAAATCTTTTGACGAGATTTTTCAAGGCACTGTCTATCACCTCAAAGAAAGTCAAGATTTAGCTCAACCAGCTGCTGAAAAAATGGCGTACGAGCTGTTACTCAACATGCCTGTTTGGCAGCATTTACAACAAAAGGAAAAAAAACATGACTGATTTACGTGTATTGTTTAATCCCGTACAAGTAGGTCCTTATTACTTGTCTTCATCTATTGTAGCCGCCCCCATGACGCGTTGTTGTGCGGATCCTCAAACACAAGTTCCTACCTCTGCGATGGTCGAGTACTATCAAAATCGCAAAGGTGTTTTGCATATTGCAGAAGGAGCGTGTGTCACCACAGCGAATGCTTACGAAGGCACGCCCGGCATTTATAATCAGGCTCAAGTAGAAGGCTGGCGCAAGATTGCAGATGCGGTGCATGCCAATGGAGATCGCCTATTCATCCAGTTGTGGCATCCGGGAATGATGGCGCATTCCAGCATAGGACCCGTTTATCAATCCCCACAAGCTCCTTCTACGGTCAAGCCTTTAAAAACACGTGTCCCGCGTTCAGAGCATGCATATGAAACGCCACATGCGCTTTCTAAAGAAGAGATTGTTCATGTGCAAGATACATTTATAGAAGCAGCTAAAAATGCAATGAAAGCAGGATTAGATGGCGTAGAAATACATGGAGCGAGTGGTTATCTGGTCAATGAATTTTTGACACATTCAACCAATCGACGCACAGATGAGTATGGAGGAACTTCTGAAAAAATGTGCCGTTTTACGCTGGAAATCATTGACCGCATTGGACAAGAAATTGGGTATGGCAAAGTGGGCATTCGCCTTTCACCTGTGCCATTACCGAGTATGGGAGATCCAGGCGGCCAAGGAAACTTTTTAGAAGATAAGAGAGATCAAGACGTATACAAACATCTTCTTGCTCATCTTCAACAACGCCAAATTGCTTACGTACATGCCTGTTCAGACAATGAACAGCAAGATCAAGGATTGCTTGGCAAACGAGTCAGTGAGTTCGTCCGTGAGCATTATTAAGGCACATTGATTGCTGGCGGTGGTTACACACCACAATTTGCGGCACAACAATTGAAAGAAAACAAATGTTCGCTCGTCTATTTTGGACGGCCCATTTTGGCCAATCCTCGTTTTGTAGAAATCTTAAAAAAAGGCTTTTTAAGTTGTTTACAACTAAATTCTCGAACTGTAGTCCTATCACAGATTCCCATCCTGGCATATTCATAAAAGATTTTGATTCAAATAAATTCTTTGAAATTCTGTCCTTATTCGGCTCTATATACCTTAAATAAAATCTGATATAGTTATCTTTTAATCTAAATTTCTTGAGACGAGATTCTTCATTAGTCACTAAATTCCATGTGCAATCCTCTTGAATAAATCCCGACAGGGCAAGATCGTCTAAATTTCGCGAAACGGAACCGCTTTTTTCTAGATTGAGTTTTTCGCATATTTCATCAAGTGTAAGAGACGAATGCGCAAGAGTTTCGACGATGTTTTTATACGTTTGCGCTCTTTTTCTTTAGAAGAAGTTCAAGAGCTTCGAGTTCTTTTTTGCGTCCAACGAATTTCATGTCATTCTTATGAGATTTCAAAATTAAAATTTCTTTCTTGAGATGTAAAAAACCTAACTCTTCTCGATTTGCATGAGCTCAGTTCAGATAAGCTGTCAGCTTTATTTCATCAATAAGCGTTTAGCAGTTTTAATACTCATGAAATGCTAACCAAACAACTATTTATCTATCAACATGAATAATTTACTCACCTTACGCAAACTGAAGTTTGGACAATTGTAGCTAATCGCGGCAGCGATCAAAAGTGGGAAGCCCCGCGTGAAGCGAAAGGCCGGTTAGGCCTGTAGCGGAACGTGGGGAATCAATCCATAATAAAATGAGAGT
>JASBUW010000069.1 GCA_030147755.1 Parachlamydiaceae bacterium
CTCATTTTATTATGGATTGATTCCCCACGTTCCGCTACAGGCCTAACCGGCCTTTCGCTTCACGCGGGGCTTCCCACTTTTGATCGCTGCCGCGATTAGCTACAATTGTCCAAACTTCAGTTTGCGTAAGGTGAGTAATTAAAAAATCTTAACAGGCGATTGCTTGGATTCTATACAATTTCATATTCAGTTTTTTAGTAGTTATGCTATATTCCATTTCTCAATAACTGCAAAACTTTCATTCTTCATTATTTATGTCAGCATTCATCCATTTACGTGCGCATTCGCAATACTCCATTTTGGATGCGACTGCTTCGCCTTCAGATCTGGTGCAAAAAGCAGCTCAAAATGGCATGAAAGCCCTGGCTTTAACCGATCATGGCAATCTATTTGGAGTAGTCGATTTTTATAAAGCATGTAAAGAAGCTAAGATTAAAGCCGTTTTAGGTTGCGATCTCTATGTGGCTCCTCATTCCCGTTTAGAAAAAGCACGCGTACAAGGGTTTCGTCCCGCCTATACGCTCACTCTCTTAGCTAAAAATAAGCAGGGATATCAAAATTTATGTAAATTATCTTCGATAGGGTATTTGGAAGGATTTTACTACCATCCCCGTATCGACCATGAATTATTGGAAAAATATCATGAGGGACTCATTTGCATTGCAGGTAGTTTAGGCACGCGTTTATCGCATGAAATTTTGCAAGGAACTCCCGAAAGTGTATTATCTCATCTGCAGTACTATCGGGGACTATTTGGTGAGGATTATTATCTAGACTTGCAACGGCATACAATGTCGCCTGAAGATCTGCAAACCGATGGACTTTATCAAGAATCGTGGTTGGTTCAGCAATACCAAGACTATATCCAGCGGCAGCAAAAACTCAATGAAGCTTTGCTGGATTTAAGCCGTCAGCAGGGAATTCCGTTAGTAGCTACTAATGATGTGCATTATCTGGATCGTGAAGACTGGCGTGCGCACGAAATTTTAATGAATGTTCAATCAGGTGAACCCTGTGAAATTTGGGAAAAAGATGCGTATGGCAATCCTAAATTCCGCGTTCCTAATCCTAAACGCAATACCTATCCTTCACATGAATATTACTTTAAGTCTGCAGAACAGATGCAAATCCTGTTTGAAGATGTACCGGAAGCCTTATCGAATACAAGTAAAATTGCCGAGCAATGTTATGTTGAAATTGATTTTAAGACGAAGCATTATCCTGTTTATCTGCCTCCCACTTTAGACAATCAAACTTATACAAAAGAAGAGCAGACACAAGCAGTAGAAAAATTTCTTTGGCAGCTATGTGAAGAAGGGATTCCCGTTCGATATACGCCTGAACGTTTAGCAAAAATAAAAGAGATTTTTCCTGATAAAGATCCCATGCAGATTGTGCGTGAGCGTCTCGACTATGAAATGAGTATTATTGTTCCTAAAGGCATGAGTGATTATTTGCTCATTGTGTGGGACTTCATCAATTGGGCAAAGCGCAATAGCATTCCCATGGGGCCTGGAAGAGGATCAGGAGCGGGATCCATCGTTCTTTATTTGATTGGTATCACAGACATTGAGCCTTTGCGTTTTCACTTATTCTTTGAGCGTTTTATTAATCCGGAACGTATTTCTTATCCCGATATTGACGTTGACATTTGCATGGATCGACGTGGAGATGTCATCGCTTACACGCTGCAAAAATATGGAAAGGATAATGTCGCGCAGATTATTACTTTTGGTACGATGAAAGCCAAAATGGCTCTGAAAGACGTCGGTAGGGTCTTAAGTGTGCCTTTAGCTAAGGTGAATGAGATTGCGAAATTAGTGCCGGAAGATCTCAATATCACGCTCGATAAAGCGCTTGAAAAAGATCCTGATTTGCGGCAGCTCTATGAAACGGATGAAGAAGTGCAACGCTTGGTAGATCTAGCGCGTAAACTCGAAGGATCGATTCGCAATACAGGCATCCATGCGGCCGGTATTATCATTAGTGGTTCACCTTTGACGGATCTCATTCCCATTTGCAATGCCAAAGATTCAGATATGCCTGTCACCCAGTTTTCGATGAAACCTGTCGAAGCTGTGGGGATGCTAAAAGTGGACTTTTTGGGATTAAAAACTTTAACAGCTATCCAGATTTGTGTAGATGCAATTGAAGCGAGTACGGGGCAAAAAATTGATTGGATTAATCTCCCCTTAGATGATAAAGCGACTTTTGATTTGCTTAATCAAGGCAAAACGATGGGAATCTTCCAGTTAGAGTCCGGCGGCATGCAGGATCTTGCGCGTCAGCTGCATTTAGATCGTTTTGAAGAGATTATCGCGGTTGGTGCGTTGTATCGACCGGGTCCTATGGATATGATTCCGTCCTTTATCAATCGTAAGCATGGACGAGAGCCTATTGAATATGACCATCCGTGGATGGGCAATATCCTGGCTGAAACCTATGGCATTATGGTCTACCAAGAGCAAGTGATGCAGATTGCCAGCAAGTTGGCTAACTTCTCATTAGGAGAAGGGGATGTCTTGCGCCGTGCAATGGGTAAAAAAGACATGGATCAAATGGCGCAACAGCGCGAGAAATTTCGCTTGGGAGCCTTGCAAAATCAAATTGACGAACATACGTCCATGCTGATTTTTGATAAAATGGAAAAATTTGCCGCATATGGTTTTAATAAATCACATGCCGCTGCCTATGGATATGTCTCGTATGTCACTGCTTATCTAAAAGCCAATTATCCACGTGAATGGATGGCAGCTCTTATGACATGTGATCGCGATGATTTAACGAAAGTGGCCAAATTTATTCGAGAATGCCAAAGCATGAACATTCCCATGCTTCCTCCCGATGTCAACGAAGCGAGCGATATTTTTCAAGCAACTAAGCAAGGGATTCGCTTTGCGATGACCGGGATTAAAGGCGTCGGAGCCGGGGTTGTCGAGGCGATTATTCAAGAGCGTAAACAACGCGGACCCTTTCAAAGTTTTTATGATTTTTTCAAACGCATTGATACGAAAAAAGTGGGAAAAAAAGTCATTGAAAACTTAGTAGAAGCAGGATCTTTTGATTTCACAGGATGGTCGCGCGATGCGCTCTTATTGACTATAGAGCCTATTTATGATTCAGTTTCTAAAGAGCAAAAAGAAAATGCGTTGGGCATTATGTCACTGTTTTCATTGATGGGAGATACGAATCAAACGCGTTTTAGTCAACCGCCGGAAGTGAAACAGAAAACGCCTCGTCAAGAGATCTTGCGTAAAGAAAAAGAATTGTTGGGATTTTTCTTAACGGGACATCCCATGGATGACTATAAGCACATTTTGCAGCGTTTGTCGTGTGTTCCGTTAAGGCGTATGGATCAAATGGATCACGATGCAGTGTTTCGTTCTGCTTTTATTGTCGAATCGATACAGGTGCGCATTTCCTTCAAAACACAGAAAAAATTTGCCATTTTGATGATTAGCGATGGTATTGAAAGGCAAGAATTGCCTATTTGGGCAGATTTATACGAAGAAAAAAGCCATTTGCTCAAAGAAAATCAATTGCTTTATGCGGTCTTGCAAGTGGATAAAAAAGAAGAGAACGTGCGTTTATCTTGTCGTTGGTTAGACGATTTGACAAAAGCCAACGAAGAGATGATAGAAGCGTGTGATCAAGCGTATGATAAGGCCAAGCATCATGTCACGCGCATGGCGCATGCTAAACAGAATCCTAAACCAAATGCTTCTGAAAAACCCAAAACAACTCC
Organism: Parachlamydiaceae bacterium; assembly: GCA_030147755.1. Classification (GTDB taxonomy): domain Bacteria; phylum Chlamydiota; class Chlamydiia; order Chlamydiales; family Parachlamydiaceae; genus JASBUW01. The sequence goes on from JASBUW010000069.1 coordinate 3,746, forward strand.
CAAAGAGCAGCCTATGAAACCTATTTTAATTAAATTGGATGCAGACCAAGCGCGTTTAAGCCATATCTTGAAACTGAAAGAGTTCTTCACACAGCACCATGGGACAACACCTATTCAAATTCAGTTTCATACGCCCACTAAATCGCTGGCCACTTTGCATATTGAAAGCAAATGGGGCCTGACATTGGATCAACACGCCAAGCAAAAAATTAGTGAGTTAAGTTGTGTGTTAGCGATCGAATAAGAACAAAAAGGACAAACGACGATAACGACCTTAACGACAAACGACAAAAGATTTTTTTATTTCTTCCGTCGTTTGTCGTTAAGGTCGTTATCGTCGTTTGTCCTTTTTGCTTTTAATCATGTCTATTAAGAGCCTAATTAACAGTAAAAGATTGACAGGAAGCAGCTTGCCCTCTACACTTGATTTCTTTTTGATTTCACACAGAATCGTTTAATCCGAGCGAGAGTTTTATGAGAAAACAGTCCTTGGCCGTTTTAGGTCTTCTCAGCGTTTTATGTTTAGGATCTCCCTTGCAATTGCAAGCTTCTAAATCAAAGCCTTTTAGCTCTCAAGAAGACGCGGATGCTTATTTAACCTGTCATTATAATGCTGCTTGTCGCTATTACAACCACAAAGAATGGCGTCGTGCTTCCATGGAGTTTGAGAAGGTCATTTATTTTTTCCCTAACTCGGATGCTGCTGCTGATGCGTCTTATTATTTGGCCATTTGTTATTTTGAGATGAAAGAATATGATTTTGCCAATACGGAATTCTCTAATTATTTAAAAGCTTCTAATCAGCCTGCTTTTTTTGAAGAGGCCGTGCAATACAAATTCTGCATTGCTGAACATTTTAAAATGGGTAAGAAACGACGTTATTTTAAGATGCGTTATTGCCCCAAATGGGCTTCGGGACAAGATCTTGCTTTGACCATTTATGATGAAGTGGTGGCGGCTTTGCCTAACAATGAATTAGCAGTTCAAGCTCTTTATTCTAAAGCCGATTTATTAAAACGCATGGAAGAATATCGAGATGCGGTAGAAGCCTATCAAACCATTATTCGGCGTTTTCCTAAAAATGAAATTGTACCAGCCTGCTATATTAATATTGCAGAATCTTTTTATCAACAAAGCCGCTATGAATTTCAAAATCCTGATTTATTAGCTTTAGCTGAGTTAAATGCCCGCAAATTCCAAGAGGATTTTCCGCGTGATGAGCGTGTCGCAATTGCTGAAGATTATGTTAAGCGCATCAAAGAGTTGTATGCGAAAGGACTCTGTGATTTGGGATTATTTTATGAGCGTATGACACAACCGGCTGCGGCTGCCATTTATTATCAAAGTTCTATTGAAGAGTTTCCAGATACTGCTGTATCTAAATTTTGTCGTTCGCGGTTGATTTGTTTAGGCTATAAAGTCAATCAAGAAGATGAAGAGGCTCTGAATTGCTGTGAAGAAGTTGTAGAATGTCCACCGGAAGACAATACGTGTCCTTGCCCTCCCTGTGAAGATAATGCCATTTGCACACCACAAGAGGAAATATCCTTGACTGACACACCTATTCAAGAACAGCCTGTGAATGCAATGCCTACAGAAAGCACTCCAGGAAATTTTGATGTAGCTATGCTGGAAGCACCTCCAATTCACACTATTTATCCCGATCAAGGCATGGATCGAGATATGCATATGAGCGGCTCCGTAGAGGAAGTGACGATGAATGCGTCGATGAACCCTCTTTTTTCAGGAACCTTTGATGAAATTCCTGGTAGTTTTGAAGTGCAGATGCCGGTCGAACCTCCTTTGACTTATACTTATACACAAGAAGTTTCCCAAGAATTTGCAGAAGATGCGATGAGGCAAGGTGTGCCTGTTTACGCTGAAGAACAAGTAGAAGAAATTCCTCCTACTTATATTCACTACAGCTTATGCAAAAAACGTCCCCAAAAATGCATGCCGTCTTCCAGTTGTTATGAAAATTAAAGGAAGTTTAGGGCTCCTTCTTTTAATGGCAGGGTGTTATTTAACAGGCTGCTATTATCAATTTGGTCAAGGTGAATTAGCGCGTGTTTACCATTCAATCTCAGTCCCTTATATTGAAGGGGATCAGAAAGGAGAACTCACCGCCGAAGTAATCAAGCAATTAAGTCTTTCAGGTGCTTTTCATTATGTCAATGAAAGTAGCGATTTGATTTTAAAAATTAAAATTATTGAATTGCGTGATGAAAATATTGGTTTTCGTTATGATCGCAAAAAAAGAGGAAAATTAAGGAAATCCATTATTCCTACAGAAACGCGTTTGAGTGGCCAAGTAGAAGTTCTTTTAGTGGATAAAAGCGGACAAACCATTAGAGGACCTACAAGGATTGTAGCTAGCACAGACTTTGATCATACTTACTACTCGAGTCGACATGGAATTAATATTTTCTCTTTAGGACAATTGAATGATCTTGATGCTGCTCATGATGCTGCGATGCGCCCTTTAAATCGACACTTAGCTGAAAGAATCGTAGATTACATTGTGAACAGTTGGTAAGGCGTATTCCTCCGGATCTAGATGCTTTTGTGAAGGACTCCAATAAGTATGAAAAAAAAAGTTTTTCCAGCCCAACTTGAATACTTGCATGAAATGCTCAATTTTATTCAAACGTACGGGGCAAATCAAAATATTTCGCATGATCTAATAGATAAAATTATTTTAGCAGCTGAAGAAGCACTTGTAAATGTGATTAACTATGGTTATCCGGATCAGACACCGGATGGCACCGTGGAAATTACTTGTCAGGACAGTGAAAAACAACATGGGCTAAAAATCATTATTAAAGATCAAGGCGTGCCTTTTAATCCTGTTGAACAAGCTCCTCCTCCAAAATCGCCCACTGATTTTATCAAAAGCGAAGATAAAGCTTATAAAGTGGGAGGATATGGAATCTATATTTTTGTAGGCATTATGGATCGTGTTGAGTATCAACGCACAGATGGGGGTAATACTTTAACCCTAGTCAAATATTTCTAATGATAGAAGTGGCAAATTGTTACGCTGTTGCGCTCAAATGGGACAACAAACCTTCTGTTTCTTGAATCTCAATCAGAAATTGCTCTAATACTTTAAGCACTAAATTAGAATTGTTATACACACCAGAGGCAATAAAAGCTGCTTCTAATTGGGGATCACGTGCGTCATGGTTCAAGGCAATGAGTGTATAGGTCACAGGAACTTGATTCAAATGATCAGGAATAATCCATACAATGAATTCTGGATTAATGAGTGTCAATTTCTCCGGTGTTTCTACAATGTGAAAATATTGTGTTAAATTCGTTTTTTGACGATGAGAGAGATGTGGTTGAAAATGCAAAAGATCAAAATGATAGAGAAGCTCTAGGTTAATCGTAAAAACGCCCTCTGGTAACAAGAAATTCAAATTTTTCATGAATTTTTGATAGCATTCTTCAATTAACGCTAAATTACGCATAAAAAACCTCGTACTCTACCCACTCCTACATTTATTTTAATCTAATTTTATTAAAAATTCAATTAACGGAATGTTTAGATTTAGTAAATTATCTAAGTTAAAGTAACTACTCAGCTAGTTGTAATTTGATTTGAAAATTGATTTTTCAAGTTATGTATATAACTTTTCAGATGTTTTAATAAACCAATTTTTGAAGCTATTTGTGTATAAAGCATGTTCTATGCAGCAGCAAGAGCTTGTAATTTGTTATCAATATCTGCTCTTGTGAGACATTGTTTTAAACCCAATTTAGCTATCATATCAGCAAGATTTTGATAGGTCTCTATTTGTTTGGACAAGCGAATAGCACCATCTTGTTGAATCGTAAAACGTTTTTGATGGGCACGCGTTCCATCGCAATAATGAAGCACGTAAGTATAAGGTTCAGAGGTTGCTTGACAGATCACATAATCTTGTGGTTGATCAGCAAGCGCCAAAAGCAACTGATTTCTAGAAAGGTTTAAAAGATTTATCACTAAAAGATCTAAAGCTTTTTTACACGCCTTCTTTTTTTCGTTGCCTTCAGTAGCCAATTTGTGAGCCCATTGTGTTCTTCTTATTTGATTTTGAATGGCGACGATGCCATAGCCTTTATTTTGTAAACTCTGAATACCTTGGGGTTGGCTAAATTCTTTTTTAACAGGCCAAAGTGTATCAATGTGCCACTTTTTACCTTGTGCACTCATGAAGGTTGCCCATACATGTGCTCCATTCGTAATATTATCGCGTATGACTTGAGGAACACCTTGTAAAATAGGTCTTTGAGCGGGTTCACGTGTTAAACGATCTAAAAGGTAGCCGGTGACTAATCCATGATGACGGCAAACACCAATATCTGCTTTGATAAATTCGTCGATAGGAATAGCAGGAATATAACCTTGTCTTCCATCTTGTTGATAATAGAGAGCAGGAAACCTTCCCCATTTATCTTGTACAAATTTATCTACCTTGCATTCTAAATGACGATCTGTACAAGAAGGAAAAATATCTTGTCGTACATAGCGGATCACTTCATCAATGATTTGTTCTTCGGTTAAAAGAAAAGCGTGTTGCTTGGCTTGAATTTGTTGTAAGAGCTTATCGAAATGATCATTTAGAATAGGTGAATCCTCAGGGTCAAGTACAATGGCTTCTCGTGAAGTAGAAGATCCGCAAGAAATTAAACGTTTCTGAGAAAGGTTAGTTGTTCCACCTGTGACAGGCGTATAAGTTTTGCCTTGAAGTGTTAATTGCTTGGTTGTTGAATCAAAAGCTTTAAATCCATGCAAATAAGAGTACATACCAAGAGAACGTAATCCTTCTGCCTCTTCAACTTCTCCTTCTTCTAGCGGATCTAAAAAAGCTTGCGGCTCTTTCAAAAATTCCTCTGGGGCAGGTGCATGCTTGATTAAAAATGCCTTAGCCTCGTTTATATCTTCGAGTGTTAAAGGTGTTCCTAAACTGAATGCTTGGCTTAATTCTTTGAAATTTTGAAAAACCTTATTTCTTTGACTAGGGATTTGTAATGTCCCATTAGCTTGAAGAGTAAGTTTTTCTTCTATAATTTGTTGATCTTTCTTATAAGAAAGGTAGAAAACATGAGGTTGACTCTCAGATTTTCTTAAGAAAAAATGAGGTCTATTGTTTTTAAGAAGAGCTAATTGAACTGTATAAGTTAATTCACTCACATCACTAAAGTCTTGTTTCCAATTCAGAAGATATTGCTCTAATGTTGTTTGATTTTGAAAAGTTTTAAGCGTTTGCAAGTTCACAGAAATTCTTAATCCTAAAGCCTTTTTTAGATCAGCTAAACTGGTATAAGTGGCTTCTTGACCAGAAATCGATAATTCACCTTCAGGTGTTATTTCCAGACGTACATGATGAGCGATATTATCTTTTTTATAATGTAAGGTATATTTCTGCGACTGATCAGAGGTCGATTTTCTTAAAATGTAAGATGAATTAACAGCTTGATTAATACAATCATCACACCATCTGTTCAGTTGATTTGCGGAATAAATTCCTTTCCACCATTCATTCGTTTCCGCAATTAAGCTTTGTTGCAATTCTTTTTGAATTGCTTGCTTTTTAATCAATGGATCTGGTTTTTGGACAATTTTCGGCTGAACAACAATGGGTGGGGCAATGTCTTTTTGCTGAATAGGTGCATGTTGAAGAGGAAGAGGTGTTTTGGGATGAAACTTAGGAGCAGGGAGGGAAGGTTTTGGATCAAGTTTAGGAGCAGGTATTGGATCTTCTAATTCTAACTCTTTTTCTTGTCTCGCTAAACAACAGAAAATAACTCGGAAAATGATATGAATACGCTCAGCTAAATAGAAAAATGCCGCACTTATTGTATCGAAAATGGGTTTGATATTTCTTGTATAAAAGTCAAGAGGAGGTGTCTTTGGTGCAGGATTAAAGGGCTTGACAAGCTCTATTGCTGGAATTTCGGGTTTGAAAAAATCTAATTTTAATTTAGGTTTTTCATTAATCAATTCTGCAAATAAATGATCATTAAATTGATTTTTAAATTTATATTTATAATGTGTGTCAAGGTAATAAGGCATAAAACCATTTAAAAATATTGTTTTTTATAATATAATAACATTTTATTTATTTATTTTAAATACTTTGTTAATATTTGATTAAATTTATTTGATTGTAAACTGAAAGATCGCTAAGATACATTATTTGATAAAAACTAAGCCAATGGAACCAAATAAATGCTAGCGTGGATGAAAAAATGGGTTTGGATCATTTTCTTTCCTTGGTATGTATGTAGTGAGCCTTTGACTTTTAATATGAGGGGTGAAGCTGCTCTTTTAATGAATGCTGATACAGGTCAAGTCCTTTTTGAACGTGATGCTTATCAGTTGCATTATCCAGCTAGTACAACTAAGATTGCGACTGCTCTTTACTTGTTGGAGTTAAAAGGAGAGGATTTAGATACTTCCTTTGCGGCTGAGCAAGAGGCATTAGGTTCTGTTACTCAAGCGGCTAAACGTAAATCTAATTTTACCTTGCCCTCTTATTGGCTAGAACCGGACGGTACACATATTGGCATCAAAAAAGGGGAAATTTTTTCTTTAAGAGATTTATTAAAGGGAATGCTTATTTCTTCTGGTAACGATGCTTCTAACGTGATTGCACAAGCTGTGAGTCCTTCTATTCCTGCTTTTATGGAGGGCTTGAATCTTTATTTAAAGACCCTTGGATGTCAGCAAACGCACTTTTGCAATCCACATGGTTTGCATGACCCGAGTCATCAGACCACGCCTTATGATTTAGCTTTAATGTTTAGAGAGGCTTTAAAAAAGCCAATTCTATGCGATATTTTCATGCAAACGCGTTTCATGCGACCCAAAACGAATAAGCAAGCTGCCACCACTTGTTTGCAAGGGAATCGGTTGGTTCGTCCCGGAAAGTTTTATTACTCCAAAGCTATTGGAGGCAAAACAGGTTACCATGCGAAGGCTAAAAATACATTTGTCAGTGCTGCTCGCTTTAATGACAGAACACTCATCCTTGTACTCATGGGATATCAAGATCGCAGTATGATGTTTGAAGATGCCATCAAGCTATTTGAAACTGCTTTTAATCAACCTAAAGTGCAACGACGCTATTTAAAAGCAGGATTACAAACATTTTCACAAACGATTCCTAAAGCAAACCATGCGTTGCAAACCTATTTGCAAGAACCACTCACGTTAGATTATTATCCTTCAGAAGATCCACAAGCCAAATGTTTGCTTTATTGGCAAGAATTAACTTTACCTATTGCCAAAGATCAACAAGTAGGTGAACTACAATTAGTCACACCTCAAGGAGAATGTTTAAAGAAAGTTTCACTTTTAGCAGCAGAAGAAGTGCATTTAGCTTGGCCTTATAGTTGGTTTGCTTCTTTTTCCTGGCTATGGGTCATAGGAGGATTGGGAATAGGTTTATTGGGATTCAAATTAAGGCGTTAAGATAATTAAAAGGAGTTGAAATGAAATTTTTTTTACCTTTTATTTTGATCATACTCGTTTCTTTTACCTATCTGTCAGAGCGGTTAAATGTTCCAGATCCTTATATTTGGTTAGAACAAGAAACACCAAAAACATGTGAATGGTTAGCTACGCAACACACGTTGTCTGAAACCTATTTTCAAGAGGATGCCAATCGAGACGCTATTCGTAAACGTTTAACGGAAATTTTAAATTTTGATACGTGGGGAATTCCTTATAAACAGGGAAAAAATTATTATTTTACGGGCATGCGTAAAGAACAACAACAAACTTCTCTTTACCGCATGAATGAAGACAAAGTGATCTCGCTGGTGATTGATCCGGCGACATTTTGCCAGGCAGGAACGGTTTCTTTAACAGGCTATACTATTGATGAGCATCAATCTTTTGTCGCGTATGGCCTTTCGATAGCAGGTTCAGATTGGCAGCAATGGCGCATAAAAAATCTAAAAACAGGTAAAGATTTACCGGATACGCTCACTGGAATTAAATTTAGTCAGCCTTTGTGGGATCAAAAAGGCGAAGGTCTTTATTACTTTAGGCTAGAGGGAGATGATGTTGAAGATGCTGTATTCACTTCTCAAAGTCTCTATTATCATCGTTTAGGAACCTCGACAGAAGAAGATCGAAAATTATTTCAAGCTTCAGAACCTGGCGATCTTTGCTTTTCTCTTTCATTGACCAAAGGCGGCCGTTACTTGATGTTTAAAACCAAGACAGGTTCTAGTCATTCCAATGGAGTTGTCTACACAGATCTGCAAGAGAATTCTTTTACTTTCACACAGTTATTTCCCAATCAACAAGCTAATTATGATTATTTTGGAAGTGTGTCAGGGCGTTTTTTCTTTGTAACAAATGATGATGCCCCTAAAGGCCGTATTATCTCTATAGATCCTTTACAGCCTGAAAGAAAGCATTGGGTGGAGCATGTATCAGAAAGCGATTTATTCATGGAGCAAGCGTGTTTTGCTGGAAGTAAAATTGTCATTTCTTATTTTAAAGATGTCTGTAGCCAACTCAAAATTTTTGATCGAAATGGGCATTTCTGTCAGGACATTATATTGCCTGGAATGGGCACAGCAGGATCTAATTGGAAGGGTTGGAAATTGAGTGGCTCTCAAAAGAGCACAGAATTTTTCTATCCTTATAGTAGTTTTACACAACCTCTTACGATTTATCGTTGTGATGCTGAAACCGGTGTGAGCGAAGTTTTTACTGCGCCTGATTTATCTTGGCAATCGCAAGATTATGAAATCAAGCAAGTATTTTATCCTAGTCAAGATGGAACTTTAGTGCCGATGTTCATTGTGCACAAACAAGGGTTACAATTGACTGGAAGCCATCCTACTCTGTTGTATGGTTATGGAGGGTTTCATATTTCGATCACTCCTAGTTTTGATCCGAAACATATGGTGTGGTTAGAAGCAGGAGGGATTTATGTCCTGGCTAACATTCGTGGAGGGGGCGAATATGGAGAAGCCTGGCATCATGCGGGGAGTCTTCGCAATAAGCAAAATAGTTTTGATGACTTTATAGCTGCTGCAGAATGGTTATGCGACAAGGGTTATACGAATCCAGCTAAATTAGCGATTAGTGGACGTAGCAATGGGGGGTTGTTAGTAGGAGCATGTTTAACTCAACGGCCTGACTTGTTTAAAGCAGCTATCGCAGGAGTGGGTGTGTTAGATATGTTGCGTTTTCATCACTTTACAGTGGGATGGGCGTGGATGTCAGAGTATGGTAATCCGGATGATCCAGAGGATTTTAAAGTTTTATCTGCTTATTCTCCTTATCACCAAGTGAAGTTAGGAACGGCCTATCCGTCTACTTTAGTTGTCACCTCTGATCATGATAATCGCGTCGTACCTTTGCATAGCTACAAATTTGCAGCAGCCCTTCAAGAAGCACAGTCTAGTGAAAATCCAGTGCTTTTAAGAGTCTACAAAGAGACGGGTCATGGGGCGGGGAGGTCGCGTGAGCAAATCATTGAAGAAGATGTTGATTATTTGATGTTTCTTTTTCGTGAGCTGCAGGTGAATGAATATTCGAATGAAGAATTGAATTAATGTTAACAGTATTGAACAAAAATATCTTTTAGTATACACTAAAAACATGGAATACGATATCAAGATTTATGCCAGTGAAAATGGGAAAGAGCCATTTCGTGAATGGTTAGATAATCTGAAAGATATTGATACTCAAGCTCTCATCTTTCAGAGGCTACAGCGTATCAAGCTGGGGAATTTTGGTGATTGTAAACCAATAGGTGAGGGACTTTGGGAATTTCGTATTCATCATAAAACTGGTATTAGAATTTATTATGCTCGAGTTGGACAGCATCTTATATTGATTATTGGAGGAGGCGATAAGCGCAGTCAAGAGCGTGATATTATTAAAGCCAAAAAATACCTAGAAGATTACAAAAGGCGAGTATTATGAGTGCTAAGTTTCGTTCTTTCGAAGAACTTTTAGAAGAATATCTTGAAAATCCTGAATTCGCTATGAGCTTTCTAAATCAAGCATTAGCTGATGAAGACGTAGAAGCATTTAAATTGTCTCTTAAAGATATTATTCGCGTGCATGGCAGGATTTCTCATTTAGCCAAAGAATCACGTCTTAGTAGAGGCACGCTTTACAAACTGATACAAGGAAAAGGGCAGCCTGAAATAGGAACAGTTTTAAAGTTGATCCATGCTTTAGGTTATGATCTTACGGTGACTAGAAGAGAACAAATCCTTTAATAGTTTTCACAAAGAAGAAGATGTCGATTATTTGATGTTTCTTTTCCGTGAGTTACAAGTGAAATAGTTTTGGGTGCTTTGTGGTGATTAATTTTACCACAGAGCACACAGAGGGATAAAGAGAGAACGTTTATTAAATTGCGATTTTTTCGAGATCTAAATCTAACTCAACATTTTCTTGATGTTCGGTTGGTGATAGCGGAAGTGAAATCAATTCATTGTATAATTTACTAATTTGTTTTTTTCCATTTAGGTGCCCTATTAAACATAATCTAATGTCTTTTTCTGTTCCTAAGCTCATATTTGTGTGCTTATCTTTAAAGTTTTCCCATTTGATTACTGTAGGATGTTTGACGCCAAATCGTTTTGCAAACATGTCCAAAGTCATACCTAAATAAAGTCGAATAAAACGCACTTCATTTCCTGTCAATTTTGCTTGTTTATGACACAACATTAATGAGACAATTTTTTCAAATTTATTGTAATTAATATTAGGTACCCATTTTCCATCAATTTTCACCATGGGGACGTTTCGAAGTACTATGGGAAAACCACATCCATAGTCGATAAATTGGTCTTGAATTTTTTCTTCCATAATTTACACTCCAATCTCATACGTCGTGATAATGATCATTTTGGTTGCTTCATCAAATGATATAAAAACCCTTAATTCTCGAGCATCCAAAGTCTTACCCCGTATAGCATAATGCCATTTTTGATACACTTCATCAAAGCCATCTTTTTTTTGTTCATGAAATCCATTTAAAAGGACATGCAACACCTCTCGGCGCGTGATTCCTCTCTCTTCCTCCCTTTGTTCTAAATGTAAACATGATATATATCTTCCTAACTCAATGCATTTTTTTACAATATCAAGAAGATGGTCAATTTTTGGAGGACGAGAAGTTTTACGTTTCATATGCGGTATCGTATTGGTTTTTAGTCTGTTTGACTTAAGTTTTATTGTACCTTAAGTACATTTGTTTTGCAATAATCATTAGAGGAAAAGATTTGTAAGATATCCTATTGTTTTTAAACTGATTTGTTGAGAAGCGCGTAAAGTTGCAGAAATTCTTCCAAAGAAAGGACTTCAGGGCGTGCCAATGGATTCTGTCCAATAGCTTCTAAAGCGGTCTCTACATGCTGGGGGGAATATAATTCTTTAAGGGAAGCACGCAACATTTTGCGCCGGTGCTCAAAAGCTGTACGTGTCAAACGAAAAAAATCTTGCGCCGTTTCAGGATCCAAAGGAGGTTCACGTAAACGCAACACAACAACCGCCGAATTTACTCTTGGTGCCGGATAAAAGCAGTGATGACTGACAGTGAAAGCATAGACCGGTTCTGTATAAAAACGCACAAAAACAGTTAAAGAACTATAATCCGATGTGCCTGGCTGAGCCGTCAAACGCCTAGCCACTTCTTCTTGTACCATCACCGTCAAAGAAGAAAATAAGGTGGTTAAAGGCGCTAATTGTGTCAAAATAGGCGTCGTTAAGTGATAAGGCAGATTGGCAATTACTTTGGCTTTTTGTCTATTTTGTAAGTGCTCTTGCAAAGGAAAAGCTAGAATATCTTCACAGAAGATAGACAATTGATTGTCTTGCGTCTGCAAACGCTCTAGCGCTTGCGCCAGTATGTGATCTTTTTCGACAGCAAGCACGTGAGCACCTGCTGCTAGCAAGGCTTGCGTCAAAGAACCAGGTCCAGGACCTATTTCTAATACAGTGTCACCCGCTTGCACTTCTGAAGCAGTGACAATTTTGCGAATGATGTTTCCATCGATCAAAAAATTTTGCGATAATCCTTTTTTAGGAAAAATCCCCAGTTGATCAAGAAAAAGGCGTAGTTCACTTGGTTTATAAATGGACATGCGCTCTTATTTCAAAATAAACGGTTGGTAATCAGCCGGTAAAAAAGCATCTAAATCTGTTTGTCGAATATGATAATGTTGACGCAATTTCTGCAAGTAAACATCTGTTTCTTGATCAACCGCTTGATTAATCAATTGCTCTTTTAGCGTTCCTTCTAGTTCTTTAAAAGAAGGACTTCCTCCGGGAATTTTTTCCTGCACAAATAAAATACGATAGAGGGGGGCATTGCTTTCGCGGCTCTTATGGAAAAAAGGCTGGCTATACATGCCTGTGTCTAATGAAGATAAAGCTTCTTTATACGCCCTAGAAAGCTCTTGGTCATTATTTTTAATGACGTTGGAAGCAGTCACTTTGCCTTTACGCCCTAAGACTTTTTGCTCTTTTAATTTGTCTGAGAGTTGATCAATTGTAGTTCCACTCATTAAAAGTTGATAAGCTGCCTTAGCTGCATTCTCTGCTCTTTCTACAGTGCGCTCTTTGATTGTAATAATAATGTATTGCCACTGTGTCAAACGCGCATTGGCTGGATCTGCAATAAAAGTTTCGTACGCTTGACGTACTTTACTAGGTGTCACAGAACGTAAAGCTTTGGCGTGGACACGACCTCCTAGCATACGATTCATAATCAAGTCTTCTTGCATGATCTTGGAGGCTTCATCAAAACTTAAACCGGCTTTGTCCAAATTTTCGATGATATTAGGTCCTAAAGCAACTTCCATTTCTTGACGCACGTCTCCGCTTGTCACAGCAATCTTACTTTCTTGCGCATCAGCTAAAACGAGTTCTTTATCAATCATTTCTTCTAAGACATAACGCCAACTCATTTCATAGTATTGATAACGGGCATCATTAGAATGAGCATATTGAGGATATTGTCGATAAAAGGTTAAATCCATTTTTTTTACTAAATCAAAAGTCGAAATAGATTTGTCATTCACACGTGCTAAAATGCGATTATTCACAAAAATTTTAGGCTCTTTACGAGGAGTGTTCAAAAGATTTTCATTTTTAAATGCTTGCAGTGAAGAGACAGCAAGTAAGGCAGTAAATACGTAAATAAAAACTTTATTTTTCATAATAGAAGGAGATTAAATGGTTAATAGAAAAGAATAATGATAGACTTATCTTCTTTTAAGAACAACTCCAAAAAAGCCATCCATGCCGCCGTCGGTAGGAAGAGATTGAAAAGGCTCTGCCTCCATGGTCAGCGCATAGGTGCGCAGAAAATGTTCGACTTGCACTTGATTTTCTTCTTGTAACAAGCTGCAGGTGGCATACACAATGCGTCCCTCAGGATGCAAAAAACTTAAGGCTTTTTCAAAAATCGTGCGTTGCTGTCCCATCAAACGCGTGAGCATCTCAGGTTCAAATTTCCACTTCATATCAGGATTACGACGGAGAGTTCCCGTTCCGGAACAAGGTGCATCTACTAAGATCCAATCCATTTTTTTCTTTAATTTCTTCAAGTGAGGACTATCAGGAAGCAGAATTTGACTGTTTTGAATACCAGCACGACGCAAACGTTTGCGTGCTTCTTGTAAGGCATGGGGACGAATATCATGGACATAAATTTGTCCCTTACCTTGCATAAGAGGAGCAAAAGCCAATGTTTTGCCGCCGGATCCTGCACAATAATCTAACACTTGCTGTCCAGGTTGTACTTGAACCAGGTGAGCAAGCAGCTGACTGCCTTCGTCTTGGACTTCAAATAAACCTTCTTTAAATTCAGGCAATTGGAAAAAATTGATTTTCTTATGAAAAATGATGCCGTCAGGTGAATGTAAAGTAGGAGACACTTCATATTGCTCATTCCAACGCTCTAACAAGGCATCTCGTGTCGTTTTGAGTCGATTCACACGCACGGTGGTGGGAGCAGGTTTGTTGCTAACTAAGCACAGTTCACAGGCTTTCTCCACACCATAATTTGCGACTAACAGATCAAATAAAGGAGTAGGAAAACTCACACGTGTCGCTAAAGGAATATCTTCTCGTTGTTGCAAATTTTGAAGGCTCACGTCTAAATAGACACGATAGCGATCTTGCCAGGTAGGAGTGGGGGCCACATAATCCAACAATTTTTGCCAACGGACCAGTTTATAGACAGTTTCAGCCACAAAAGGGCGATCTTTGGATCCCAAAGCCGGATGTTGGCGAAAATACAAGCTGATAAACAGATCGAGCGGTAGCGTCTGTTGGCTGTACGCGTCTAATAAAGCAAAAAGATGATGTTCACGATAAGGTGTTTTAAACATGATAACAATTGTATAGCATAAGGAATTTGATGAAAATCACTATTTTGACAATAAATTAAATGTATTATTAGTTTATTAATTGATTTTGTTTAATTTTTTTATTGACTGTAAAGCGTTATTTTATTTATATTTAGTTTTTTATTTAAGTTAATTATAAATTAGAGGTAGTATGAATATATTTTTAGATCATGTGAATAATAATAATACAAATGGATTAAGTGGAATTCTCGATGCTGTAGGTTATGGGTGCCTGAAGCCATTGCATTGGACAATTGCGCCTTTTGCGGCGGAGCGTATTAGATGCCATCAAGTAGGTCGCAGAGTAGACGAAGAAATCAAACGCTATAAAGTGATGAACACAACAAATCCTATTTGTCCTCAATCTGGAGGTTATCTGACAACCGCTTGGAGAGTGGCGAGTTTAGTCCTAGGATTGTTATTAGTGACATTTACCACTCCTTTAGCTCTCCTTCTTAAGGGAATGGCTCGATTTTCACAAGAAACGCGTTTGAAATATCAAGCCGAGTTTCCTGTCAAAAAAGATGTGAATGATATTCCAGAGAATGCAGAAAAGGTCGAACTTAATTTTCTAGATGCGCGTTCAATTTGTCATGTTTTGCATCCTATTTTTGGGATACATGCTTTTGTCAATGACCGAGTGCAACTCATCAATAATTTTAGAATTGCTTATGGAAAAGAGTTAGATTCTTCATTACCTATTCAAAAAACCACTAACCATGTTGTGTTAGGCGATGCGTGTGTAGATTATCTAGTTTTAAAAGGGGATATTGCAGGTTATAAAAAGGAAAAAGACTGGGAGTATTGGTTAATTTTCAATCCAGACGATTTAAAGAAAGTGGAAGAGGGAAAGCTAGCGTTTGCTCCTGGAAAAGACGATATTATCACGAAGGCTTCTTTATTAGCGCGTTATCGTCAGGAAGTGAAGAAAGATCAGCCGGATGAAGTTGTACCTTCTCTATTTGAGAAAGTGCGTGCTTATTTCAAGCCAGTGAAAATCGAAGAATGATTTAACACTCGATATAGTAGTATTGAGGTTTAAATAGAAAACGACAAACGACAATAAAGAGTAAAATCATGATTGTCGTTTGTTCGTAAGGTCGTTTTTGTCGTTAGAGTCGTTTATCGTTTTCGTTTGTCCTTTTCATTTCATCTTTCAAATTTTCATTCGAATCCAAAATTGTTTACTATGTAAAATTTGTTTTTTATTTTATACTGCAACACTTTGTATAAACATTTTTTATATTTTCTGAATGAGTGAGGAGTTATGAAATTGTGGGTCTCTTTCTTCAATATGTTAACGGCTTTAATCGCTATCACATGCGGTGCTTGGGTTTATGCAGAGAATCAAACGCCGGATGTTAGTCCGATTTTTCCGGAAACGCTATTGCCTTTTCGCGTGCGCGTTGAATTAGCCAATTTTAGTTTACCCAATGGACTGCAATCCTTTGTAGTAGGTATTCATGAGGACAAATGGTTATTATTAACAGGCCGTACAAATGGTTTGCATGGTTTCAATAATGATCCCAATAATTTTCCACCCTCTCAACAAAATAGGGTGTTGTATGTCATTGATCCGATTCGCAATCAAATTTTCTCTCGCGCATTAGATGATCCGCAATCTGGACTCTCTCTTGATCAAATTGAAAGTTTATCTGTCACAAATGCTGAAGCTTATCAATCTGATGAAACGTTATATATAGTGGGAGGCTATGGTTTTAGAACTCTTGTCAATAATTTTTCGACTTTCAATACACTCACAGCGGTTGATATTCCTGGACTCATGCGCTGGGTAATGCGTGAGACAAACAAGCCGGCTGTTAGTTTTATTCGTCAAACTTTTAATGGACTGTTTAGCGTGACGGGCGGAGAAATGTTTTGCTTAGGTAAGGATCATCCCACATTGCTGGTCTTTGGACAAGACTTTGAGGGGACGTATTTCTTCGGAAACCACACTCAAATTTATACGAAGCAAATTCGCCGTTTTCATATTCATGATGATGGCAAGAACTTGAGTGCAGAATTTGAAACGCCGGAACTACAAATACCCGATCCGAATTTTCGTCGCAGAGATTTAAATATTGTGCCCGTGTTAAGCAATCTAAATGATGAATTAATACGTAGTTTGATCGTTTATTCAGGTGTTTTTACACCTTCCGGGGGTGTGTGGACTGTTCCTGTCACGGTCAATGCCGATGGCGTGCCTAATATGATGGATGCGCGTAGCCCTTTTGCCTTCAAGCAAGGAATGAATAATTATTCTTGTGCCAATACGAATTTATTCTCGGAAAAGACAGGCAATATGTATACCATTTTATTTGGAGGAATCAGTTATGGTTTTTTTGAAAATGGTGTATTTCAAACAGATGATGAAATTCCCTTTATTAATCAAGTGACGACGATTCAAAGAGATCCCCTTGGATGGTTTACTCAGTATTTGATGAGTGCTCAATATCCGCTTATTCTGTCTACGCAATCTAATCCGGGTAATCCTTTACTCTTCGGAGCTGAAGCGCGATTTATTCCGACATCATCCATTCCAACGTATAACACTAAACATGTGATAACAGACATTATACAATTGGATAAACTTCAGCAATCTGTTGTGGTGGGTTATATTGTAGGGGGAATTCAAAGCACACTTCCGAATACAAATCAAATGAGTGATTCTGCTGCCTCTCCCTATATTTTTAGGGTTATCTTGGATCCTGTCAATTGATTAAATAAAAAAACTTTAATTATTAATTCAAGCTGGGAAATCTATTACCAGCTTGAATCTGAAGATTATGGATGAAGTACAAAACAAACGGTCATCATTACTAAAAGAAAAACACCTATTGTTAAGCTTGTTCCTATTGCAGAGGAGGAACAATCACTATTTGGTAAGATGAAAGGGACAGTGCATATTAAAGGAGATATTATCCAACCTATTGGAGAATATTGGAACACTTGTTCATAGGTAGTTTAAATATAATAAATTATTAAAAGATAGTAAAAACCTATTTGCTTCAAAAGATGAGCTTGACTTAAGCTAGTTCCTTTGAACGAATAGGTCAATCATGTCATCTTCTCCATCCTTTAGATTAGCTTTGATTTGTGGTGGTCCTTCGCTAGAACGAGGCATTTCTTTAAATTCTGCTCGTTCTGTGATGGATCATTTAAGCAGCGCGACTGTAGAGATCATTCCTCTTTATGTGGATTGCCATAAACAGTTTTATCAACTCTCTTGCGCCCAACTTTATTCTAATACGCCTGCCGATTTTGATTTTAAGCTAAGCCGAACCGCCACCTTATTAGATGCTGATCGTTTGATTCATCTTTTGAAAAACGTCGACCTCGCATTTCCTGTCATTCATGGCGCTTTTGGTGAAGATGGTGAGCTCCAAGCTTTATTAGAAGAACACCAAATTCCTTTTGTGGGTCATAGCAGTGCATGCTGCAAATGGATGTTCCATAAGCAACAATTGACCGAAACATTGCGTGAAAATGGTTTTTTAACTTTCCCTCAGGCTTTATTCTCTCGTCAACAAAAAAATTTAGAAGCGTGCGTCGAGCATTTTTTTCACGTTCATCGTTTAAAACGTGCTATTGTGAAGCCTGCCATGGGGGGGTCTTCCATTGGAGTGCATTCTGTTTATTCTGTGCAAGAAGCGACAGAGAAATTGCAAGATCTTTTCACACGCCAAATCTGTCAACAAGTACTTCTTGAGCCTTTTTGCGAAGGAAGAGAATTCACCATTGTTGTATTTCAAAATGCGCAAGGCCAACCTGTGGCTTTGATCCCTACTGAAGTAGAGTTAAACTACGCCGATAATCAAATTTTTGATTATCGCAAAAAATACTTGCCTACTAACCAAGCCACTTACCATACACCTCCACGTTTCTCATCCGTTATTGTGGAGCGTATTCGTTTGCAAGCAGAGCAGCTGTTTCAATTATTTGGAATGCGTGATTTTGTGCGTTTAGATGGTTGGTTGATGCCAAATGAGAATGTCTATTTTACCGATATTAATCCTCTAAGTGGATTAGAACAAAATAGTTTTCTCTTCCGTCAAACTGCACTCTTAGGAATGTCTCACCGGCAAAGTTTAGAATATATCGTTCAACGTGCTTGTCAACGTTATGGGATTCATTTTCCGCATGAACAACACAAGCAAGAGCACTCAAAATTGCCTGTTTATGTTCTTTTTGGCAGTCACAACGCAGAAAGGCAAGTTTCTTTGATGAGCGGAACCAATGTGTGGCTGAAACTCTTGCGCTCTCATCGCTATCAACCAGTTCCCTTTTTATTTGATCGACAAGGGCAAATTTGGGAATTGCCTTATGCTTATGCCTTAAATCATACGGTGGAAGAAATTTATGCAAATTGTCAAGTGACACATCAAGAGCAAACAAATTGGCAGGCGTTGCTTGGAACTATTCGTTGTAAATTAGGTTTTACTGATTCATTAATCCAACCACAACCCATTCAAATGCCTTTTCAGCAGTTTTTAACGCGCGCACAACAAACAGCTGCATTTGTTTTTATTGCTTTACACGGAGGCGAAGGGGAAAATGGCACGCTGCAGCATCATTTGGAAGCGTATCAAATTCCTTTTAATGGATCAGATGCACTTACATCGGCTCTATGTATGGATAAATTTTTAACGGGTCAAGTGATTCAATCCCTTGCTGATGAAGATCTTTTTTCAATTCCTAAGAAGGTTGTGTGTTTGCATACCTGTCACTCAGATGAATGTGAGTCTCTTTGGCAGAGCTGGTGTCAAGAGTTAAACAGTACGCAGCTGATCATCAAACCCCGTGCTGATGGTTGTTCAGCAGGAATTATCTTATTGCAATCTGCGCAAGATTTAAAAAAGTATCATACTATTGTTCAGCAACAAGCTGCATTTATTCCTTCTTACACATTTGCCAATCAAGAGCACCCAATTGAAATGCCGGTTGTGCTTAATGGAGACTATTTAATAGAGCCTTATATTCAAACAGACGAAATTTTGATTAAAGACAACACGTTGCATTATACGTCTAAAGAAGGGTGGTTGGAACTCACTGTTGGTGTTTTTGAAGAAGAAGGGGATTACCATGCCTTTAATCCTAGCATTACCGTTGCAAAAGGCAAGGTTTTAAGCTTGGAAGAGAAATTTCAGGGAGGAACAGGAATCAATCTTACACCTCCACCAGAAGAAGTTTTTTCGTTTACTGCCATCCAAAAAATCAAAGGCTTAGTTGAAAAAGCAGCTCAAGCGTTAGGAATCAAAAATTATGCGCGCTTAGATGTGTTTTTTAATCGTTTTACGGAAAAAATGATTTTGATTGAGGCCAATACTTTGCCTGCTCTTACGCCTTCTACAGTCATTTATCATCAAGGATTAGCAGAAGAGCCTGCTTTAAATCCTTTGGCTTTATTAGATAAAATTATTTCTTCGAAATTAAGTCGTTGTTAAGAAATAAAAGGACAAACGACACGAAGGACGATAAGGACTTTAAGGACATAGTGGACAAAAGATAAAAGTCCTTTGTCCACTATGTCCTTAAAGTCCTTATCGTCCTTCGTGTCGTTTGTCCTTTTATTTCTTAACAATACATATTGCAAGGAAGCTGACATTTCTATGGAGAATACATTACACGTTGCGTTAACGCCTTGGCAAAGGAGAGGACTCCTTATATTTTCTTTTTTGCTCGTTGCACTTGGACAACCGATCTGGAATGAATGGTTGGGGCTATTCACAGCCATGGGTGGATTTGCCTGTTTTTGGCGTGTGTTGTTAAGCATTCCTCAAGCCAAAGAACGCTTTTGTATTGCGATGGGGTGGTATGCAGGGATACAAATCATACAACTCGCTTGGTTTGCTTCTCATCCTTATTTTTATATCTATGGGGTGTGGTTATTTTGTGCATGGTTGATGGGAGCTCAATGGGGCCTTTTAGCCCTATGGATAAAGCCGCAAACTTTTCAGCATATATCCAAACTTTTTGCTTTAGCCGGTTTTTGGGTGATCTGTGAATGGTCGCGCTTATTTATTCTCACCGGTTTGCCTTTTAATCCTGTGGGACTCTCTTTAACAGGCGCGCTGTATCCTTTGCAGTTTGCTTCTTTAGGTGGAGTCTATGGACTCTCTTTTTGGGTCATTTTGACTAATCTGATCGTGTTACGTGCCTGGATACAACCATTTGCTTGGCGTAACTGGAGTGTGGCGAGTTTAATGATTCTTATTCCTTATGGATTTGGCTGGCTGCAATTGACATGGCATGAACGACAATTTTCTCAAGATCCGCGCACTTTAAATGTGGTGCTGGTGCAAACAGCACTTCCGATTGAAGAAAATATGCATTTTCAAAGTGCTGAAGAAGCACGGCTTTATGTATTAGGAGAATGGCGTCAAATTCTGACAACTTTGCCTAAGCAGCGTGGAAAAGCCATTGATTTGATTGTGTTGCCTGAATATTTGGTGCCTTATGGAACTTATCATCCGGTTTTTCCGCTGCAAGAGATCTATCGTTTATTTTATGACATATTTGGGGATGTTTCTTCTTTTTTTCCTTCGGAAAATAGCCCTTATTTGGATTATATTCGGACTCCGCATGGATTTGAATGGTTAGTATCGAATGCTTATTTGGTGCAAACGTTAGCGAATTTATTTCAAGCGCATGTCGTTGTAGGGCTAGAAGATAGTGTTTACTTAGAAGATGCTTTGCATAAAGCAGAATCTTACAGTGCTGCTTTTCATTTTACTCCTAGTGAGCAAGTGCCTACACGTTATGAAAAACGTGTTTTGGTGCCTATGGGGGAGTATATTCCTTTTGAATGGTGTCGTCAGCTAGCATCACGTTATGGCATTACGGGATCCTTCACCTGTGGAAAAGAAGCTAAAGTTTTTGCTGGGTCCATTCCGTTTGGCGTTTCAATTTGCTATGAAGAAATGTATGGGCATCTCATGCGGCAAAACCGTGTGCAAGGAGCAGAATTATTGGTCAATTTGACGAATGATGGATGGTATCCCCATTCGCATTTACCTAAACAGCATTTTGATCATGTGCGCTTACGCACAGTGGAAAATGGAATTCCCTTAGCAAGGGCATGCAATACGGGTGTGACAGGAGCCGTGGATAGTTTAGGACGGATCATTAGCGTATTAGGGGAAGATCATATGCAAGCACAAGATTTAGCCGATTCGTTGCACGTTAAAATACCCCTTTATCATTATCAAACGCTTTACTCGCAATGGGGAGATTTCACAGCAGTTGGTTTAGCTTGCTTCTGCCTGTTAGGCGGAATTATTCGCTCTCGTAAGTATTAAATAGACTTGCTTAAAAACTAAACGTTTATTAAGATCCTCGTTTCGAAAGCGTTAAATTTTATTATCATAAGCAGGCAGATGTGGCAACTGTCAATCCCGCATTAGAAAAAATTGTGCGTAAACAGCGCACGTTAAATGACTATTCTTCTTTTTCGGGAATTGGCATTCACACCGGAAAAGAGGTGGGACTGCGCTTTTGTCCGGCAAAAGAGGGTACAGGGATTATTTTTAAGCGCATTGATTTGCCCGGTCAACCGATTATTCCTGCGACAGTAGAATATGTGCAAGATACGTCGCGCAGTACGACGATTGGCATTAAAGAGATGCGGGTTCACACCGTAGAACACGTCTTATCTGCCATCAAAGCTTATAACATTGATAATTTGTGTATTGAAATCTCGAGCATCGAGCCACCCGTAGGAAATGGCAGTTCAGACGTTTTTGTAGAGATGATCGAAAAGGTAGGCGTGCGCGAACAAGAACAGGTCGCACCCGTTGTCAAAATTCAGCAACCGGTTTATTGGTCAGAAGGCGATATTCATTTGGTTGCGTTGCCTTACGAAGGATATCGCGTCAGCTATACATTAAGCTACCCGGGCTCTCAATTTCTGCGTAGTCAATTTCATTCTGTCTTGATTAATGAAGACAATTTCAAGAAAGAAATTGCGCCCTGCCGCACTTTTTCTCTTTATAAAGAGATTAGTGCGTTGATGGATCGCGGCTTGATCAAGGGCGGCAGCTTAGACAATGCGGTCGTGATTAAAGATGACGTCATTCTCAGCAAGGGGGGATTGTTCTTTCCAGATGAAATGGCACGCCACAAAATTTTGGATTTAATAGGAGATCTTTCTCTGATTGGGTTTGATTTTTATGCGCATATTATCGCCATTCGTTCCGGACACGCCTCCAATTTTGCTTTTGCCCGCAAACTTTTAAATCATATTACGATGGAGAATCATTAATGGTTAATCAATCAGATAAGACTCTCTCTTTTGACATCAATCAAATTATTCAGATTTTGCCCCATCGTTATCCTTTTTTACTCGTCGATCGTGTGTTAGAAGTCAATTTGGAAAAAAACTATGTCTTGGCTCAAAAAAATGTCACGATTAATGAGGCTTTTTTTCAAGGGCATTTTCCGGGAGCCCCCATTATGCCGGGTGTGTTGATTTTAGAAGCATTGGCTCAAGCGGGCGGAATCTTGGTCCATCTCAAAGGATCGGGCGATAAAATTGCGATTTTATTGAGTGTTAATCAGGCAAAATTTCGCCAGCCTGTCAAACCGGGAGATGTTCTGTATTTGCGTGGACAAGGCCTTCACTTTAGCAGTAAAGGGGGGCGCGTCAAAGCAGAAGCGCTTGTCAATGATAAAGTGGCTGCCGAAGCCGAAATTGGATTTGTCTTTGTAGATAAAAATCAAATATAACAGCAAGAATCTTTAGCCCCAGTTCACTTTCATGAATAATAAGTCTTATCAAATTCATCCTACTGCGATCATTGCTCCCGGTGTCACTATTGGCGAGAATGTCATCATCGAACCTTATGCCGTGATTAACTCTCCGCATGTGGTCTTAGAAGAGCGAGTAGTAATTAAATCGCATGCTTATATCGATGGTTATACCACTATTGGAGCAGGGACAACTGTCTATCCGGGTGCCAGTATTGGAACAAAAACACAGGACCTCAAATACCGGGGCGAAAAAACATTCGTTAAAATTGGCAAAAATTGTGATATCCGCGAATTTGTGACCATTAACTCCTCTTGCCAAGAAAACACCAGTGTAGAAGTAGGAGATAATTGTTTAATCATGGCTTATTGCCATATTGCCCATAATTGCGTAGTGGGTAATCGGGTGATTATGAGCAATAATGCAACTTTAGCAGGTCATGTGATTGTCGAAGACTGTGCGATTATTGGAGGCATGACTCCTATTCACCAATTTGTACGCATTGGACGTTATGCAATGGTAGGAGGAATGAGCCGTGTAACGCATGATATTCCGCCTTACACCATTGGAGCAGGGATTCCGTACAAATTTGGGGGACTCAATATTATTGGACTGAAAAGGCATGGATTCGCTTTAGAAACACGACGTGAATTGAGCAAAGCCTTCAAGTTATTGTATCGCTCTCAGTTGCACATGGAAGAAGCTTTGCGACGTATTGAATTAGAGGTATCGCCTTTGCCGGAAGTGCAGCATTTTATCAATTTTTGTCGTTTGACGAAACGCGGACTCATGTGTTTGCAAGGCGCAGAAGAAGAGCTACCACAAATAGAAGAGGAAGAAGAATTAGAGCCTTCATTTTTGATCAAACGTTAAGTAATATTATTGTGTTAAATTAAGGGACAAACGACCATAACGACACCAGCGACCTTAACGACAACGACAATAAGAATTAAGTCCTTATTGTCGTTGTCGTTAAGGGCGCTGGTGGCGTTATGGTCGTTTGTCCCTTAATTCTTAAAGAGGCATAAATGCGCATCATATTTTTTGGAACCCCTACATTCTCTGCCGAAGTGCTCGATTTTTTGTTGCAACATGATGTCAACATTGTAGCAGTGATTTCCAAACCGGATCGCCCTAAAGGGCGTTCTGGAACACCTGTTCCCACGCCTGTGAAAACAGTTGCTCTTCAGCGTAATCCTCCATTACCCGTTTATCAGCCTGAATTGGTCTCTGCACCTGAATTTGCAGAAACTTTAAAAGCTTATGAAGCAGATTTATTTGTTGTAGTCGCCTATGGAGAAATCATCAAGCAACACTTGTTAGATATGCCCAAACGTGGGTGCATCAACCTGCATACCAGCTTATTACCTAAATATCGTGGTGCAGCCCCCATTCAACGCAGCATTATCAGTGGAGAAAAAGAAACAGGTGTGACCATTATGCATATGGTCAGAAAAATGGATGCAGGCGATATGATTAAGGTTGTCAAAGTCGCGATCACTGCTGAGATGACATTTGGGGAACTAGAGCAAGCTCTTTGCGAAGCAGGAAAAACAGCTTTGTTAGATGTGATTCATACTTTTGAAAAAGATGAACCGCCTCGCACGCCGCAGGATCATACACAAGCGACCTTAGCCCCTAAAATTGAATTAGAAGACTGTGAAATTCGCTGGGATAAATCGGCTCAAGAGATTCACGATCTTGTAAGAGGTGTGAATCCTTATCCTGGAGCCTGGTGTTATGTTCATGTAAAAGGCGAAAAGAAGCGCCTCAAAATTAGCCGTACGCGCGTTGTAGAAGGGGATGAGTCTGAGCCTGGTACTATCGTCAATACTCAACAAACAAAAGCGAATTTAGTGATTGCGACGGGAAACAAAGCCTTAGAGTTGCTAGAAGTGCAACTCGAAGGCAAGAAGAGTATGAGTTCGGAAGAATTGATGAGAGGAATCAATTTAACCCTCTTTAAATTTAAATAACTAATGCAATCTAGGCGTTAGCGTTGCTGAAAAATTATTAATAAGGGGTTGGTTGTCGGGTGATAAAGTAACTGTGTAACTTAGCCTGCCTGTGATCACGTTAGAGATTAAAATTTCGTCGGGTTTAACGGTACCTTTTATTCGATTTCCTTCTCTATCCACCGGCTCTTGTCTTGTCTTAAGGATGGGCAATCCTCCTTCTACCTCAACTAGTATTTGTTTGATGTTTCCCTGTTCATCGCGCTGAATTGTGCTTGTAATTGTGGGCTGTGAAGTTTGTATATTTGCTGATAAGCTATATATGCCGTCATCTTCCTGCCACGCAATAGGTGGATCTGACATAGCTATGCCTGTTTTAAATTCCTGAGTCAATAGTCCAAATAAAGAGTTTGCGTTTACTTGAGTATTAATAGCATATAAAGCATCTTCCCATTTTTTATCTTCAGGGCGTTCTGTAATTTTTTCAATGGCTTGCTCGCCTGCTTTTAATCTCAGTTGCATAAGAGCAACTTTTATTGTTGGATTAGCATATCCAGGAGCTTTTCGAGTTTTATACTCATATTGACCATCTCTCAAACACATAGGAACATCTCTCTCTCCATCTCTTTGATATTGATTTTTAGGACCAGAACGCTCTGTACCATCTTGTTCTTGTACGGGTTTCAAAAAGCGTTCAAGATTAGATTTAAATTCTGCTAATTTTTCTTCTATTTTATCAGTTGCTTTTAAAGATTCTAAATAACTTGGAATTTTAGCAATAGATATTAGCAATAAATCTTTTACTTCTTGAGTTAGATTTTTGTTGTTATTAATTTCTTTTCTTATAGATTCAGGAATCGCTTCTATTAGTGGATTTGTATTTTCTTTTTTTATAGAAAGAGTTAATTCCATTGATGGACTTGTATCTTCTTTTTCTTTTAAAGGTGAAAAACTACAACAACAAATAAAATTATAAACTTTATTGGCTATCTCACGTAATCCCTCACTAAGATAGTTCGCAACAAAACATAGACCACGCAGAGGAGCTGCTGATGTTGCCGTGTCTAACCAATCATTCCAAGTTTGTCGGGCAACCTCAGTTTTGCCTTCTCCTTTTTCTTGTTCGTTAATAGGCTCCCTATCAGATTGCTTGGCGATTGCTACTTTTTTTGTATCATTTGTTAGATTTAAACCTCGGAACGTTCCACTAGCAGAAGGAACGACGCCTTTTGTTTCCCCAAACTGAAAATAAATAGGTGTTCCAGGTATGTTCACAATAACTGAATCATTAGACAAATCACCCATATATTCCTTCCTTTAAGTTAAATTCACTCACTATGAAAGTAATTATTTATATCTTTATTATAACAATTTTTCATTAAAATTAAAACAAAATTTATATTAATAATATCTTTATAATTGCTTAATCTTAACTAATATAAAACTAAGTTAAAATATAAGTTCTCAATCATAATTCCTAGGGGAAATAGGGGGAATAAATGGCCATTAGAACTTTGGATAGGTATATTAATTATATTAAGCAAAACGTAGAGAAGATCTTTACGGATCCCTCTATTAGTAAAAAAACTTTACAGTTTAGCGGTAAACTAATGACTGCTTATGATTTATATACAGGAAAAGAACATGCGCTCATTTTACGCAATCATATGAAGGGAACGGTAAATATCCTTGAGTTTTATGGATCTTTTAAAAATGTCGTATTTTGGATGAATCCTTTTTCAAAAAAATCCATGGATCAAGAGCTTCTAGCAAAAACCCTTGAAATTGCTCTATTAGCACATCCCTACTTCCAAGATCAGGAGGGAAAAGAACTTGGTCAAAAAGTTGCAAAAGCTGTCGTGATAGAGGTCATGGACCAAAAGGATTTTGTTGATCAACAAGAGGTGCGTGATATAATTATAGAAAGTCTTCAACAGTATCGCTTTGATGAAGTAGACGCAGCCAGAATTGCCGCAGCCGTTAAAATACAAAATCAATCACGTTCACCCATTGAGTTACTGTCGATGGTTTGCTTTACTATTGGTGATTTAGCCGATAATATTCTGACTCTCCAGAAATGGGGAATGGTAGAATTATCCTCTTTAGCTGCTGAAATGGGGCAACGTTCTCCTATCTTAACGATTGTCATCAAAGTAGGTGCGGAACGAGTTATCGGAATCCTGGCTGTTAGTGGTTTAACTCTTTTATTTAGCGACGCGACTTTTCGAGCCGGAAAAGCTTTCTATTACGTGATTGTCAATAGGCCTAAGGGTATAAATGTCCCTCCGGATAAGGATCAGGAAGAAAACAGATCAAAAGCTGTTCAAGAATTGAAGGGAGCTCTTTTTGACATGGCTAAAATTGGTATTGATTTAGGCGCAACAGCTGTCCCTCTTTTTTTCACTTTGAATCCTGCCGTCGCTTTAGGTTTAGGAATCTTTTCTAAAGGCACTGGCCTCATTTGCGCGCTTGCCCGTTAATTCATCTTAAGAATTTTTAAGGATTTATAGTACTTATGCTATAAATCCTTTCTGTTTTATTTAAAAAATTCAAATTATTTATTATAACATTATTAATTTTTATTAACACCAAGCTTTACTTATTCTTATTATAATCTTTTTAAAATCTAAAAATATTGTCTTGATTTAATTACATTAATTGTGACAAACTTATCTTCCATGCAAATTAATGGTAGGAGTTTCACATGGCTGACTTAAATATTGGAGCTGTTGCTCAAGGAATCAAAGAAGGAATTAAAGGTTATTGTTATGAAGTTCAACAGAATGCTTCAGCGGCGATTGTTCATCTGAAAGATTTACGCAATGACTCAGAATTTTTTCTAAAAGCCTGTCAAGTAGCTGTAGCGGCTTTACAATTGCTCATAGAGCGTTATCCACATATTGGTTATCTAGCTAAATTTCAAGCGACATTAGCGACAGCGGGTATGCATGATTTCTATCGTTTCTTGCAGCAACCTCGTCGTTGGTTTTGTCCTGTAGATGCGATGTCAATTGATGAAAATGCAGTTTTAGATTCTTTAGAGAAGGTCTTATGTGAAGCTCTCCATAGGGGATTCGATGTGCCGGTAAAGCCTCAGGGAAATGCAGAGAACGCGGATGAGGTAGAAGCAGAGGTAGAGGCAGAAGCAGAGGTAGAGCCAGAGCAAGAGCGCGTCTATAAAGGTGATGATAATGTTCGTTTGATTGCAAAAGCCTATTTGCAGAAACAATTAGAGACGATGTTTGTGACCGGAGATGCTTATGCAAGTGTGGAAGAGTTCAAAGAAGCCTTGTACAATCGTTTTGCAGCGACCGGACAAGATGCAAAAGGAGACCGTCTAAAAGATGCGCAAGGCAATTTTATACAGAGCGATGCAGACTATGGACAAGTTTATATCGCAACAGAAAATGGAAAGAGTCAAGTAAAACTTTATATTTCAGCTAAGGATGTAGGGAATAATACAGAGACTTTTGATGTATTAAAGCTGTCTCTTGCAGATATAAAAAATGTAAATGTGCCTTTACGCCATGTGCCTTTATTGGATAGATTAACCAATTGGCTTTGGGCGATTGTCGATCTTCAATGCGTCGCTTTGTATCTCCATGGTTGGAATTTATTAGATACAGCTAAATGGGCAGCGCAGATAGGACAATACCCAGGTTGTCAATGGATTAAAACTCAAAGCTTAGAGTTGTGGTTAAGAGGCCTTGTTTGTGTGGCTTATAGCACGAAGCTTTTGGAGGCTTGTCGTAAATTAGCAGACGAGCGCTTGACAGATGCACAAAGACGAGATGCCAAGTGGCATAGAGTCACTTCATTGGTAGAGCTTGTTTATAATGGAGCGGGTTTTGTAGATGCGATCGGTCTGAAAAAGATTAATCCGACGACAATTCATTGGTTGGCAATTGTGGCAAAAACCATGGGTCTCCTAGAAATTGTGACTAAACCAAGACCTAAGTTTTTCGAAATTGCGGCAGCGCCGGCAGCTTAATAAAACAAGAATTAACCCTCTTAAATTTGTGTGAGGATTTATGGATTTTATAGATGGATTAAACGACTTGGCAGTAGCTGCTTATGAAGGAGCAAGTAAAGTAGGAGCTGTTGTTAAAAAAGGTGCGTATATAGCGGGCAGAGAAGTGAGCTATATCGCGCATGATTTGTATAGCATAGATGGATTGGAAAAATGGACGAAGGCATTTATCTCTGAATTGCGTTTTTTATCTCGTTTTGATGCTATTTCAAATTTATTTGCAGAGTGTCTGAAAACAATAGAAGCGCAAAGAGATATCTATTATGCGACTCTCTTTTTGGGATCCATGAGAGATTGTATTAAACGAATAGATACAAAGCACGCAGATGGACGCATTACGACACAATATCAGCTTCAATTTCCTAGAAGAGATGATAATCCAGATAAATATGATTATGCAAAATTTTTGAGTGGAATTGGTAATTTCTGTGAATTGGGTAAATTTTTCCAAAAGCAAAAAATTGCTAATTTTCAATTTTTCACAAATTTGGCTAATCAATATGGTGCTGTAAAAGTTCACGGTCATCGTTTAGAAGATCTCCCTGTGGTATGCACCTTGTTTGATAAACCTAAAGATTTCTTCGTCTTTATTGCTTCAGGTATAAATGCAACAGGGGAATTCTGCAAAATTCTTCAATTCTTTCAAGTAAACAAAAAATGGACATTCCATTTAGCAGTCATATGGAAAAATTTCGATGCTGTCATTCTATGTAAATTTGTAGGTAATATAGGCAAAATGGGGTTAATTGGGTTTGGTCCTTATTATAGCCATAAAATGTGGTTTGGTGTGATGGACTTGGCCGCTCAGCATGCAAGCCTCCTGGCTTACCTTATTAAAATGCATAAGGGACGACAAAATCGCTTTGAACATCCACAAGCGGCTGCTGCAGCTTAATCATGATTGCAAAAGCCAAGCCTTGCGCTTGGCTTTTATACACAAATACGCTTAATTATATGACCAAGAATTCCCATTTACCTGTGCATGAATGGTGTATTATTGTTCTATTTTGTCTCATCCTATTGGCATTAGCCGGATTTGCTTTAGGGCGTTCAAAAAAAGGAGAAGATCCGATTCATTCTCCTCTAGCTGAAATGCCTGTCGCGCTTTTAGAAATCAAAGTAGAGGGAGCAGTAGTTAAACCGGGTGTTTATCGCATGCCGCTGTCAGCGTCTTTAAAAGATGTTTTGGATCAAGCTGAGTTGCTGCCATCTGCAGATCAAAGCAAATTGAAATGGAACCGTAAACTCCGTCATGAGCAAACTATTCGCATTCCTGAAAGAACATGGATAACGATTTACATAGAAGGCGCTGTCACGCAACCGGGCTCTCTTCAAATTTTAAGTGGCACGCGTGGACAAGAATTAGCAGATCAATTAGATGTTTTACCAGAAGCCGATCTGAAAGCCTTGCGTAAAAAAAGGCAATTTTTGCAGCAAGGAGATACCATTACCATTCCTATCAAAAAGAAACGTAAATCCAATCAAAGCATGTCTTAAACTATTTCTCTGTGCTCTCTGTGTACTCTGTGGTTTAAATAATAAATAACCACAGAGTACACAGAGAGCACAGAGAGGAAATTAGAGAAGTTTATATTTGAAAAAATTCACATTTTTAAATGCGTTTTCTTTCTCCAGAAGCTGTCACGACAACCTTCGCCAATGCTTCCGTTGTGTAAGCAAAGGGTAAAATAGAGAGATTCGTGATACGCACATGCTGAGGATCTGCTCCTTTGGTAATAGCACATGATTTAGCTTGTTGCTTGAGTTGTTCCAACATTGTTTCTCGCTCTTTAAGAGAAACCACTTGATCAACGATTCCACATACTTCTGCAAGCCCAGCTCCATATGCATTGGCAATGGGAGCTAGCTTTGGAATCCACCCTTCTAATTGAAAATCATGCAACAAGGGTTGCAAAAGAGAAGCTCCTCCACCTACTAAAATGATAGGTAGTTCTCTTTGCCTTCCTTTTAAACGCACCAAAGATTGATAAACCTGTTGACATGCTTTTAAAGCAATCATTTTGGCTTCAACACAAGATAGTCCAATTGCATGCTTATCAGCTTGTTCAATTTGCAACAAATCAGCAGCGACTCCTATATCCGTTAAAGTCAAATGAGGGCCTCCAAATACTTTAGATAAAGCCGTCAATTTTTTTGCGACGCTTTGAGGTCCTATTTGATATTCCTCTTGCTCTTTAAAAGTCACGTGACTTCCCCCACCCAATGCTAAAGAAATCATGTCCGGCATCGCAAAATGTAAAGGAATGCCGCCAATCGTAGCGGCTTGCAGAGAAGAGCGTGCATAGCCTTTTTCTACGATGCCTATATCCGTAGAAGTGCCTCCCATGTCTACAACTAGCGCATCTTGCACTCCACATAAACGGACAGCCCCCATAAACGAATTCGTTGGACCTGCTCCAATCGTTTTAATGGGAAATTCCAATGCTTCTTCTAAACTTATCAAGCTGCCATTGTTTTGCGTCATCCATAAAGGAGCTTGAATATTCAACTGTTTGAGAATTTGCTGAATATTTACAAAGCCTTTTGCCATGACGTGTTTAAGAGCAGAATTCAACAGAGTGGCATTTTCTCTCTCAATGAATCCTATGCCTCCGATTTGATGAGATAAAGAATAAGGAAATGCGGGTCCTGCTAAATCTTGAATGAGATATCCTACTTCTTGTTCTAAAGTGCCATTTAAAGGGGAAAAAGCGCCTACTACACTGAATGCTTTTACACCTTTTTCTAAAAGCCGTAAGATCGCTATTTTGACAGCTTGTTTATTAAAACGAGTAGAAGCTCTTCCATCGCATTCATAGCTTCCGTCGCACGTTTCATAGGCACTGATCACTTTTTGCTTTAAACTTATAGGCCAACTGAATCCGGGTGAAGGGAAACGTGGTTTGCCATCTAACAATCTGATCAGCCCGACGGGTAGTAAGTGTTGCTCTTCTAAAATCGCATTTGTAGCATGCGTAGTGCCGATCATGACCGCTTGAATATGAGCAGGCGGAATGTGAGTTTGCGCCAAAAGAGAAGAAATCATGGTTTGCACACCTGCTTCTAAATCAGTTGTTGTCGTGATTTTATCCCAACTTTGAATTTTGCCTTGTGAATCGAGAAGTACGCCATCTGTATGCGTCCCTCCAATATCTATTCCAATGGTATACATAAGATTTATCCTTGAGAGATGAAGGGTTGATAGTGACAGTTAAAACCAAAAGCTTGAGGTCCTACGTATGTTAATCCTGCAGGAGTTTGCCAAATAGCAGGAGCAGGCAAAACACCTACATAGACCTGCAAACCAAAAGTCAATCTTTCGACAGGGATAGGTAATCCACTTTCTTGATCGAATAGTGTGATGATATCAGGAGTTGTGGCTAAATAAGTATGATTGTCTCCTTCAATTGCTAAAAACTCATTTTGATAATGCACACGCCATTGTTGCTGACCTTTCTCAAGGATGACTTGTCCGCGTAAAAAAGAATCTTGTAAAGAAGCTGTGACATCTACAATCGTTCCTTCTAGTACACATTTGCCTCCCCATTGCTGAATTAAATGTGGAATGGATAATTTTCCTTGCGCCTGAGCTTCTAAATAGGTTTCACCTATGGCCAAAGCTAAAGAAATAGTTCCAGCGATGACTGTTTGTTTGGCTTGTTGTCCTGTGAGAGGATAAGTACAAACAGCTGCACTTGCTCCCATCGCCGTTGTTAAAGCTCTGAGTTGTTTTTCCATATGCGCTCCATCTTGCGCGTATACAAGGGCATATTGATCTTGATTATCCACAATAATTGCAGGGGCGGGAGATATGCCGGCTAGTTGGCAGACGCTCATGTTCATTTCGGGAAAAGCTCGTCCAAAAGTGTCTGCATCCACGACGGGCAGGCCTAATTGTCCGGCTGCGCAAAACGGAGCAAAAGCATTGGATCCTCCAATTTCAAAAGGCATTAAAGCGGCTACTGGTCTCTGACAAAGAGCTAATTGTTCCACAATGCAAAGAAATTCTCTGCCGCTCGGCAGTTTTTCTAAGCAAACAAGCGGAGCTCCCATATAACCAATGGGAGCTATCCAATCCTCTTCAGATAGATCGTGAACAGATATTAAAGATACAGGTCCCCATTCTTGGACATACTCTTTAGCAATGAGTAAATCATAAGCAGGATCTCCTCCTCCGCCTGATCCCAAGACATTAGCCCCAATAGCTAAAGCATCTAATTCTTTTTCGCCTATTTGTCTAACTGATGCATGATTCATTTTTTTTCTCCTTAAATAAATGTCGAATAGTTTTTAAAAGATAGTGGGATATGTGTATCCCTATCAACATGCTCATAGCGCCTATGCCCGCATCTAAAACAGGTGCATCAGATCCAAAAGGAGAAGACCACATAAAAGCATAAAAACCGCTCATCATGCCTGCACTCCAGGCACTCCAAGCAATGAGAGGAGGTGTCGGTAAGCCATAGCTTTCTAAGACAAATACCATCAACATGACACCTCCCATGGCTACCACCAAAATTCCAATGAGATCTAGAACTTGTGCAAATTGGGTAAGAGCAGGTGTAAAGACCAACGCCATTCCTATCAATCCTGTTAAAGCCATTGTAGTGGAAAAAGACAAGCGTTTGGATAAATTCGTTAAGCTTAAATAAGCAGAATACAGATTCACATTATTGGTGGTCCAACCTGCTAATAACATGAAAATCACTACCCATATCTTCCATATGACAGCAGAGGGAGAAGCTAAAGCTTCACTCATCGTTACAGCTTGTGTTCCATAATAGAGCCACATGCCGGCGATTTGAATGAGAGGCATGACAATTAAATAATTGGCAAGAGAAGCCCACAAAGCAGCTTTTGGATGATCGGCATGACGATAAAAACTAGGAAGGTCGATGGTAGCTGCCATAGAAGAAGCTAAAACAAGCGAGACGCCTTTACCATCCCAAAAACTGAAAGCCTCGAGTTGAGGCAAATGCCAAGCTCCTACGGCATATACTGCATATCCAATTGTTACTAAAAGGAGGGGAATACAAAGATTAGCCATGGACGTGAGAAAATTTAATCCCCAAAAAGCTCCTCCGATCATGAGAGCAGCTAAAATGAAACTAAAAACTTGTTTCCAAAATAGCTCTTGTACAGCGACTTCATGTGTAAAGGTATGCACTAAATGATACACATCTTGTCCCATGCATTGCGTTTGAATGGCAAACCATCCGAGCATGGAAAGGGCTAAAATCAAAGCAAAAAAGAGACGACCTGCTGAACCAAAATAAAAAGAGGCGTATTCAGCTGTGGTAAAGGGGCGTTTATGACTCATCCATCCTGCAATCACAGCCAAGCCAAATAACAAGAGATTTCCCCACAAAATGGCGCAGAGCATCGTTAACGGATGCCCTTGCTTGGCTAATTCATAGCCCACCAAGAGAAGGGGGAGGCAGATGGCTCCCCCGACTTGTACACTTGCAAGTTGTTTCCAACTTTGCTTTTGTAAAACAAGAGATGAATGTGACATTTATCTCTCCTGAAAATGCGTTAAAAGCCATTCAGACGTTTGTTGATATAACGTTAAATCGGTAAATTGATGTTGTAGCGTATCTGCAAAAATATGTGACATAATCAAGAGGGATTGATTAGAAAAGGCACATCCTTTGGTTTGTGCTTCTTGCCTCAGGAAATCGAGTTTTTGTGCTTCATGAGTGTACTCTTCTTCTTGCAAAAGAGGAATCACTTGTGAAGGAACTTGGTTTAGAGCATCACTTGTGTATTGCTTATGTTGAGCACCATCTAATTGACAAAGATGCAAAAAGTTAAAGCTCTTCAACAGTCGATGAATATAAGCTTGAGGAGTTTCTTGTTGTACTTGATTGCCGCTTCTTTTCCCTTCTACCACGATAACAGGGCCATTGATATTCAAAGGAAAAGCGGTACTAATTTCAAAATGATTGTTTTGTGGCGTTAAATAAATGCCAACATCGAAAGGAGTTTGAGGTTCCTGATATCGATGGGCATGTAAACATTTTTTTATTTTGAGTAAAACAGGGATTTGCTTTTGCAAACACACTTGAAACACACCTGTCAAACTATAATAATCGGGTAATTCCCATTTGCCTTCGACTTCTTTTTTGCTTAAATTCAATACAGTGTAAATGTGTAATGAATCTAGTTTTTGCGTTTCTTGCAAAATAAATTGTACAGATAGTTCAGTCAGTTGTTTCTTAGCGAGTAAGTAAATCTCTTTTTCAATAAATCGATTATTGACTTCACCTGACTCTTTTTTGGAAGCATGGTGGCTGACTTCATGCTGGAAATACAACGTGAGTTTTTTCAACTGTGTTGTTTCTTTTCGAATAGGGCTATTTTCATCCAATGGTTGACAGCATGTAGCATCTGCGCATGTCACGTGGTCTTGAGTTTTTAAAGGATCATAAGCTTTCACAATTGTTAACGCGTAAGCATGAATAGCATAGGCTAAAGAATGCGAAAGCGGCATATGAACACCTATGTGTTGCAAAAGGCTGTGTAGATTCATTGTACAAGAAGTTGTTTCTTGTTTCTCTTGATGATTCTTGAGAATTTGAATAATAGGTGTTAATTCTCCTTTCATATTTTTGCCTTTTTGACACCAAGACGTTACATCGACACTTGCCTGCTTCACTAAAAGTTGTTGAGCTTTTAGTTTTTGGATGGATTGCTTTAATTCTTGTTTAAGCAGTGATTGAGGAGAGGCAAGCTCTTGTCCTATGTGGGCCAGCATGAGAGCTCTTAAATGGCAGGAGCAATCCGTGGCTAAAGAATCAAAAGCAGGAAATTCTTGTTTTTTGAGCTTTTTTAAAGCTTGAACAGCTAAACCGAATAAGCCCGTGACGGTATTTAAGACTTTCACACATTCTTTTGAAGTGCCCAGGTTAACATTTTTATCACCTGGGATTAAAATATGAGGAAACGCATGCATTTGAAGCGCGTGCATAATAAAACTCCTTATTATATGTTCGCAAAGCGAACGAAATCACAAATTAAAATAAATAGCTGACAGACGTCAGGGAGCCACTTCAAGTGATCAAATGAAAAAAAGATCATATGAATGGGAAATAGAAAAAAGCTGATTAAAATGATCAAAGAACATTCTAAGAGGGCTTAATTCTTAAAAAATAAAAAATGTGAAAAAAAGAAATATATTACGCGCAACGGCGACGACGAACAGACAAGAAAGAAAAACTTGAAGATGAAAAATGAACTGGTAAAGCCTGCAATAGCAGGTTAACAGTTTTTGTAAAAAATGAATTTGAAAAATGTTTCATAAATAATATCTAATGTTAAAATTAGAGGTTTAATTATAATTATAGCAAAAAGCACAAATTTTGTCTACAAATTTATTAGAAGTATAAAAGTGCATGCAATGGCGTCAACTTTTACTTAGGAGTGACGCAGTTGATAACTATCTGATCGCATAAGATGAGTTTACTCTATTTGTTTAAATGTGTCCCTGGATACTATTCTAAAAGAGCCTGAGAGATTTTTTGAAAGTCTTTTTTTTCGTTTCTCGGATTGACTTTGACTGCTTTTTTGTGCTTCAGACGATTCTTTTGCATCATGTATTTCAGGCGATTCTTTTGCTTTAATTGGCTCCAGTGGTGGTTCATGTTGATTAGATAAAATCCATAAGTCATCCTCATTTTGGAATTTCTTTGTTTCGTCTAATTTACTTGCAATGTCGAAATACATTTTATCTAATGAAGATTGCGAAAAGAAATGGCAAGTGCTTTGATGGCATTGTGCAAACTGTCGACATACCTTGCTCAGGGCAGACATCTTGTAAAAATTTAAACAGCCTATCTCTGAAGGATTATCGGTGGATGCAGCAGTTAGAATTGTTTGCATGTCTGCAGCAAATCTCAATTCACCTAAAAGTATGCTAACAGCGGGTATAAGATATGTTTTATTAGAAGAAGTGTTTAAATCTAAAAATTCTTGAATATGAGCTTGATAGTTTTTAAAATGTTTAAGAGAAGAAAATAATTCGTCTAATTTGTCTTTTTCTGTAGAGTACTTTGCCTTAATTTCTAACCATGTTTGTTTTAAACGATTGATAGGGGATGCATTAAGAGCAGCCACTATGCTATATGCACTATTTAGATTACCCTTCTCTACTAATCGTTGACTCAAACGAATAAAAAATCTGCAATAACGTGTTCGTACTTTAAGATCTGAAGATGCTAAAATTTGCGATTGTACTAAGAGGGATAAAAGATTAAAGTGAGAGATAGATGCTTGAATGGCAGAAGCTTTTTCGGGTTGTTTAGCCCAAATAATAAATTCCTGAGGAGTAATTTTATTAAAATAATCAGCGTCCAAGATGGTTAAATCCTGAGCCAAGCGTTCCATTGTGTCTGAGTCGAATTTATGATTTCTTATTTTTTCTTCAATTTCTGACCAGTTTTTTTGAAGTGTTGCTGAGATGGCACTAACAACTTGTTTGTTGCTGACAGATTGATTAGAACGCGAAATAGAAGAAATAGACAATAAAGGTCGAATGGCAAACCAATAACCTCGTTCTAATTTTTGGAAGACATTCTGATTAAGATCTTTTTCAGCTAATTTTTGATCAGCTAACTTTTTAAATTGATGCATAACGGTTGCAGAGACAGTCCGCATATTTAATAATAAGTTCGTCGCTTCTACCAATAAATCTAGCTGTTGAGGATCTTTGCAAGAACAAAGACGATTATACAAACTTGTAGCTAGAGAACGAGAAGATGTAATCCAATGATGACCATAAATGAGAGAAGGATCCTCTTTTTTTAAAATCATATCGATCAATTGTGTTGCATTGGAATCTTCTTGGATATTTTGAATATAGGAAGCTTTTTCTATTTGGATGTGAATAAGAATATAAAGTTCGACATGCAGAGATTGGACTTGTTTCAGAGTATCTTTATGTCTTAATAATTCATCACCCTTTAATTTAAGCAAAATTTCTGTGAGTATCTCAGCTAGCGCATGCTCCTCTGATCGAGAAGATTGGGCTTGTATTTTAGTACAAAGTATTTGCAAAAATCTATCTAATCCATCCGGCAAATTTATAAGATTTTGAATAAGTGAGTCCCAAGAGACTTGCTTTCTTGATTGGATTAATTTTTCCAACACAGCAGGAATTCTTTCTAAAGTTAGGACGGTATTTTCATCGATGGAAATTTCTGGAGATGCACCTTGCATTTCAATTGATTTGCTTAAGTTGTTTGTAACAGTGTCAACATTTTTTTTGGGTATTCGTTGAACTTTAGATGATGATAGTTGATGCCTTTGGCAGCGCTTGAAGCGTTTTTCTAATTTGCAAAGTTCTGTGAGATCTAATTTAGATATAAAGTTTGTTAACATAGGTATAGGTGATTCTGTAGTACCTTCAATAGGACGTGTTAAATGATAGAGAGGTTTTATTTCACTAGAAGTCGAAGGGCGATCACTTGTAGAACCAGTAGTTTTTATGTGATGTTTTTGTAGATGTTGTTCAGTAGTTGCTGGTTGTAACGGCATGCTGAGGCTTCTCTGCGGTAGGATTCCATTTTTTTGAGAGGGGTTGGGAAGAATAAGTTCTTCAGTATTTAAAGAGGGAGAAGAAGAAGTTTTAGAGGGAGTATCTAATTGTGATATTTTCTTAGTATGCGAAGCTCTCTTAGATTTGACTTTTGAACTGCTTTTCTCGCGCTTATGAGTATGTTTGTGGGAGCGTATACGTATGTTTGAAGACAAGCATTGTAAATTTTGTTCTATTGTATCCAAACTTGATGTTGGAATAGCTTCCGGAGAAAAAAGATGAAGAGTTTGTAACGCAACTGAAATGGATGATTCCTCCTTTGTAGGAGAAATGGAAAATGCTTCAAGATTTAAAGTAGATGCTTTAGGGGTTACGAAAATAAGTTGATCTTTTGCTTCTGGCAAAATAGAAGAATCTATGCGTTTTACTTCTTGACCTTGTATCGTTTTGCCAAGTAAAGCAGGCGGTTGTGGTTCTTCACTCCCACTTCCTATAAGATCGCATTCTGATTGAATGCTAGAAAGAGTAGAAGAGGAAGGGGAGGGGGAAGACATACTTTAAATCTCCTGTAATTAATAGTTTAAATTTGAAAATCTAGCGTCTAAGCAAAAGTAACTATAACAGGAAAGAAAGGGCTTTTTCTGGATCCTAACAGATGTAAATATCAAAGTCTATTTATATCCAAACGTTAAAAAAACACTTATTTCCCTATTTTATTGATAATAAATTACTTGTGTTTCATGCTTCTGTATATAAAAATTTCTATATTTTGTGGCTTTATCGAATATGTCAAGAGCAAATAGGGTGGATTGATTCTTTTTGCATTGCGATAAGCAAGATTTCAACAAATTTAGAAATTCGCTTGTCAAAAAATCCCACTTTTTGCTAATCTCGCTGTTTTAGCTTTCTAATCGATCGCTGATCACTCAAAATTGCTTTGTGTACCCTGGTCAGAACGTGTTTCATGCGTAACTAGCCACCCGTTACAAAGCCGCAATTTTATTGTTTATAGACACAGCAAGCTTTAAGTTTGTTAAAATATAGCGAATCATTAATTGGATTAAGGATTGAATATATGGCGCTTACAATGATGGGTAAAAAGCGTGGCATGATGCAGCTTTTTGATGAAAAAGGCAATGTCGTCGTGTGCACTGTGATCCAAGCTGAGCCCAATGTGGTGACTCAAGTCAAAACAAAAGAAACAGATGGTTATACAGCTGTTCAATTAGGTTTTGAGAAAGTGGCAGGAAAAACACAACATACGATTGAAGCTAGAACAGGAAAACCTCAATTAGGTCACTTCAAGAAAGCTGGAATAGAGCCTCGTCGTTTCTTATTGGAATCGAGATTAGATGCAGTTGATCAATATGCACCGGGGCAAGAAATTGGCGTGGATGTATTCGCTGAAATTGAATTTGTAGATGCAACAGCGATTTCAAAAGGAAAGGGTTATCAAGGGGTGATGAAGCGTCACCATTTTGCGGGTGGGCCTGCCTCTCACGGTTCTGGATTTCATCGTCATGCCGGTTCAACAGGAATGCGTTCCACACCGGGTCGTGGTTTGCCAGGTGGAAAAAAAGCAGGACAAATGGGAAATGAGCGCGTCACTGTGCAAAACCTTGAAGTGGTAAGAATTGATCCAGAAAACAATTTGATTATTGTGAAAGGACAAGTTCCTGGTCCTCGTAATGGTTTGGTTTACTTAAGCCAAGCGAAGAAAAAAATGCCAAAGAAAAGTCATAAGTAACAAGATCTCGTGGAGTTGAATTGTGGCTACACTTAAAAAGTACAATCTTGCTGGTAAAGAAATTGGTCAAGTCACCGTCGATGATAGTTTGATCAATGCTGAAGCCAACAGTCAAATGATTAAAGACTATATTGTTGCCTTGCGTGCAAATGCAAGACAATGGTCTGCCAGCACAAAAACTCGGGCTGAAGTGAGCCATACGACAAAGAAGCCTCATCCTCAAAAGGGTCAGGGTCGTGCTCGCCAAGGTTCGCTCGTGGCTCCTCAATATCGAGGAGGCGGTCGTGTGTTTGGTCCTAGACCTAAGTTTGATCAACATGTGCGCATCAATAAAAAAGAGCGTAAAGCGGCTATTCGTTATTTGTTAGCCGAGAAGATAAAAGAAAATCGCGTATGGTTAATTGATGATACAGCGATGGAAGCTCCGAAAACGCAAACAATTGCTCGTTTTCTGAAAGGTTTTGACCTGACAGGACGTATTTTGTTTTTGGGAGAAGGAGCTTATACAGAAGTGGAGACTGAAGGTAAGACTCAGCGCGTGAGCGTTGCAAGCCATAAGCATCAAAATTTCATGAAGAGCACACGTAATTTGCCAAAAACAAATTTTACGCTGGCTTCTAATGTCAATGGTTATGATGTGATGATTGCACGTGACATCGTGTTGACTGAAGCTGCTCTGCATGAATTGAATCAATGGTTAAGCTAAGGAGTCACCGATCATGGCAGCAAAAAGTCCTTATCAAGTCGTGAAACATCAATATGTGACTGAAAAGTCCATCATGTTGCAAGGATTAAAATCAGCAGAGAGTAATCCTTCACTTAAGCGTTGTGAATCTCCTAAATATGTGTTTATTGTAGATCGTGCAGCGAATAAGCAAGAAATTGCACGTGCGATTGAAGAGATTTACAAAAAAGAAGAAGTAAAAGTTGTGGCGGTTAACACGATTAACGTCAAGCCAAAAGCTAGACGTGTCCGTGGTAGACCTGGGTTCAAAAGTGCGTTCAAGAAAGCTGTGGTCACTTTACGACCTGGCGATAATCTTGATAATGTATAAAGGAGCTTTGAGAGTAGATGTTTAAGAAGTATCGACCCATTACACCAGGAACGCGTCAACTCGTGTTGCCCACTAATGAGCAACTCACACGCGTGGGTGAAAATACGCGCGCCACTGTTAAGCCAACGAAGTCTCTTTTATTGCCAAAAAGAAGAACCAACGGGCGTAATAACAATGGCCACATCACGTGCCGTCACAAAGGGGGCGGACATAAGCAGCATTACCGCATCATCGATTTCAAGCGCGATAAAGAAAATATTCCTGCGCGTGTTGCTTCCATTGAATACGATCCAAATCGTACCGCTTATATTGCATTATTAAATTATGCAGATGGTGAAAAACGTTATATTTTAGCTCCCCAAGGATTAAAAGCAGGCGATGTCGTGCAAACAAGCGACGAACCTCCTTTCCATGTGGGTTGCTGTATGAAACTCAAATTTATGCCGTTAGGTTCTGTCGTTAACAATATTGAACTTTATCCTGGCCGTGGAGGTAAGCTCGTGCGTTCTGCTGGATTATCTGCGCAGTTAATGGCACGCAGCGGAGGTTATGCAACAATTCGCATGCCTTCTGGTGAAGTTCGTATGGTCAATGAAAATTGTCGAGCCACTTTTGGTGCTGTTTCCAATCCTGAACGTAATTTACGTATCGAAGGAAAAGCAGGTCGTATGCGTTGGAAAGGGATACGTCCTACTGTGCGTGGTACAGCAATGAATCCTGTTGACCACCCGCACGGAGGTGGTGAAGGTAAGCATAAAGGTAATACACCTCAGACACCTTGGGGTCTTTATACAAAAGGACTTGTCACAAGATCGAATAAGAAATCTAACAAGTTGATTGTTAAACGTCGAAGGAAGAAGTAGATATGGCAAGATCGTTGAAAAAAGGTCCTTTTGTTGATCACCACCTTCAAAAGAAGGTAGACGTTCAGAATAAAGAAGGAAGTAAAAAACCTATTAAAACGTGGTCTAGACGATCAATGATTACGCCCGATATGGTTGGACATACGTTTGAAGTACATAATGGTCGTAAACATCTCACTGTGTTTGTCACGGACAACATGGTAGGTCATCGATTGGGTGAATTTTCTCCCACTCGTACATTTAAAGGACACCCTGTTAAGAAGTAAAGGTTGCTAACTCATGAATACTGCTAAAGCTATAACCAAATATGTGCGTATTAGTCCCCGTAAAGCGCGTTTAGCCGCTGGACTAATTCGTGGACTATCCGTTTCAGACGCTTCCACGCAATTGATGTTTAGCAACCTCAAAGCAGGACGTCTCTTGAAGAAAACGTTAGATAGTGCTGTTGCCAATGCGGAGACTCAGCTCGACTTAAGACGCGAATCCCTCAAAGTGCTTGAGGTGCGTGTCGATGAGGGTCCTACGCTTAAAAGAGCAAAACCAAAAAACCGTGGCGGACGTCATCCGATTATGAAAAGAACAAGCCACTTTACCGTTATCGTTAGCAATCAGTAAGGAGTGAAGGAATGGGACAGAAAGTTAATCCAGTAAGCTTCCGCCTTGTTCGTACGCGTGATTGGCGCTCCAAGTGGTTTGCGAACAAAAAAGAGTTTGGTGATTTATTGGTAGAAGACCAACAAATCCGCGCTTATTTGTTGAAGAAACCAGCTCTTGTTGGAGTTTCAGCTATTAAAATTAAGCGCATGAGCGGAAAAATTGAAGTCACAATTGTGACAGCGCGTCCAGGTCTGGTCATTGGTAAAAAAGGATCAGAAATTGATGTACTAAAAGCGGAACTCAGCAAGCTCACAGGTAAAGAAGTGTGGGTAGCTGTAGAAGAAGTGAAGCGTCCAGATATTGATGCGAAAATTGTCGCAGATAGCATTGCGAAGCAATTAGAAAGACGTATTCCTTTCCGTCGTGCGATGAAGAAGGCGATGCAATCTTCTCTAGATGCCGGTGCACATGGAATTAAAGTTCAGTTGTCAGGTCGTATCGGCGGCGCTGAAATTGCGCGTACAGAATGGTATAAAGAAGGAAGCACACCGCTTCACACTCTACGTGCCGATATTGATTATGCAACAGGCCGTGCAGAAACCACTTATGGAAGTATCGGAGTAAAAGTGTGGATTTATCGCGGTGAAGATAATTTAGTGAAGAGGGAGGCTTAAACCATGCCTTTAATGCCAAAAAGAACCAAGCACCGTAAGATGCAAAAAGGGCAATTTGCTGGCTTAAGCAAAGGAGCCAACTTTGTTCACTTTGGAGAATACGGCATCCAAGTTCTCGAAAGAGGTTGGATTACAAATCAGCAAATTGAAGCATGCCGCGTAGCGATCAACCGTTTCTTTCAACGACGTGGTAAAGTTTGGATTCGTATTTTTCCTGACAAACCTATTACGAAGAAACCTGCAGAGGTACGGATGGGTAAAGGGAAAGGTGGTGTGGATCACTGGGTAGCTGTTGTACGTCCGGGACGCATTTTGTTTGAAGTGGCCAATGTGCCGAGAGATATGGCACAAAGCGCTCTACGTCGTGCGGCTGCGAAATTAGGACTGAAGACACGTTTCGTTGAACGCGTAGAACAAGTTTGAGGGATTTTATGTACAAAGCAAAAGATTTAAGAGACCAAAGTCTAGAAGAACTTGAAGCCACTTACGATGATACTTGCCGTAAGCTTTTTGAGCTGAAGACTCAGTTTAAAGTAGAAAAAAAGCGCGAAAAGCCACATGAAATCAAGCATGCTCGTAAAGATATTGCGCGCTTATTAACAGTGATGACTGAAAAGCGTCGTCAAAACCAAAATCAGGCACGTTAAAGGACCAGCATGGAACAAGAAGTCAGAGGAAATCGCAAAGTTAAGCAAGGAACTGTCATCTCTAATAAGATGCAAAAAACAGTTGTTGTGAAAGTAGAACGCACATTACGTCATCCTCAATATGGTAAAGTGGTGACACGTAGTAAAAAATTCTATGCTCATCATGAATCTCCTTTGCAAATAGGCGATGAGGTTAAAATTGTTGAAACACGTCCTTTGTCTAAATTGAAGCGTTGGCGTGTGGTTGAAGAGCAAGCAAGTAAGTAAATAATAGCTAATCTTCCACTGGAGACTTTTAGCTATACAATAAGCTCAAAGTGGTAAGAAAGACAAGCAAGATCGTCAAAGAGAGCCACAAAGAGCGCCTCTTACAAGACATCTTAAATAGAAATAGATTGATGGAGTTTGTAAGTTTATGATTCAACAAGAAACCGAGCTCGAA
Source organism: Parachlamydiaceae bacterium (assembly GCA_030147755.1). Lineage (GTDB taxonomy): Bacteria > Chlamydiota > Chlamydiia > Chlamydiales > Parachlamydiaceae > JASBUW01. The sequence goes on from JASBUW010000069.1 coordinate 48,422, forward strand.
GTCGCCGATAACTCTGGTGCTAAACGAGTCAAATGCTTTAAGGTATTAGGTGGCTCAAAGCGCCGATATGCGCATGTAGGAGATATTGTGGTTGCCTCTGTTCAAGATGCTCACCCAGAAGGTGGCGTTAAGAAAGGGGATGTTGTAAAGGTTGTCATTATTCGAACGAAATCTTACATCAAACGCAAAGATGGAACTAAATTGCGCTTTGACACCAATAGCTGTGTTCTGATTGATGATAAAAAAAATCCACGCGGAACACGTATTTTTGGACCAGTGGCACGCGAAGTGCGTGACAGAGATTTTTTAAAAATTAGCTCTTTGGCTCCAGAAGTGATTTAATGGGAGAAGCCATGAAAGAAATAGAAAGTAAGACAAGTCAAGGAAAAAAAATCCGTAAAGGAGATCGCGTTCTTGCCATTGCCGGCAATAATAGAGGTCTAATAGGAACTGTGCTATCACGCAAAGGCGATAGGGTCATTGTGCAAGGCCTTAACGTACGCAAGAAGCATATAAAACGCACGCAAGACGCTCCTAAGGGCAGAATTATTGAAATTGAAAGGCCCATTCATATTTCAAATGTTAAAGTTTGTGTGGAAGGAGACAATGCTGCGAAATTAAAAGTTCGTACAGATGAGCAAGGACAGCGCCAGTTTGTTTATCAACAAGATGATCAAGAAGTCATCTACCGTTCAGTAAAAAAACCTAAGTGAGTAGAAGAAGACAATGTCTAGGTTAAAAAAAAGATATCTAGCTGAAATTAAGCCAGAATTGCAAAAAAAGTTTAGTTATGCGAACCCTATGCAGGTTCCTGGTTTAGTGAAAGTTGTAATTAACATGGGAATTGCAGAAGCATCTAAAGATAAGAATGCCATCCAAGATTGTATCAAAGAAATGACAATGCTCTCTGGGCAAAAACCCATTGTGACAAAAGCTAAGAAAGCTATTTCAAACTTTAAACTGCGTGAAAAGCAACCCATCGGGGTGAAGGTCACTTTACGTGGTCAAAGAATGTACGATTTTATCGATCGCTTTGTGAATATTGTTTGTCCTCGCATTCGCGACTTTAGAGGTTTTCCTTCTAAATGTGATGGTAGCGGAAATTATTCGCTCGGTCTAGAAGATCAGCAAATTTTTCCTGAAATCAACTTAGATGAAGTGAAAAAAACTCAAGGGATGCATATCACTTTTGTGACAAGTGCTCAAACAGATGAAGAATGCGTGGAATTATTAAGATTACTAGGCGTTCCATTTAAAAACTTACCGATTTCGGTAGCAGCTTAAGAAGAGGAGAAGAAATCATGGCAGTTAGTGACCCAGTAGCCGATTTCCTCACAAGGATTCGCAACGCCATCAAAGCTCAACATCGGTATGTAGATGTGGATTGGAGCAAAATGAAGCAAACGCTTGCTGATATTCTCAAGAATCAAGGATTTATCGAAAACTATCTCGTCAAAGTTGATGAAGGTCAACGTGGCACAATCCGGATGTTTTTGAAATATTCAAGCGGTCGTCGTCCTGTTATTCAGGGATTAAAAAGAATTTCTAAACCTGGTTTACGCAAGTACGTGGGTCACCAAGATATTCCTCGCTTCTATGGTAACATGGGCCTTTCCATTGTGTCGACTTCGCAAGGAGTCATGCCAGGAAATGAAGCAAAGCAAAAAGGTATTGGTGGCGAACTTCTGTGTTTGGTTTGGTAAGAATAGGAGAAAACGGTAATGTCTCGTAAAGGTAAACTTCCCATTACTCTCCCTAAAGGTGTAGAGGTTAAAGTATCAGACGCGGAAGTCTCTGTTAAAGGTCCTAAAGGATCTTTACAGCAAAAACTTGTTCCGGGTGTTCAAGTCAAAGTGGAAGATAATCAAGTTCTTGTGGCGCTCGAAGATGAGCAGTCAGGTCTTGATCATTTTCATGGTCTTTACCGGACACTTATTCAGAATATGGTGATTGGCACCACTGAAGGCTTTGAAAAACGCCTGGAAATGATCGGCGTTGGTTATCGTGCTGCTGTGCAAGGAGATTTATTAGATCTTCAGCTCGGTTTTTCACATCCAACTAAATTGCCTATCCCTAAAGGATTGACAGTTAAAGTAGATAAGAATACGCTTATTAGCATTTCTGGATTTGATAAACATCTTGTAGGACAATTTGCTGCTACCGTGCGTAGTAAGCGTCCTCCTGAGCCTTATCAAGGTAAGGGCATTCGCTATGCGGGAGAATATGTACGCAAGAAAGCAGGTAAAGCTGCTGCTAAGAAGTAATTATTGAAGGACGATTATGATTAAGCAGACAATAAAAAATCATAGATTACGCTGTAAACGCGCTCTTAGAGTACGCAAGCACCTAAGAGGCAATAGCACAAAACCACGTCTCTGTGTTGTCAAAAGCAATTGCCATCTTCAAGTGCAATTGATTGATGATGAAACAGGCACGACATTAGGTGGCAGCTCAACATTTGCTAAAGAGTTTCGTAATACTGAATTCAATCGCAAAAATAAAGCATCTGCTCGCAAATTAGGTGAGCATATTGCTGAAGTTGCAAAAAGCAAAAATATCAAAGAAGTGGTCTTTGACCGAGGCTCCTTTAAGTATCATGGTGTTCTCGCTGAGCTCGCAGATGCAGCTCGTGCCGGTGGACTTCAGTTCTAAAAGGAATATAGATAAAAAGGAATATAAGGCGAGTCATGGCAAAACACGGTGAGTCTCCAAAAAAAGAAAAAACAGACAGCGAGCTAACTGAAAAAGTTCTGTATATCAACCGTTGCTCTAAAGTGGTCAAGGGGGGGCGTAAATTCAGTTTTTCCGCCCTGATCCTCGTAGGCGATGGAAAAGGACGTGTAGGATACGGCTTTGCGAAAGCAAATGAGCTAACCGATGCAATCCGCAAAGGCGGTGAAGCTGCACGTAAAAATTTAGTGCAATGTCCCATGGAAGGAACAACGATTCCTCATGAGGTGATTGTGCATTGGGATGGTGCAACAGTTCTTTTGAAACCAGCTCCAGCTGGTACAGGAGTCATCGCTGGCTCAAAAGTACGCGATATTCTCGCGCTAGCAGGCGTCAAAGATGTGATGGCCAAAAATTTGGGATCAAGCAATCCTATTAATCAAGTGAAAGCGACTTTCGAAGCGATTGAGCAATTGACAACTCGCAGCGAAATTAGGCAACGCAGAGGTTTAGAACCATGATAACACTAGATAAACTGAAAAATACAACGCGCCCTTCTAAAGCTAGAAAACGTGTAGGACGTGGTTTAGGTTCTAAATTAGGTAAGACATGCGGACGCGGTGAGAAAGGTGCTGGATCACGCGCTGGTTACAAGAGACGTCTCGGAAAAGAAGGTGGTAATATGCCTCTTTTCATGAAATTGCCTATTCGTGGTTTTAGCAATGTGCGTTTTCGTCGTGCTTATGATGTCATTAATTTAGATCAATTAAATGATGTCTTTCAAGATGGCGAAACAGTCAGTATTGAAACTCTTCAAGAGCGTGGCTTTATTAGTGGTCCCACTCATGGAGTTAAGTTGCTCGGAACAGGCGAATTAACAAAGAAACTGATTATTCGTGTTCAAGCTCTGTCTGACAGTGCACGTGAGAAATTGACGCATGCTAAAATTGACTTTGAGATAACAAAGTAATTGCTTTCTTTCTTTTTTTTCTCTGTGCTCTCTGTGTACTCTGTGGTACAACAATAAATAACCACAGAGTACACAGAGAGCACAGAGAAATGATTTGCATTCAGTGATTTGCAAATTCATTTAGAAAATTTGCAACAGAAAATATAAAACAAGCAACCTATCAACTCAACCCCAAAGTAATAGAGATGCTGAACGGATTACAACGCGTTTTTCAAATACCTGAGCTCAAGACGAAGATTCTATTGACTCTTCTTTTCTTGGCTGTTTGTCGTATTGGAAGCTTCATTCCAGTTCCCGGAATTAACGGAGAAGTGGCTGTGAGCTTTTTTCGCCATGCAACCGGTGGAAGCCAAAACCTTTTTCAAATGGTCGACATTTTCTCAGGTGGAGCTTTCTCACAGATGACAGTCATTGCTCTAAGCGTGACCCCTTATATCTCTGCCTCTATTATTATGCAGCTTCTTGTGGCTCTGATGCCTAGTCTGCAAAGAGAAGTGAGAGAGAATGGGGATGTAGGTAAGCGTAAAGTGAATCGCTGGACTCGTTTTTTGACGATTATCTTATCTTTTATTCAAGCGGCCTTGTTTGCGAAATATGCTTTGCAAATGAACCTGTCTCGTCCAGGAATTGTGGCGGGTGAATTACTCGATATTACGCTATTTGGTGTACCCTGGCTTTTTTACATGATTACCATTGCGACCATGACGACGGGAACCATGTTCTTGATGTGGGTAGGAGAGCAAATTACAGAAAGAGGAATTGGAAACGGAATCAGTTTAATCATTTGCTTAGGCATTTTATCTCAAATTCCTACAGCAATGGGACTCATTTTTCAACAGCTTAATCTGAGTTCGCAGGAACCAGGACAGATGAATTTCTCTTCTATTCTCGTTTTAGCAGGTGTTTTCGTCATTGTCACTTTGGCGACCATTCTTGTCATTCAAGGACATCGGCGTATTCCTTTACAGCATGCAAGACGTGTTGTAGGACGTCGCGAAGTGCAAGGGGGAACCTCTTACATTCCGCTTAAAATTAACTATGCTGGTGTAATCCCTGTGATTTTTGCCTCTTCGTTGTTGATGTTTCCTGCGACAATAGGAACATTTGTGGGACGAGGAAATTGGTTAGGAGAAGTCGCTAGCTGGCTGTCTCCTGGAAGTGCTTTACATCTTGTCTTTTTCGTTGCATTGATCATCTTTTTTACCTACTTCTGGACAGCGACGCAGTTTCGTCCCGACCAAATTGCATCTGATATGAAAAAGAATGGGGCATTTATTCCTGGCATTAGACAAGGAAAACCCACTCAAGATTATTTAGAAAACACCATGAATCGCATTACATTGCTAGGAGCTGTCTTTTTAGCTTCGATTGCCATTCTGCCTACTATGATTAGCCGTCTTTTGGGAGTTTCTCAAACCATTAGTTACTTTTTTGGGGGAACAGCTCTTTTGATTCTAGTTGGTGTGGTGTTAGATACCATGAAGCAAATTGAGTCGCATCTTTTGATGAAGCGTTATGATGGCTTTATGAAGAAAGGACGTATCAAAGGACGTTAGAAGAAATTTAGAAGAGCGATAAAGTAAGATTCAACGCTTACTATTTTATCAAGAATTAGAGTTGCAATAAAAAGAAAAGTACAATACAATTTACAGTTCGTTTCGGAAAAATTAGGAGAGTTCAATGCCTAGAGTGATAGGTATCGATATACCAGACAACAAAAGATTAGAGATCAGTTTAACATATCTCTACGGAATTGGTCGACGTCTATCTAATGAGATCATTGCAAAATTGGGGTTAGATCCCAATATGCGTGCCCATAAGCTGACTCAAGATGACATTGCGCGTTTAAATGGATTGCTGCAGTCTGAGTTTGTGGTAGAGGGTGATTTACGTCGTCAAGTTCAAAATAACATTAAGCGCTTAATTAGCATTCATTCTTATCGTGGAATGCGTCACCGCTTAGGGTTACCTGTTCGTGGACAACGCACGAAAACTAATTCTAGAACACGTAAAGGTCGACGCAAGACGGTCGCTAATAAGAAAAAATAAGAGTAAGCAGAGGAGTTCTTGACTTTGAGTAAGCAACCAGCTAACACTAAAAAACCTGTTAAGACAAAAAAAAGAGTGGCGCAAAATGTTCCATCGGGAATCGCGCACGTTAAAGCGACCTTTAACAATACGATCATTGCCATTACAGACCCAGCAGGTAGGGTTGTTTCTTGGTCATCAGCAGGAAAAGCGAACTTTTCAGGATCGCGTAAATCTTCTGCCTTTGCTGCAACTGTTGCCGCTCAAGATGCTGCCAAAATTGCAACCTCTATGGGAATGAAAGAAGTGGAAGTGAATTTGAAAGGGCCTGGAGCTGGACGTGAGTCAGCTGTGCGAGGACTACAAAGTGCAGGCTTGACTGTGACTGCCATTCGCGACACAACTCCTGTTCCGCATAATGGATGCCGCCCACGTAAGCGTCGTCGTGTATAACAATTAAAGATGAGGTGTGGCTTGGTTGAAGTTTTTCAACCATACGTTGATAGCATGCTCAATATCAACGTGAATTCGCTATTGCTCGAGCTATTTATTTAAAGCAATCAAGCCACTTATCAATTTCAACTATTACTATTAGGAGACACTTCATGTCGGTTAAATATGGCAAGTTTGAAATGCCTCAGCGGATTAGTGTTGATCAAGAATCAGCAGAGTCCCATTTTGCCCGCTACATTGCAGAGCCTTTTGAAAGAGGATTCGGTCATACAATTGGCAATGCTTTGCGACGTATGATGCTGTCCTCATTGGAAGCACCGGCAATCATTTCTGTGCGCATTGAGGGAATTCCTCATGAATACATGGCGATTGAAGGAATAGTCGAGGATATGACCAATATTATCCTTAACTTTAAAGGAGCCCTCTTACGTAAATTGCCGACAGATGAAGTGATTAATTCGCGTGAGACACGCATTTTAACTAAAATAGTTGAAGTCACACAAGATGATCTAGACCGCAATCAAGGCCAATATACGGTCACTTTAGGGGATGTTGTTCAAGAAGGAAATTTTGACGTGGTTAATCCTTCTTTGCGCCTCTTTACAGTGACAAAGCCTATGCGTCGTCAAGTCGATTTACGTATAGCATTTGGACGTGGTTATGTGCCTTCAGAACGTCATGTGGTTAGAGATAAAACATCAGATGAGATTTTAATCGACTCTGCTTTTTCTCCGGTCCGTTTAGTTAACTACTTTGTAGAAAACACACGGGTAGGACAAGATACAGACTTCGATCGCTTGCTCATTGAAGTGACGACAGATGGACGTATTACTCCTGCTGAGGCGCTCAGTTTTGCAGTTCAAATTGGGTTGAAGCACTTTGAAGTGTTTAACCAATTTAATAATTATGCCCTTTCTTTTGATGAAAGAGGCGGTGATCGTGATGGTGATCAAGATGAGCTGATGGATAAGCTTTCTTTGGGAATTGATGAAATTGAGCTTTCTGTTCGTTCAGCTAACTGCTTAACAGGGGCAAATATTGAGACATTAGCGGAGTTAGTCTGCATTCCGGAACGTCGCATGTTGGAATTCAGAAACTTTGGTAAGAAATCTCTCAATGAAATTAAAGCGAAATTGCATGAAATGAGTCTACACCTTGGCATGGACCTTGGCCGATTTGGTATTACTCCCGATAACGTAAAAGATAAAATCAAGCAATACCGCGATGAAAAAAAGAAAAAGAAAGAATTATTAAAACATCATGAAGATGCCAAATAGGTAAGTAACTATGAGACACCGGAATCAAACATGTAAGTTGAATCGTACAACGTCGCATCGACGTTGCATGTTTGCAAACATGTTAAAATCTTTAATTACAAATGAACGTATTCAAACGACAGTGCCGAAAGCGAAAGCACTTCGTCGTTATGCTGATCAAATGATTACATTAGCCAAGAAGAATACGCTGGCTGCACGTCGTCAAGCGATTGCAGAATTAATGATTCGTTACAATACTTTGACACCCAAAGAACAACGCGCAGCCAAAGATGGCGATACAAGTGCTTATAACGATGACCGTTTTGTGATTGGAAAACTATTTGATGAGCTCGGCACACGCTTTGCAGCACGTCAAGGTGGCTACACACGTATCGTTAAGCAAGGTTATCGTGTAGGCGATAACGCGCAAACTTGTATTATCGAATATCTCGCCGATTAATGACTCACCCTCTGACCGAAGGCGAAAGCCTTCGGTTTTTATATATTAAGCCCCTTTATTCAATGCTTTATAAAAATGACAAGCAGTGTTTTCTATGCAACCTATTCTTCCTAATGCTGTTAATTCGCAAGTGAGGGAGAGAAGGTATGCACAAAAAGCCAATGCTTTAGAAAAATATGCTTTAGATCGGGATTCTCTTTCAATTGAGAGAATTTATGCTATCCTTGATCATGGACTGGCATTAGGCTACCATACAAAAATAGCTGATACTCTTGCAGATGGAGGATGTGCTTTTTTTCCGCATGCCCACATCACGCGATGCGGCGAGCAAATTGCTGCAGCCGTGCATGCCAGCTTATTGGCTTGTCAGAGGAGTGGAAAAAATCAAATACTATTAATTGGTGTCCTCCATGCTTTGACAGATACACATAGAGAAGCGCTCAAAAGAGAAAAGCGAGGAGAAGATCTTACGCGTGAGCCTTGTCGTGGGATTTTTAGTCTTGATCTCCCTCTACCTAATGATGACTTTTTATCAAAAGAATATTCTTTGGATCATTTTATTTTTTTACTTCGTCATGCCGTTAATCGGCAAGGAATAGAGTCTCCGAAGATTGTAACGCGTTATCCAAATTTAGTACGCGGGCACCCTGAAACTCTTGTGGGTATTAAAGAATTACAACAATTAGCAAATGAATCTATTATGATTGCAACTTCAGATCTCTACCACCATGGAAGAGCGTTTGGAGCGTCATTAGAGAATAGTGTTCCACTTACCCCTAAAGCCTATGAATTGGCACAACAAAACATTGAAAAAGGATTAGGACTTTTAGCTAGGGGTGACTTAATGGCTTGGCGTCAACACAGTTATGATACTGATAGTGATTCTGCAGATGTGGGACAAGTCGTAAGACGTCTTTTAGGGCCCTTAGAAGAACATATTCATCATCTCAAAATAGTAGATATCTCAGATATGTTTGAAGGAGATCCTCAACCAAGTTGGGCCGCTTGTAGTCTTGTGGAATTAAGAAAACTAAGAGCGTAAAATTAAAGATCTTTACATTTCCTCTAAAATGAACTACTTTCAAGAAACTTTTACCATATGATCTCTATCAAGAATAATCATGCAAAAGACGCAAAACTATCCTTTATTTCGTGAGGTAGTTCATTCTAAAGAAGGATTCATTGCGTTAATTGCCTCTATTTTTATTGTCGTTCATCTTATCTTGCATTTTGGATTTCACACTTCTGACAATCTTCAAGCATGGCCTCTTTATTTAGTCTTAGCGTTAGGGGGTATACCGCTTGTTTTTGATTTAGCTATTAAATTCGTGCGTTTTGAGTTTAGTTCAGACCTTTTAGCTGGTCTCTCCATTATTACTGCTATCTTACTGGGACAATATCTAGCAGGTGCCTTAGTGGTTTTGATGCTTTCCGGTGGGCAAACATTAGAGCTCTATGCAGTACGTCGTGCCTCGTCTTTGCTTGAAGCTTTATCTCAACGGATGCCCAACTATGCTCATCTTAAGTCTCAGGAAGAAATTCTAGATATTCCATTGGAAAAGATTGAAATTGGCGATACTTTAGTCATTTACCCTCATGAGATTTGCCCTGTAGATGGAGTCGTTCTAGAGGGGCATAGTGTCATGGATGAAGCTTATCTCACAGGAGAACCTTTTTTGATTTCTAAAACGCCTGGAGTTAACGTTCTATCAGGCGCTATCAATGGAGAAAGTCTTCTCATCATCAAAGCGACCAAAAAAGCAAAAGACTCCCGTTATGCCAAAATTATGCAAGTGATGATGGACTCAGAACAGAAAAAGCCTCAATTGAGGAGATTGGGGGATTGGTTAGGCGCTTTTTATACTCCATTGGCTCTTATCCTTGCATGCTTTGCCTGGTTTTTGAGTGGAGACGCCATGCGTTTCTTAGCTGTATTAGTTATAGCGACTCCTTGTCCTCTTCTTATTGCCATCCCCGTCGCCATTATTGGAGCCATTTCATTAAGCGCCAAAAGTGGGATTATTATCAAAAATCCTGCTGTATTAGAACAGATTGATCAATGCCGCACCATCATTTTCGATAAGACAGGCACTTTGACTTATGGTAAACCGACATTGACAGACATGACATTTTTTAATGAACTATCCCAAGATCAAGTTCTCTCTTTAACAGCCAGTGTAGAACGTTATTCTAAGCATCCGTTATCAGCAGCCATTCTAGAAGCTGCTCAAAAAGCACATTTAGCTTTGCATGAAGCTAGTCAAGTGAGTGAGCCTCCAGGAGAAGGAATTGTAGGAGTGGTAGGAAAACATCGCGTGTGGATAACAAGTCGCCATCATCTGCTGAAGCAAGGGAAGCAAGAATTAGTTGATCGTTTGCCTCAAGAAAGCGGATTAGAATGCATTGTATTAGTGAACCGCCATTTAGCTGCGCATTTACGCTTTCATGATACCCTTCGTACGGATAGTCGCTCTTTTGTTCATCACTTGCAGCCCATGCATCATTTTGAGAAAATCATGATTGTATCGGGGGATCGTGAAAAGGAAGTGCGTTATTTAGCAGAGCAAATTGGCATCTCAGAGGTCTATGCTAATAAAAGTCCTGAGGAGAAGGTTCAAATTGTAGAAGCTGAAAATCAGAAGCATAAGGTGATCTATTTGGGAGATGGGATTAATGATGCGCCTGCTTTAGTGATGGCAACCGTTGGGATTGCCTTTGGACAAAAGAGTGAAATTACAGCTGAGGCAGCCGATGCGGTGATCATGGATAATTCTTTGGAAAGAGTCGATGAGCTTCTACATATCAGTCATCGCATGCGTCGTATTGCACTACAAAGTGCAGTGGGGGGAATGGGACTTTCTTTGATAGGCATGATCATAGCAGCCTTTGGCTATCTACCCCCTGTCATGGGAGCCATTAGCCAAGAAATTATTGATGTTTTTGCTGTGATGAATGCTTTGAGAGTGGCTTTTCCAAGGCATAAAATGATCGATTTTGATTAGTGTGCGCGTGAACATTGCTTAGATGCGGGCATGGTTCAGAAACAACAAATTTCAGGTAACAATCTTGAGAATTTTAAACACAGAGGAAATACAGAAGATACAAAGACACAAAGAGATAAAATAAGCACTATATTTTTTATTTTTCTTACTCTTCTTTGTATGTTCTGTATTTCTTTTGTGTTTAAAATTTTCAAGATTGTTACTTGCATTTGAACCATATCCGAATCTATACACAAACAACTTCAAAAATCGGTTTTTTTGATGTGTGAAAGCCTCGGGATTAAACGATCACAAACACCCTAATATTAGTAATATAAGGGTGTTTGTGATCGTTTAATCCCGGGGCTTTGACGCATCAAAAAAACCGATTTTTGAAGTTGTTTGTGTATAAGTTACGCAGTTGACAAACAAAACGGCAAACGACAAAAAGGACTAAAGTTGTTTGTGTATAATAACTTATTCAATTAAACACTTGATTTAAAATCAAAAATCTGTTATATTTAGTTTTTTATTACTATGAGTTTTGTAACATGTTTTTTTATAAACTTAGTTTAACAGCTGTTTCTACCCCTCTTTTGTCTTTCATAATGCCTTAGGGCATGTCTAACCTTTCTCATTTTTATTCAGTTTTTGTTTATAAAATTTAAAACTTATTATCCTTAGGTTGATATGAAAGATCATTTGATTGAAATTAAAAAGCTCTCTAAGCAGTTTCCTTCTTCTCAAGCAGGAGCACCAGCTGTTTTTGCGCTAAAAGATATTCATCTTAGCATTCCCCACGGATGCATTTACGGCATTATTGGAAAGAGTGGAGCCGGTAAATCCACTTTATTGCGTTGCCTAACAGGACTGGAAATTCCGACTGAAGGAACGATCTCTATTGAAGGAGAAGAGTTTCCTTACCAATCCCCTCTTGCTTTAAATCAATTGCGTAAACAAATGGGAATGGTTTTTCAACATTTTCAGTTATTTTCTTCTCGTACCGTTGCGCAGAATATTGCTTATCCCTTGGAAATCGCTGGCATTTCCCCTATAGAGCGCGCACAACGTGTAGAGGAGTTATTGCCTTTGATTGGATTGGAATCCAAGAAACATCATTATCCCTCCCAATTAAGTGGGGGAGAAAAACAACGCGTCGGCATTGCACGCGCTTTAGCTTCAAAACCTCGTCTGTTATTATGCGATGAGCCAACATCCGCGTTAGATTCCAAAACAACACGTGATTTACTCCAGCTTTTGCACAAACTCAATCAACAATTGGGTGTCACGCTAGTCATTATTACGCATCAATTAGATGTCGTTAAACAAATTTGTCATCGAGTTGCTGTTTTGGGTGAAGGGTGCATTGTAGAGGAAGGAGAAGTGCAGCATATTTTTACGCGTCCTCAACATCCTATCACGCAACGTCTTTTACATTTAAGTGCTGAACATCTTCCGCAGGATCTTTTGGAAACCCAAACCCATACTTGTTTAGTGCGTTTAGGATTTGAGGGACATCAAGCTAAACAACCCGTTTTATCCCGCCTTCTCAAACAATATGAGGTAGAAGCCAATATTTTATCGGGAGGACTCGATTACCTTCAACAAACGGTTGTTGGGCATTTATTCGTGGAATTATCAGGGTTTGAAGAAGAACGAGAACAAGCATTGGCCTTTTTGCGTAGTCAAAACGTGCATTGTGAGGTGATCCGATGACGACCGAGCAATTACAATTAATCATCAGTTTGGTTCCCTTAGAGCTCTGGAACACTCTTTACATGGTATTTTGTTCTACTGGCATTGCGTTATTAGTGGGTCTTCCTTTGGGCGTGATTTTAACGATTACTGATCGTGGACATCTCAAAGAACAGCGCACGCTACATCGTATTTTAGGCATCTTTGTCAATATAGGACGCTCCTTTCCTTTTGCCATTTTAATGGTTGCCTTGATTCCTCTCACACGTTGGATAGTGGGCACCAGCTTAGGCACGACAGCTTCTATTGTGCCCCTTGCCATTGCTGCTATTCCATTTGTAGCTCGTTTAGTGGAAGCCGCTTTAAAAGAAGTGGATAAAGGCATGATTGAAGCGGCATTGGTCATGGGGTCTACTCCTTGGCAAGTGATCACCAAAGTTTTACTCCCTGAAGCTTTACCCTCTTTAATTCTTGCTGTTACTCTAACGGTCATCAATTTAATTGGATATAGCGCAATGGCCGGTACAATTGGAGGGGGAGGATTAGGTAAAGTGGCGATTCAATACGGTTATCAACGCTTCAATATCCCTTTGATGGTGGTAACTGTTGTACTCTTAATTGTTTTAGTTCAAACTATTCAAGTAATTGGTCATGCAAGTGCAAAATATATTCAAACTAAACGAGGAAAAGGATTCACATCATGAAAGCATTTTCTTTATTATTATGTAGCTTACTTTTTTTATTAACGGGATGCGCAGAACACGCCAAACACGGCAAGTCTACTCTTAAAGTCATCGCGACAGCGATTCCTCATGCTGAAATTTTAGAGCAAGTGAAGCCTATGCTAAAGGATGAAAATATTGATTTAGAGATCATTGTCGTCGATGACTTTAATATCCCTAATCGCGCCTTGAATGATAGAGAAGTCGATGCCAATTACTTTCAACACCTTCCCTTTCTTCACGAGCAAGAGAAAGACTTTGGATATACTTTAGAGCCTCTTGCCCCTGTTCATATTGAACCCATGGGAATTTATTCACTGCGCTACGATTCCTTAGGAGACTTTAGAACGGGTGCCACTATTGCGATTCCTAGCGATCCTTCCAATGAAGCACGTGCCCTCGCCCTTCTTGAGAAGGAAGGATTGATTACCCTCAAAAAGAAGGATGCAACAGCAAGCGTATTGGATATTCTCCAGAATCCACGGAAATTAAAATTTATTGAAATAGATTCGCCTCTTTTAGCACGCACTTTAAAAGATGTAGATGCAGCCGCAATTAATACCAATTTTGCTCTGCAAGCCGGTTTATCTCCGCAAAAAGATGCTTTGGCGATTGAAGATGCGCAATCACGCTTTGTGAATTATGTTGTTGTTTTTCAAGGAGACAGCCAACGTGAAGATTTACAAGCTCTTAAAAAGGCATTGAGAAGTGATAAAGTACGAGAATTTATCGAAAATCATTATAAAGGCGCTGTATTACCTGCTTCTTAAAGGTAAAGTCCATGAAAATAAAATTTGAATATCAGTCTACAGCCACGAAGAGCTACGCACCGGCTAAGCAACTCTCATGTATGCATGACGGAAAAGAATATGTCAGAGTAGGAAAATCCTACGAACCCCATACAGAGATCCTTTGGTATTTCATGCAGGTGATTTATTTAGTTGCCAAAGCGGCTTTAGGCATTATTCTCGCTGGTATTCCTTTTTTATTTTTGGATTATCGCAAATCCACTTTTAATACGTGGAAAGAAATCCGAAATGGTCATGAAAAAATTCTTCACTATACCCCTCATGCCACTAGTGTGATAGGCCACACGGATCGCATGCGCAGACTTGTCAGTGAAATCAATTCCGCTGCTTTTGGAGTAGGTTTTAATTTACTTGAGATAAGATGTTTTATTTATTTAGATTTTGAACATGAAACGATAAAAAAAGAATTTATTATAAAAAGTCCCAATCAAAATTCTATTCCGGCTGCTTTAATTTACCAAAAATTTCAAAAGATTGAAGAAAAAATGCAAGAAACTGTAGGAGACCATTTAGGACATCTGACTCAAACGAAATGGTTTATCTTAACCAAAGATCAACAAGGACATTTCCATGAAATGCATTCTATCAAAACGCCCTTGCTTTATCAGCATGAGTTTAAAAGAGGGCGCTCTCTATCAGAAGAAGAATTAGAAAGCCTTTATGATGAAATGGAATTTCCTAAAGACCATGCGCAAAGGCAAAGTGATGACTTCATTCCTGGGCCCTTCTACGAAGCTTTGCCTGATTAATACATAAAAACGGAGAAAATTAAGTGAATATTCAAAATGGTTTACAAGCTGTCCCAATGCAAGATTTAGTGACGCAGGCATTATATTTTGACAACATCAAGAATACATGAAAACCTAAAGCTGCCATGATCACATTCTTTGCCACGAGCCTGCTGACTGGCTTAACAGCCATTGCAACGCCTTTTGCAGCTGCATTTGCTACAAGGCAGTGGATACATCGTATGTTAACATTTCCTGTTTTACTGATCACAGGTTATGTAGCCTTTAAAGTCTTTATTAAATTTTTTGATTGGCTCGGAAAAACGCGTTTAGCTGATTATATTAACCATGATTTAATGGCAACGCGTTTAACTGACAAAATTCTAGAACGTTGTATAAAAAACGATGATCTAGAGCCTTTTAAACGCATTGCACATGTCTGTAAAAAAATAAGTTTAATCAATCTTTTTCAATTAAGTTACACTCAGTATAGTAGCTTTTTAGAAGATGTTTTACCAAGAAACAAAGTACCGGGACAAGCAAACTCTTTGTGGATAGGCCCACAAGCTGAAAAAATGATGGATGATCTTTTAAAGAATGATCCAAAAGGCGATATATATAGTAGTTTTACCTATTTTCATCTCAAAAATGAACATTGGCTTTTATGGATCGATCAACCTGATTATGAGCCTGCTAATCAAAAAAGGAAACAGCTTTTAGATACATATAAAGGCGTTTTTTCAAAAAACGTGCAAAATAATCTATATCCAAATACTGCCGAAGGCAGAATGCAATTTTTCAAAGATGATCTAAAACCTAAATTTCCGGAAGATGTACATGCATCCAATAAAATCTCAAAAGATTTGCTTTTGGAATTGATAAACATTGTGGATGACAATTGCCAAGAATTTGAGCTTCCCGCAGATGCTTCTATCTGCCTAAACGTGATCGACAAATTAAAAGCTAAAGGTTTTACTCAAGATAGTAACTGTGCATGGAAATTCAAAAAATGAAAAGACGTCAAGCATAAGCCCATAGCTTTCGCTATGGGCCCTTCAAATTCGCCTTATTTTAAATATTTCTTATATAAATTATACATATTCATAGTACTTAGCGTCGATAAGGCTGCCAAGGCTATAGGCGCGTATTTTGTAGGAACATCATATATCAAACCACCACCCAAGAATATAGCTGCAACATTAATAATTTTGACAATCACATCAGCCGTACGATCTACAATCACTAAAGCTTTGATTGGTGTACCACGATTGTGATTAATAACTGCCGTCACAGTTGGAGTCAGTAACAAGAAGGCTGATATACCTACAAGAGCAGGTAGTGGCATGAAGAAAGGACCTACCATTAACATCCCCGATATAGCTGCTGCTGCAGCTTGCCCAGTTCTAGCTATAACATCAATCGCTTTTTTGGTTGCAGTCGATTCAGGATTATCATTGAGTGCTTCTGTCATAATACCAACAGCCCCCACTCCTTGAACCGCATAAAAACCCATTACCATAAGTGTAGCAACACCCGAAAAAGAATCCGGCATAATATCTCTCCTTTGTTTATTAAAATATATGCAAAATCATAACAATTCATTATTAAATATAAATAAATATAAAATAAATACAGCATTAATAATAACACAATTAATAACTACTCAGTTATTCATAATTTGATTTGAAAATTAATAAAACGTGAATTCAATAAATTTCATACTCAGTATTGAGAAATTCGCAGGATCATCAGCCTCTTTAGAGCTCAAAAGGTGGGTAATACGCGAAGCGTTTGGAGTGCGAAAGTCCTCTTTCGCTTTCATATGGAGCGACTTTTCCGGTCCATTCCTAAAAAGCGAAAGTGGACTTTCGCACTCCAAACGCTTCGCGTATTCACCGAACTTATTAAATTTTAACTGGCTAAGTAGTTACTACAGATGTTGGATCTAAATTTATACGAAATTGTAGAAAAAGAGACCCTGAAATGCTACAAATATGTAGAAAAATGGACCATTACAATAAAACAGTGCCTGATTAATTAGTAAATACGTCTTCTTTGAGAATGTTCTTTTCTAAATAAATCCTCAAGTATGACATCGCTATGTACTAGGCTCGATGTATATTCATTGTATTTCAATCCCACCGGTGTGATCATTGTGACAAGAATAGACTTATCAACGTGTAAATGACTCTGGAAAATTTGCTTTTTTGATTCAATGTTTTCAGCAACTGCTTTCGATAGCGTATATAGTCCATTGCAATACTTAATTTCACATAAATTGATAATACCATCTGCTCTATCAATCATTAAATCGATTTGAGCTCCTTTCTCTGTTTTATTGCGAGGGACATAACGCCAGCTACCTATTTCACTCACAATTGAACGAATGCCCAAAGCTTCTTTTATTTGTTCTATATGTTTTAAACAAATGGCTTCAAACGCATATCCCGACCATATTTTCCATTCTTGACTTTGCATTCTACTTTCCCAGTAATTGGTGTGTTGTAAAGTCAATTTTAATTTTGAAATTAGAGGTTCGATCCAACGTAAATAAAAAAGAGTATATTCATCAATGACTCTATAAAAAACGCCTTTCTTTTTATTCATATAAGGAATAAAACTTGTGATAAAACCTGCTTCTTCTAATTCATTTAATCTTAATTTAAAAGTTCCTCCTGACGAAGATAGCTTTGCTTTTGCTAAAAGTTCTTCTTTATCAATTCCATATCTAGCATCCGCAATGATGCGTATTAATTCAATATGAGTCGAAGAATCATTAAAAAGAGATTCAAATAAGTAAGAAAATTCATTAAATAGTAAGCCATTTCTGTTAAAGCAGATTTTATTAATGTTCTGTGCTGGTGAAAGCCCTTTCTCAATACCATTTAAGTAATGTGGAATTCCTCCCATTGCCATATATATTTCCAAAATTTGGCGATGATTAAATCGAGCTCCACGATAGTGCAGATATTGCTCTGTCTCATATAGAGTAAATGGTTTTAATGGAATAACTCCCGTCAAACGGTTATGTAATCCCCCTTTTGCCCGAATGAGATTTTCAAGCATCCATGAAGCTGCAGACCCACATACTATTAGTTTGAGGTTAGGTAATGTAGACCATCGTGTATTCCAAAAATGATCTAATGCTTGAATAAATCGCGATCTAGGAGTAGCAATCCAAGGTAATTCATCAAAAAAAAGGACTATTTTTCTATCCTTTGACTGAAATTCAATACATTCAGTTAATAAATTTAACCCTTCAAACCATGTTTTAGGTGTGTTTTTTATTTTTAAATTAAATGCTTTTTCAATATTTGATTTCAATATTTCAAGTTGCTCTTTTAAGGTTCCATCTTTTAATCCCGTTGTCTCAAAATATACACAAGGCAGTTTATTAAAAATATTTCTAACTAAATACGTTTTTCCTACTCTTCTTCGCCCATATATGGCTAAAAAATCCGCACCAAGCCTTTCAAAAACATCATGCAATATATCTTTTTCATTTTCACGACCCACAATAGTGTGAGAATACATATAGCCCTATATTTTATGAAAAGTTGTGTTATATCCAGCGGAATCACCTGTTTTTAAAGTAGATTCCGCTGAGTTAAATTATATCTTATAATGTTTTTTCTGGAAATATATTTACAAAGATTATGAGGCTATTATGGTAAAAATCGATTTACAAAAAATTTGTAAAATTTAATTTTAACCCAGCGGAATCGCCTATTTTTTTACTAGATTCCGCTGAGTTAAATTTAGGATAAGAGGCAGAAATTTATTTGTTTTTGTAAAGCGATTTGCTTTTGAATAGCTTTTCGCTGCGTATCAGTCATCGCAGCTAACGAATTTTTTACTAGAATAGAATCTGAGTTACAATAACTGAGTAGCAAGCTGATGATTTCAAAAGCATCTCGATGATTATTTTTTAGGAGAAGACTAATAATCGTCTCATTTGCAAAATTCTTTTTTTCCAAAATAGCCTCTACATCTGCTTTAAGCAAGCGATCTTTTGCTATTTGAAGAAATTGTCTTAAAATAAATAAACGTTCAAGCATCAAATCTTTTCTTCTCATGCTACTATTATTTACATCAAAAAGTTTTGTGAAAATTACGCGAGAATCTTCTTGATCAAGAACTTTAAAGAAATAAATAATTAAAGCTGTTGCGTGTTCGCGCGTATCATATTTTAACCCTTCAGATAAGGCCTTTAAAGGATCACAATCAATAATTTTATTAATGATACTTGTTATGAAAATATTATTTGAAGGACGATTAGGATCAGTTGCTAACAAAGCTGGAACATTGTGAAGTTCACCTAGATTATTTTTAAACAAACCCCATAGACTAAATAATTCCAACAAATAACTATTATAGATAGTGAGAAACTCTTCAAAATCTTCGCGAGATAAATTTAAAAATTGCATTAAAAATTTCGTATTATTCAAAATCGCATGACTAAGACGAGAAAATGCCCTATGCCTATCCAATTCATGGATAGAAAGACGAAAATAAGCTAATTCATTTAAAAAATTTCGACTATCAAGCACCCCTCCTTGCATACAATTTGTTAATAAAGAATGGTGAGGTTGGGATTTTTGAAGACAATAGTGAGGTTGATAAACACACTCCTGATTAACAGAGTTTATAGGTATTCGCATAGCAATTGACGTATTAACTGAAGCTAAAATCATCGTCAATCCCTCTCTTTCTTCTAAACTCACTTTGTAGCAGGACTGACCTTTAGCATCTTGTATCGCTTCAATTCGGAAAAATAAGTTGCGCGTTTGCAACTCTAGCAATCTTTGTAAAAGCAAAGCTCTTTCTTGACGAGGTGTAGCATCATAAACCTGCACACAATAGCGATAATAATGATAATTCACATAATTTAAGAGACGGGGCTCTTTGTCTGCTATAAATGAGGCTTCAAGGTCTTGTATGGCTTTCTGAAAAGTCTGAATAGCTAAATCAACATTAATCCCATTTCTGAATGCTAAAGCTTGTTGCTGTAAAAGAGTTAAGCTAGATTTTTCTTTCACACTTGCGTTAAAGGGAAGCTCAATTCGTTGAATGCGACCGGCTAAATCATAAGCACTTTGCAATCTTGCAAATGCGCTTCGCTCAGAGGCTTCTATCCACTTAGTAAAAGCGTAAGCTTTAAGTGGCGCAATCGGCATGCAACGCTTATCAGATTCTGGAGTTGTTGCAAAAGCAAAAATTCTAAAAAACCTATCCACACATGCTTGATAATAGTGTGCCGTTGCTCTTAAAGCAAACAATTGTGGCAAAGTATCACATTGACCGCATATAGACCAACATACATCCGTAATAGATAAAGGGTTTGACGGTTCTATGTTTAAATCATTCATTTATTCATTTCTATGTTGCATAATTCCAAGCTCATGAAGAACAAGCACACTGTTCTTCTTTCATGAGATTTTCCGCATCCACAACCCAGCCCCCTCCCAATGCTTTATAGAGGTCGACGAGTGTCAAAAAGACCAATGCTTGTGATTGTGCTAAATCGAGCTGTGCCTCAAATAATTTGCGTTCCGCATCTAATACATTCAGGTAGTCAACTAATCCATTATCGTATTGCAAACGTGCAAGATGTAAATAGTCGTGCAAATCATGCACGCGCTGATACTGCGCTGATAATGCTCTTTTGGCATTTTGATGTCCAATCAAGGCATCATTAACTTCACGCAAGGCAGTCAAAATGGTTTGTTGATAATGGTAATAAGCTTCTCGTTTTAACGCTTTTGTCAAATCAACGGTGCTTGAGATGCGTCCGCCTGTGAAAATGGGCTGTAAGAGATTGGCCGCCCATTGCCAGGCACGCGAAGGATTCGTAAATAAATTATGTAATTCATCGCTTTGATAGCCAAAATAACCTGTCAACGTAATATCTGGAAAATAAAGCGCACGTGCCTCGCCAATGCGCGCATTGGCTGCGACAATTTCTTGTTCGACTGCTAAAATGTCGGGACGTTGGTCTAATAAATCAGCAGGCAATCCCGTGGGAATTTCAGGTGGTAATTGCCATTGATCCACTGCTAATCCACGTTCAATAGCTGCTGGAGGGTGTCCAACCAAAATACTAATCAAGTTTTCTTGTTGTGGAATACGTGTTTCAAACTGAATCACTTGTAAAACTGCTTCATCTACTTCAGAAGCGGCCTGCTTGACTTCCAGTTCAGATGTCAACCCTTCTTCAAAACGCAATTTAGCTAAAAAATAAGATTCTTGTCGCGACGCTAATGTTTGTCTAGATACTCTGAGTTGCTGGTCATATTGTCGCAATTGAATATAAGCATTAGCAACCGCAGAAACCACCGTCAAAATAACTGTGCGACGCGCCTGTACTTGACCTAACAAATCAGCTGCCGCTGCATCTGTCGCACTTTGTAATCTTCCAAAAAGATCCAATTGATACGCAGCATTAAGAAAAACCTGATAATTATTGCTTAATGGAGGAAAAAGATCAAAATCAGGTAGAAGGCCCCCGCCCCCACCTGCTGATGATGAAGTCGAAGTAGGGGCTTCGCCAGGTAAATTTTGCGAAGTGCGTTGCCGCGAAAACAGAGCATCTGCTGCCACTTGCGGGAAAAGTTGTGAGCTAACAATTCCTAAATAAGCGCGCGCTTCTGCAATGCGGGCCGTCGCTATAAATATGTCATTATTACTTTCTAATGCTTCTTCAATGAGTGCATCTAAAACAGGATCTTCAAATTGCTTCCACCAACGCACATTGGCAATCGTTGAGGCATCATCGCTTTCTACACGCCATTCTTCCGCCATTTCAACGCAAGGTCGTTTATAGGGGCGATACAATACACAGGAATGGATAGTCAGTAACAAGCAAAGAATACAGCCTATTTGCAGACCTCGTCTCAATAACAGACGTGAACTAGCCGGTTTGAGTGGGTGCATGTTCACCTTCTGTCTTTTTCACATCAGAATCAGGATGAGAATGTTTATTTTTCTCTCGTTTCTCTACAACTTGATCAATCAATTTATAGAAAAGCGGGACCAAGAATACCGCTAAGAATGTCGCTGCAATCATGCCGCCGAACACACCTGTACCTACTGAATGACGACTGGCAGCTCCCGCTCCTTTACTAATAACTAAAGGAACGACACCCAAGATAAACGTTAAAGAAGTCATCAAAATGGCACGAAAACGCAGTTTAGCCGCTTGAATGGCAGCTTCTGCAACAGATAGTCCTTCTTCTCTTTTCAAAATGGCAAATTCGACAATCAATATGGCATTTTTAGCTGCTAGTGCAATCAATGTCACAAGTCCAATATCAAAATAAACATCATTGGAAGTGCCTCTCAACCAAATCGCAACAAAGGCTCCCATTAACCCGAAAGGCACCGCCAGAATGACGGCAAATGGAAGAGACCAGCGTTCATAAAGTGCGGATAAAATGAGAAACACCATTAACACACCAATCAGAAGAATGCCAAAGGAAGTTCCACCCATCGCTTTCTCTTGATAAGCTTGACCACTCCATGCAAAGCTCATATCTTCTGGTAAAACCTCTTTAGCAACCTCTTCCATGGCTTGCATGGCTTCTCCAGAGCTATAACCGGGAGCGGCAGCACCAATAATTTTTGACGCAATATAGCTATTGAAACGGCTCACCAAGTTGGGCCCTTTTGCATAGTGCGTCTCGACTAAGGCCCTGAGCGGAACCATTTTGCCTTTTTCAGAGCGGATGTACATATCGCCTAAATTGTTAACATCCGCACGATAATCAGGATCAGATTGGACCGTCACTTGATACACTTGTCCAAATTTATTAAAGAGATTGACGTAAAGCGAACCAAAGAAAATTTGAAGGGTACTTAACACACTGCCAATCGAGACATCTAAAGATTTCGTTTTATAACGATCGAGGTCAATAAAGAGTTGTAAGTTATCAGCTTGGATAGATGTTGATAACCCTTGTAATTCCGGTCTTTTGCTCGCTTTGGCAATCAAATCATTCGTCACACCTTCTAATGTTTGGAAAGTCGCATCCCCACGACTTTCGATCCAAAATTCAAATCCTCCCACTGTACCTAATCCTTGAATCGCAGGAGGATTAAAAACATAAATGAGCCCCTGAGGAATCATAAAATATTTCTTATTCAGCTCATTCGCAATTGCACTCGCTTGCAGAGAGGGTTTGTCACGCAAACTCCAATCTTTTAAGGTAATAAAATTAGTTCCGATTTGAATACGGTTTAAACTTTCTAATAAACTAAAACCCGTTAAAGAAACCACATGCTCAACGCCCGCTTCTGCTAAAGCAATTTGTGTTAATTCCTGATCAACAGCTGATGTACGATCCAAACTCGACGCATCCGGCATCATGGTCAAGGCAATGAGATAGCCTTGATCCTCCTCCGGAACAAAGCTAGTAGGAATAGTCTTGGCAAGTGTAATTAATACCCCCAAAGTGAGAGCAAAAATTAATAACCCAAACCATGCATGCGATAAAATCCATTGTGCGCCTCTAGTATATCCCCGCGTGAAATAATCGAAACCACGGTTAAATGCGTTAGCAAATCGAGAGGAAGACACATGCGGTTTTAGCAAAAGAGCGGCCAAAGCCGGACTTAACGTCAAAGCTACAAATCCTGAAATGACGACAGATACAGAAATGGTAATCGCAAATTGTTTATACAATTGTCCTGCAATTCCCCCTAAAAAGGCTACGGGAATAAACACTGCGCACAAGACAAATACAATGGCCACGACCGGACCCGACACTTCTTTCATAGCTTGATGAGCTGCCTCTCGAGGTTTCATCTTCAATTCTCGAATATTCCGCTCCACATTTTCAATCACCACAATCGCATCATCCACGACAATTCCAATCGCAAGGACGAGTCCAAAAAGTGTTAAAGTATTAAGAGAAAAACCTAATGCATACATCCCGGCAAATGTTCCAATAATTGACACAATCATGGCGATAACAGGGACAAGAGTCGCTCGCCAATTTTGCAAGAAGAGTAACACGACTAAAGAAACTAAGACAGCTGCTTCAAAAATGGTTTTAACGACTTCTGTAATTGATTGTTTGATAAAGTCTGTCGTGTCATAAGGAATAGAATAAACAATTCCAGAAGGAAAATTTTTGGATACTCTTTCCATGAGTTTTTTCACTTCTTGAGCCACATCTAGCGCATTAAATCCAAATTCCTGATAAACAGCGATCATTAAGGCTTGTCGACCATCTAACCGGCCATCTACTTCATAAGTTTGAGCGCCTAACTCTACATAGCCCACGTCTTTAATTTGAATAACAGATCCATCTTCATTAGCGCGTAGGATCATATTTTCATATTCCTTTGGATCATTCAATCGTCCTAAACCTGTCATGGGAATCGTCAAAGGAACAGGTGTTGTCATGGGCGGCATCCCCAACATACCTGCTGTAAAGTCTTGATTTTGCTCTTGAATCGCTTTAACAACGTCATCTGCTGTTAATTTTAGCTGCGCCATGCGATCGGGTCGCAACCAAACACGCATCGCATAATTACGCGAATTAATAATCACCGCATTACTCACACCTGGAAGACGCAGCATTTCATTCACAACGTTGATTTGCGTGTAGTTGCTAATAAACACGTTGTCATAACGCGCATCTGGAGACTCTATAGCAACCAAAAGCAGAATATTAGGCGTTTGCTTTTTAAGCATAATCCCTTGATAAAGCACCTGCGGAGGCAATTGAGGCATTGCCATACTGATACGGTTTTGCACATTCACTTGCGCCATATCAATATTCGTTCCAATATCAAAAAAAATGCTCAAAATCATATCGCCGGTGGAAGAGTTCTGCGAATACATGTAAATCATGTGATCCACCCCATTAATCTGCTGTTCTAATGGAGCAGCCACACTTCCCGCGACTGTTTGCGCATCAGCCCCTGAATAAGTCGCTGACACTTGAATTTGCGGAGGCGTGATATTGGGATACTGTTCAATAGGCAAGGCTTTCAAAGCAAAAAGACCGGCTAAAGTAATAATAATCGACAAAACACAAGCGAAAATCGGGCGATCAATGAAGAAACTTGAGATCATGATCCTGTTTTCTCACTTGTTGAAGCCGGTGTCTCTTCATGATGTGTAGCAGCCGGTGCTTCAGAATGGCTTGCGGGCATCGAAGGTTTAGCATCTGTTGTGGAAGCGGATGATGGCGTGTCATGTGTTGAAGCAGATGACTTCGCATCAGCTGCTGAAGCTGCAGGAGGCGCATCACTGTGTGTGATAGAAGGTTTAGCAGCAGTAGCAGCGGCAGCTGCTGCCGGTTTAACAATCACAGGAGCCCCGGGCAATAATTTGTTCACGCCATCAATGATGACCTCATCTCCCGGCTGCAGTCCGCCAAATATGACCCAGTTTTGTTGATCCCAAGGACCCAAATCGACATGTCGCACTTCTGCTTTATTGTCTTTGCCAACCACAAAAACAAAATTACCATTTTTACTTTGTACAATGGCACGTTGAGGCACTACAATTGCATCAGGACGTGTTGCTCCAAATACTCTCACGCGTACAAATTGGCCTGGACGCAAAATATTTTCGCGATTAGGAAGAATCGCACGAATGAGCATTGTTCCTGTTTGTTGACTATAGCTAGGAGCTGTAAAATTGACGTGCCCTTTTTCAGGATACACACTTTGATCAGCTAACACGAGTTCTATTTCAAAATCCTCATCAGCAGGAAAAACAAGTTTACCTTGCTTTCTCTCTTGTTGGCTCTTCAAAATATCCTGCTCAGAGACGCTGAAAACCACCCAAATGGGATCAATCACTGAAATATTGGTCATTTGATCTTGTGAAGGAGAAATTAATGAGCCCACACGGTATTTCGCTTGAGCAGCCAAGCCTGAAACAGGAGAACGAATCGTGGTATAACTTAAGTTCAGTTCGGCATCTGCCACCTGTGCTTCGGCAGCCAATAGCTCAGCTTCTGCAGATAGCTCATTGGCAATCGCGTTATCTAAATCGCGTTGGCTAGCCGCTTTTTGTTCATAAAGAGGTTGAAAGCGTTTAACCGCGCGTTGTGTTTGCCATAAGACAGCTTGTTGCTGAGCCACTTTGGCTCTTGCTTTGGCTAATTCTGCTTGAAAAGGACGCGGATCGATCTGAAATAAAAGGTCCCCTTTCTTCACAAAAGAACCTTCACGATAAGCAATTTCTTCTAAATAACCGGTGACACGGGCACGGATTTCGACTTCATGCGAGCTTTGGATCACTCCAACGAATTCAAAAGTGGCAGGGATGGTTTTGCGCTCTATTTTTTGCACTTCAACTAAAGTAGGATAAACGGTTGGAGCTCCTGCTTTTTTCTTTTCGCAACTAACACAGCAATAACAAGCGATGAAAAGGCAGAAAATGAATGTTAAGTATGGAGGCAATCTCATAGTCATCTTAATCTGCAGTGAATAAATTAATCCTCCTATTTAAGAAAAAAAAAGTAGCAAGTCAATCATTATTATCAATTTTTTAACGATTTATCCTCTCTATCTTGCCGTCTTTATAGATAAACACTTGTATCTGATCCTTCATTTTGCTATCTTATCTTCATTACTCTAATTTTCACTTAACATTCATCTATGATTACACTTTCTAAAATTTCAAAAAGCTTTGGCAGTCGCATCCTTTTTGATGATGTGACCATTACCTTTAACGCAGGCAACCGTTATGGCTTAACGGGTCCCAATGGAGCAGGCAAAACGACACTCCTCAAAATTATCATGGGCTTTGAAGAGCCAACGGCAGGCACGATCACTTTACCTGACCGCGTGGGCATTTTGCGTCAAAATATTGAAGCTTATCGCGATGAGCGCGTGCTGGATGTTGTCATCATGGGTAACCATCGCCTATGGGATGCGCTTAAAGAACGTGATAACTTATATGAAGTGGAAATGTCAGATGATGTGGGCATGCGCTTAGGTGAGCTAGAAGGCATTATCGCAGAAGAAGACGGCTACTCTGCCGATGCGAATGCCGAGGTATTGCTTGCTGGAATGGGCATCCCGCATGAATATTTTGAACAAAAAATGCATGAAGTTCCGACCGATATCCAATTCCGTGTTCTGCTTTGCCAAGCTCTATTTGGCGAGCCGCAAGCGCTATTACTCGACGAGCCCACTAACCACCTTGACTTGGAATCAATTGGATGGCTGGAAACGTTCTTGCATAATTATAAAGGCACTTTAATTGTCATCAGCCATGACCGCCATTTCCTCAATTCGATTACGACTCATATTGCCGATATTGATTATGAAACAATTATTATTTATCCAGGCAATTATGATGAGATGGTGTTTGCCAAAACATCGGTGCGTCAACGTGCTGAATTAGATGCTAAATCTAAAGAAAAAAAGATTGCTCAATTAAGAGAATTTGTTTCTCGTTTTGGTGCCGGAACACGCGCTAGCCAAGTGCAGTCACGTTTGCGTGAAATCGATCGCCTCCAACCGCAAGATCTTAAGCAATCGAATATTCAACGTCCTTATATTCGTTTTATTCCTAGTGAAAAAGCTCCGGGTAAAATTCTGCTTAAAGTGGATGATATTTCCAAAG
This sequence comes from Parachlamydiaceae bacterium, assembly GCA_030147755.1. Taxonomy (GTDB): domain Bacteria; phylum Chlamydiota; class Chlamydiia; order Chlamydiales; family Parachlamydiaceae; genus JASBUW01. The sequence goes on from JASBUW010000069.1 coordinate 75,786, forward strand.
GCTATGAAGATTTAGAAGTGATCAAGTCTTTTTCAATGGAACTGACACGCGACGATAAAGTGGGCGTGATTGGAAATAATGGACGGGGTAAAACCACGCTTCTCAAAATGTTGGCACAGGTGCTGGCTCCCGATCAAGGTAAAGTGGAACTAGGTCATCAAGTGTTAATTAGCTACTTTCCGCAAAATCATGGTGAAATTGTGGAAAAGAAAGGAACAAAAACCGCTTTTGATTGGCTTAAAGAACGACGTCCTGGCATTTATGACCAAGATATTCGTAGTGTCATGGGGAAAATGCTGTTTGGCGGCGATGATGCCTTCAAACCAGTGGCGACATTATCAGGAGGAGAAACAGCGCGTTTAATTTTAGCGGGTATGCTGTTATCCGAACATAATTTATTGATTTTGGATGAACCGAATAATCACTTAGATCTCGAAGCTGTTTCTGCTTTAGGTTGGGGACTAAATGAATACAAAGGGACCGTTGTAGTAGCTAGCCATGACCGCGATTTAATTGCGACAGTTGCAACCAAAATCATTGCATTTGAAGCCGATGGCATTCATTTCTTTGAAGGCAATCTAGAAGAATATTTAGCACATAAGAAAGCTTCTTCTTAATGTCTCAAGGATATGACGCGTTTTACAAAGCGAAAATTCCAACTCTTACCCATCAAAAGGCAGCATCAAAAATGCGCCGAGTTGCTGTCTGTCATTTATAATAAACTGATTGCTCAACAAACCTGGGCGATTGAATGGGAAATATATCGAGAGCTTTTACAATGGATGAATGATACTATTCCTGTGACCGTTAATCCTCAAATCCTTGCTGATCAATATCATTACCATTTACAACAGGCTCAAATCTCCAAGAAAGAGCATCATTTTCTCCCTGCCATACGACAAGGAGATCGTGTAAAAGGAGAAGCTCCTTGGCCAATTGCGATTTATTTAGATCATATTCGCTCTGCACATAATGTAGGCAGTATTGTACGCACAGTAGAAGCTTTTTCCTTAGGCAGTCTTTATTTTTCCCCTCAAACGCCTTTTGTAACTCATAAACAAGTACAAGATACAGCCATGGGAGCTCAGCAATGGATCAGCTGCCATCAAGGAATTCCTTTACATTCTTTACCGCGTCCTATTATTCTGTTAGAAACCAGTCCGGATGCTTTGCCTCTTTACTCTTTTATTTTTCCCCCTTCTTTCACGCTTGTTGTGGGAAATGAAGAGTATGGTTGCTCACAAGAATCTCTTGCCCTTGCAGATTATCTTGTAGAAATTCCTTTACGCGGGCATAAGAATTCTTTAAATGTAGCGAATGCCCTTGCCCTTGTGGCTGGAGAAATTAATAGACAAAAACAGTTAAATATTTAAAGGAATCCCATGTCAAAAATACCTCAATCCCCCCCCGATGATGAATATAAACCTCCTGTTTCTCCCGCAGTGACTAATTTTCCTTCTCCTTTGATAAAAGACCGCTATGCTTTATCAGAAGAAGAAAAAATGATACGCATCGCGGAGCACTTCCAAGGCATTATGGAAGTTTTAGGACTTGATATATCGAATCAGTCTTTAAAAGATACGCCCTATCGCATTGCCAAGATGTATGTCAAAGAAATATTTTCTGGTTTGGATGAAGCTAATTTTCCGACTATCAGCTTTTTTCAGGAAGATTTTCAGCAGGAAAGCAAAGGGAATATAGTCTTCTTAAAAGTGGGATTTACCAGCTTTTGCGAACATCATTTTGTCCCTATGGTTGGTTTTGCCTATATTGCCTACATCCCCGATAAACGCGTCATTGGTCTTTCAAAAATTCATCGTATCGTGCGCTTTTTCGCCCAGCGTCCTCAGATTCAAGAACGCTTAACAGCTCAAATTGCCGATAGTTTAGCCCTTTTGCTCGATACAGAAAATGTTGCAGTCTCTATCAATGCACGTCACTATTGCGTCATGGCTAGAGGAATTCAAGATGAGCACAATCACACGATTACAAACGTTTTGCGGGGTGATTTTGGAACAAAAGAAATTTTACGCCGTGAATTTTTAGAAAGCATTAATCGACAAGATTTAAGCTAAAAATTGGGAAGACGGTAAGCCGGATTCTGTCAGCTAAGATCATTAGCCGCGTCATCATTCGTCTAGGGATATTGTCACCAATATCCTCAAGCGCCACTTCTTGAGCCCTGCGGAGAACAGGATCGCTCAACTTCGGGCTTGCTTCGGATAGGGTTTATCACTGTTTGAGTTTCCTCAAATCAGGCCATGCTCCTTAAGCCGGCATTTCACCCTGTCTGCTTGACAAAGCCAAGCAGCGGAGTATTTTCTGTTATACTTTCCGTAGCCTTACGGCCCCCAGTCTTTCACTGGTATCCTCTCCTGTGAAGTCCAGACTTTCCTCTCCCTTTTATGCAAAGGCAGCGATGACTTGTCTTCCCATATAATATGTTAACACATGACTGGCGCTTATACCAGCATTTAATGGACCTGATAGTCCTAATAGACCTGATGGACATAAAGTGCATCATATATCAGACATGACTCACAGTTGATTACTGAATCGGGCTAAATTATCTTGTCCATCAGGTCTATTAAGTCCATTAAGTCTATCAGGTCCATTAAATGCTGGTATAAGCGTCTGTGTATAAAAAAAACAAAAAACTTTAAATTTGATTAATAATTTGTTAATATATTTATGCAATAATTAGTTTTATTAATTAATTTTTTAAATAATTAACAGGTGACAAAATGAATAGTTCTACTAAATTAAACTTATCTCAAGATTCTATTCAGTGGAATCAACAACCTCAGCAACAAGTTCAACAACAAGAGCAGCAAAAAACTTATCATGATAAGATTTCCAATTTATCAGATTCTACCGATCATGTACCAACAGAGAATAAAAGCATCAGTAGCCGTGTCTTTAGTTGGGTAACAAGCATTGATATCAAAGCTACTCTTGCGACTGCGGGGGGAATTATCTTAGGAATTTCATTGATCATCCTGGGAATTATTAAAAATCACCAAACTTCTCAACCCATCAATCCTTTTTTCCCAAGTCTCGGCTCTATTCCTGACCTTGTTATAGAAAAAGGAGAGAAAGTAGAAAAGGAAGAGCAATCAATAGACGTAACACAGAAAGCCCTTTCTGCAGAACCAGTAGTAACACCAGTTGTGACACAACCAGCAGAAGTAGCAACAGAAATACCACAGCAAGCACCCTCTGTATTTGAGGCTCTTAGTGATCAAAAAGTAGAACGTGTAGATAATAAAATGATGAGAAATCGAGCAGGTCGTCAAGCTAATCGTAGACCCCCAACTACTGCACTGCGAGACAATGTAAAAAAGATGACTATCTTAGAACCTACGGCCCCACTAGAAAAGCCTGTCGAAAAAACAACAGCATCACCTGCTCCAAGTGTTAATTCACGCGCAAATTCAAACATTGGCAATCGCATTGCACATTTACAGCAGCAAGGAGGAATTAAATTTCAACTTCCAAGGGATAACCCTAACCCACGTAAGCCAGCACAATCCCAGGAAGATCAGTCCTCGCAAGTCGATGGTGCTGTGTAATTGTCTGTCTATATAGCCTGTTGTTCGATGAAATCTTTAAAGTGATTTTTTTATAATACGCGAAGCGTTTGGAGTGCGAAGGCCTCCTTCGCTTTCATTAAAGACGTCTCAGTAACCGTTCAGATCCCCTCCTTTCGTCGAGGTAAAGAAGGTAATCAGGCCGTCTCGGCCTGTTTCTAATGCAGCTTAAATAGGCTAGATTGCAAAATTGGTAATGGTGATGGAAAATCGGTAATATTTAAGC
>JASBUW010000079.1 GCA_030147755.1 Parachlamydiaceae bacterium
TTTGTCGTTAGGGTCGTTTGTCGTTTTTTAACTTAACTATGCAGTTGTCTACCAAATACGATTAATTTTTAAACTGTGGCGAGTTCTTCCACGACTCTAAAACGAGGTTGCTCTACTCCATTGACCACAACAGTCTCTAAAAACATCTTTAAGGGGCGTACAACAACGGCACGATCTCCAAAACGTTCACAATTATACAATTTTTGATAAACAACATACAACGTATGGTCTTCCGTATGGCGTGCGATGGCTAACACTTGCATCCGCTTGCCTTTATAATGTTCCACTATACAGCCAATCGGTAATTGGTCAATGAGCTCTTGTTCTTCAGCAGTTGCAATCATGATGTCCTCCTAAGTGAAAGATTAAAAAATGGCATCATAAAATTTCATGTACTAGTTAGCAAGTTTTTATTTGCTATTTATATTCAATGATGATATCATTATTATTAAATCATTAATTACCCCTTTTGGGCGGATACTTAACTATATGCAACCTTGTTTACGTCATTTCATTTCTGTTTCTCAGACATTGACGTCTACGCAGACGACGGGCACAGCCACGTCAGTTAGCGGTTGCACGGCATTCAACCGTTAAGTATTCTTTTTATCCGCCCTTTCTCGTTTTACATTTTTAATTTCTCACTCAGATCTATAGATCTTATGGCGGATAAATGGCGTTCTGCTTTGTGTTGAGAAAAAATAAAATGTTAAATGAGGAAAATAAAATGAAAGTATTAAAATTTGGAGGCACTTCAGTCGGCTCTCCGGAACGTATTCAAAACGTTCTTGCGATTATTCAAGAAAAATTCGCTCAATCTCCCCATTTAGTGGTCGTTGTGTCCGCTTTTACTGGTGTCACAGATGAACTTTTGCGCATGAGCCAGCAAGCTGCTCAAGGAAATATATCCTATTCGTCCGCTTGGCAACAACTTCAACAACGCCATTTAGCTGCGGCTGAAAGCTTGATTTCGATGGCCCGCCTTGCATCTATTCAAGCACAGCTCCAAGTCTTATTTCAGGAACTACAAGATGCTTTACAGGGAGTTTCACTTATCAAAGAGCTTTCTAGCCGTTCTTTAGATTTAATTCTTAGCTTTGGAGAAAGACTCTCTGCTTTTATTATCAGTGAAGCTTTGAAGCCTTTAATTCCTTGTGCCTACTTTCTAGATGCGCGCGACGTCATTAAAACCGATCGACAATTTGGCTCTGCGCACATTCAAGAAGCTCTCACTTATACTCTCATTCATCAACGTGTAGCCAATCATTTTGCTTTACCCATTGTGACCGGATTTATTGGCTCTACTGATCAACAAGAAACTTCTACTTTGGGACGTGGTGGCTCCGATTATACCGCAGCTTTATTCGGTGCTGCTTTAAATGCACATGAAATTGAAATTTGGACCGATGTTGACGGTGTGCTCAGTGCTGACCCACGTAAAGTACCTCAAGCGCATTTAATTCCTCACATGACTTTTCAAGAAGCTTTAGAAATGTCGCATTTTGGCGCTAAAGTCATTCATCCACCGACAATTGCACCTGCATTGCGTAAACAGATTCCAATTCGCATTAAAAATAGCTTCCATCCACAAGCAGTAGGAACTTTCATCTCGTATGAACCTCAAAAGCATGCGGCATCTATTTGCGGAATTTCATCTATCGATCAAGTGGCTTTACTCCGCTTAGAAGGCAGCGGCATGATGGGCGTATGCGGCATAGCTATGCGTCTATTTGATGCACTTGCACGTCAAGCGATCAACGTCATTTTGATTTCACAAGGCTCTTCTGAACATTCGATTTGCTTCGCGATTGCCCCTCAACAGGCTCGACAAGCTCAGCAAGCCATAGAAAAAGAATTTTTCCTAGAAAGACAAGCCGGATTAATTGATCCCGTCATTGTAGAAGAGAATTTGTCTATTTTGGCAGTTGTGGGTGAGCAAATGCGCCACACTCCAGGCATCGCCGGCAAAGTGTTTAGTGCATTAGGAAAACATAGCATTAATGTTGTGGCTATTGCACAGGGTTCATCTGAATATAATATTTCTATCGTCATTAACCGTGCTGATGAAAAAAAAGCACTACATGTCATTCACAATGAATTTTTTTATCCCGATCATCACACTCTTCATTTGTTTATCGTAGGACTTGGGTTAATTGGCAAAACTTTGTTGTCTCAAATTCAACAGCAAATCACTATTCTACAACAAGATCATCATCTCACCATTAAAATCGTGGGACTCGCCAATAGCAAAAAAATGATTTTAGATGCAAAGGGCATTTCTCTTTCAGAGTGGGAATATCGCTTAGAAGGGATGTCCGAAAAAATGGACTTGTCTGCGTATGTGGAACGCATCAAAACTTTCAATTTTCCCCATAGTCTCTTTGTGGATTGCACAGCCAGTGAAGAAACAGCTCAAGCGTATGCTGCTTTATTAGAAGCTCATATTTCAATCGTCACAGCAAATAAAAAAGCCAATGCAGGAAAGTACAGCGACTACCAAAGACTAAAGCAATTAAGTCGGCGTAAAGGTGTGGAATATATCTATGAAACGCATGTAGGAGCAGGTCTTCCGATTATTCATACACTTCATCATTTAATGAATAGCGGAGATCAAATTTTAAAAATTGAAGCCATTTTATCCGGTACACTGAGTTATCTGTTTAATGCTTTTGACAAAGGGCAAAGTTTTAGCCAAGCTTTGCGTGAAGCACAAGCAAAAGGCTTTACAGAGCCTGATCCACGAGAAGATCTCAATCTTCAAGATGCTAAACGCAAACTACTTATTTTAGCTCGAGAATGTGGAGATCCTCTTGAATGGGAACAAATTCGAGCAGAACCCTTAGTTCCGGCGTCTTGTTTTGCTGCAGCAACTGTTGAGGATTTCTTTCAACAGCTAGAACAATTAGATGCGGAATGGAATCAGCGCAGGCAAACAGCAGAACAAAAAGGACAAGTGTGGCGCTATATCGCTAAATGGGAACAGGGCAAAGCTTCCTTAGAGCTACAAGCAGTGGATGCTCAACATCCCTTCTTCCATTTGTCAGGAAGTGATAATATCATTGCCATCACCACTCAACGCTATCAAGAGACTCCCCTCGTGATTAAAGGAGCGGGAGCAGGCGCAGCGGTGACTGCAGGAGAAATGTTAGCAAATATTATTAAAATCATTTAATAAAGGTTTAAAAATGAACAAATTCATGAAAAAAATCCCTGTAGGTATTTTAGGCGCCACCGGCATGGTCGGGCAAAAATTTATTGAACTTTTAGCCCACCATCCTTGGTTTGAAGTTGTCGCTGTCGCTGCTTCTGAAAGATCGCAAGGCAAAAAATATGGCGACTCCATGCGTTGGATGATGGGATCTTCTTTGCCTGATTCTATTGCTAATCTAGTCGTACAGCCCTGTCAACCCTCTTTACCTTGCCAAGTGGTGTTTTCGGGACTAGACTCTTCAGTTGCAGGTGAAATTGAAAAGAATTTTGCTCAAGCAGGTTATATTGTAATTTCCAATTCGCGTAACCACCGTATGGAGCCTCAAGTGCCGCTTTTAATTCCTGAAATCAATAGTGCCCACTTGGATTTAGTGAAACATCAACCGTATGCTCCCGGCATGATTGTCACCAATCCCAATTGCTCAGTCATTGGTTTAGCGACTGCCCTAAAACCTTTAATGGATCGTTGGGGTGTGGAACAAGCGCATGTGGTCACTTTGCAAGCCATTTCAGGCGCAGGCTATCCAGGTGTGCCAAGCTATGACATTTTAGATAATGTCATCCCTTTTATTTCAGGTGAAGAAGACAAAGTGGAAACCGAACCTTTAAAAATTTTAGGATCTTTGCAAGAAGATCGCATTCAACCTTGTTCCCTACGCATGAGTGCGCATTGTAACCGAGTCGCCGTCATGGATGGACATATGGCATGCTTATCTGTCAAATTGCGCCATCCTGCGCAAGCAGAAGAAATCATTCACACTTGGCAAAATTTTGTAGGCGAACCTCAAAAATTAGGTTTACCTTTAGCTCCGCAATACCCTTTGATTTATCATTTTGATGATAAACATCCGCAACCCAAATTGCATCGTCATTTGGATAAAGGCATGAGTATTTCGATTGGACGTCTTCGTCCCTGTTCTTTGCTGGATTGGAAATTTGCCATTCTGTCGCATAATACCATTCGCGGAGCAGCAGGTTGCGCTATTTTGAATGCTGAGCTCATGGTTGCCAAAGGCTATATCCCGGGAGAAAAACCATGAGTGCTTCTATTCGTGTTTTTGCTCCGGCTACTGTCGCAAATGTCGCTTGTGGTTTCGACATCTTTGGTTTTGCCCTTGAAGCACCCGGCGATGAAGTGCAAGCACGTTTGATTAACTCTCCCGGTGTGCATTTTAAATGCATTACCGGAGATCAGCAACGCCTGTCACTTGATCCTGCTCAAAATACCGCAGGTATTAGTGTCCTTAAATTGCTTCAGCACTTAAATTGCCAGCAAGGCATTGAGTTGGAATTACACAAAAAAATGCCTTTAGGAAGTGGTTTAGGATCGAGCGCAGCCAGCGCTGTCGCCAGTGTTTATGCAGCCAATCAATTATTAGGACAACCTTTATCCACGCATGAGCTCTTGCCTTTTGCGATGGAGGGTGAACGAGTTGCTTGTGGAAGTGCACATGCGGATAATGTGGCACCTGCTTTATTAGGAGGATTTGTTCTCATTCGCAGTTATACTCCTCTGGATGTGCGGCGTATTCCTTGTACGCTTGATTTATATTGCACAATTTTGCATCCCGCTATTGAAATACGCACCGAAATGGCGCGCCAGCTATTAAAGTCCGAAATTTCTATGAAACAACATGTCGTACAAACAGGCAATGCTGCAGGATTAGTTTTAGGACTCATACAAGGGCAAATTGAATTGATACGCAGTTGCTTACAAGATGTCATTGTAGAACCCATTCGTGCGACTTTGATCCCAGGATTTCATGCCATCAAGCAAGCAGCTTTACGAGCAAATGCTTTAGGGTGCAGTATTTCAGGATCAGGTCCATCCATATTCGCTTTAAGCCTAAATTTGGCACAAGCCCAGCAAATTGGAGAAGCCATGACAGCAGCTTGTCAAGAACAAGGAATGGACAGTCATGTCTATATTTCTTCTATTAATCATCAAGGACCCAGGATTTTATCATGATGCATTTTTATAGCACACGTGATCGCACGCAAAAAGCCTTTTTAAGTGAAGCTGTTTTCCGTGGTTTAGCTTCCGATGGAGGACTCTTCATGCCTGAACGCATTCCACGTCTCAAGCAAAATTTTCTAGCTGACTTGTCTAGTTATTCTTTTGTGGAAATGGCTTATGAAATCACTCTAAACTTACTGCAAGATACGATTCCTGCTGCTGATTTGCGAGCGATTATTGAACGCGCTCTGACATTTGAAGCCCCTATTGTGCGTTTAGATGAACATCTCTATAGCTTAGAGTTATTTCATGGTCCCACTTTGTCTTTTAAAGATTTTGGAGCGCGCTTTATGGCGCAGCTCATGGCATACCTCAATCGACACCAAGAGCAACCTCTGCATATTTTAGCTGCTACTTCCGGCGATACAGGTAGTGCCGTGGCACACGGATTTTTAGATGTGCCGGGAATTAACGTCTGGATTTTATATCCTAAAGGTCAGGTGAGTCTCATTCAAGAAAAACAACTGACCACCATGGGACACAATGTCAAGGCATTGGAAATTGAAGGCACTTTTGATGATTGTCAAGCGCTTGTCAAGCAAGCTTTTCAAGATAATGAACTTGGCCAACGCATACGCTTAACCTCTGCGAATTCGATTAATATTGCACGCTTGATTCCGCAGTCTTTTTATTATTTTTACGCCTATGCTCAATGTCAAAAAGGAGGAGCTCCTGTCGTCTTTTCTGTTCCCTCGGGCAATTTTGGGAATTTAACTGCAGGCGTATTAGCCAAAAGAATGGGATTACCAATTGAACGTTTCATTGCTGCGACCAATCTGAATGATAGTGTGCCACGTTACTTGGAGACAGGTGTCTTTCAACCTCTCCTTTCTAAAAGAACTTTATCGAACGCGATGGATGTCGGAAATCCCAGCAATTTTGCGCGTCTATTAGATTTGTATGAAAATCAATTGGATTCCATGCAGCAAGACCTATTTGGCGTGAGTTTTAGCGATGAGCAAACACAAATCGCCCTGAAGGATTTGTATGAGCACTATGATTACATAGCGGATCCACATGGAGCTGTTGCTTATTTAGGGTTAAAAACTTACCATCAACAAGTGAAAAAGACAGCGGGAATTTTTCTAGAAACAGCGCATCCAGCCAAATTTCTTTCCACTGTTGAATCAACTATTGGAGAAAAAATTGTGCTTCCTGCACGACTCGCTCAAGTCTTGGACAAAGAGAAACAAACCCTCACGCTAGCCAATGATTACTCTCAATTGAAAGCTTTGTTTGTATGAGTTTGTAGCGTAACTAAAGTTGTATAGGTTCACGTAAACGTTCACTGTGGTAGTGGAATGATCATTAGTATAGGTTCACTGTGTACATAGACTGTTTGCCCTTTGTGCGGTAGCACTATCACTGCACTAGCCCAGACCGACGCGTTTAGCGCTCGTTCTGGGAAAAGAGCCATTTCATGAGCACTGCGGTTAGCAGTGCAACTATTCAGAGGCCGTGTAGCACTGCTAACCGCAGTGCAATATATTGTGCGTTAAATCCCAGAACGAGCGCTAAACGCGCTC
>JASBUW010000055.1 GCA_030147755.1 Parachlamydiaceae bacterium
AGCTCAATTATTTTTGCATTTTTAACCCCACGTTCCGCTACAGGCCTAACCGGCCTTTCGCTTCACGCGGGGCTTCCCACTTTTGATCGCTGCCGCGATTAGCTACAATTGTCCAAACTTCAGTTTGCGTAAGGTGAGTGATTAAAAGAGGATTTAGTGAATTTTTGAATACTTTGCCAGAAATAGATCCACACTCATGTTTGTACGCAAGGAGTCACAATCCAACTCCTTGCATTAAAGAAAATACATGTGCTTCTCTATGAAATTTATCATCTATGTGTTTGTTTCATGTCTTCCGTCACGAAAAAGAGCGTACCTTCTCCACTAGGTTTGCCATTTACAAAATTTCCTACATAGACATGCCCACTAAAATAAGTGACTTTACCTTTTCCATGAAATCTGCCATCTACAAAATCTCCTTGATAGGTAATTCCAGGGGAAATGAGTTTACCTTCTCCATGAAATTTGCCATCTACAAAATCTCCTTGATAGGTAATTCCAGGGGAAATGAGTTTACCTTTTCCATGAGATATACCATCTACAAAGTCTCCTTCATAGATATCACCAGTAAAGGAAGTAGCTTTACCTTTTCCTGTGCGTTTATCGTTTTTAAAGTCTCCTTCATAGACATTCCCATTAGTGCAAGTAGCTTTACCTTTTCCATGAAATTTGCCGTCTACAAAGTCTCCTTCATAGACATTCCCATCAGCGCAAGTAACTTTACCTTTTCCTGTGCGTTTGCCATCTACAAATTCTCCTTCATAGACATTCCCATCAGGGGAAGTGACTTTACCTCTTCCATTTCCATGAAATTTGTCCTCTACAAAGTCTCCTTCATAGACATCCCCATTAAGGCAAGTAACTTTACCTTTTCCTGTGCGTTTGCCATCTACAAATTCTCCTTCATAGACATCTCCATTAGGAAAAGTGCGTTTACCTTTTCCATTAGGTTTACCATCTACAACATCACCCATATAGAATCCATCATCATATCTAATCGTGCTTTTACGCTTTACTTGATATAGATCTTTTGGATTCTCTTGCGGTATAAACGCAATATTTTTATCTTCACTTAGTACTTGCACTTTTCTTTCTTTAGAATAAATGGATGCTTTTTCCTGATTTAAATCACTTGCGTCAGCAGATATAGAAAGTAAGGATAGAGATGAGGTAAGGTCTATATTTGAAGATTGGCTTTGTTCAGCACTTTTACTCTCTGCTCCGCCATAATAAACTGAATTACCAGGAAGTTTATAATTAGTATTTGTATTCATAAACCCTCTCTTTTTATTAATTTTAAGATTTAAATATCACATTAAATCATAAATAATTTTATCAAAAAATATTAATCAAACTATTAATAAATTTTAAATTTATTTTAAACTTAAAAAAGAGTCAGTTGAATTTCTTCATGAACACTTAAGCTAAAACCTAATCCTAAAAGACGGACGGACAATTTCTTGCGTTCCCACCCCATCTTCACCAAAGTCTGATAACTTTGAATGTTGGGTGTAGGATGTTGAACACTTTCAACCGTTGTTGTGACGAAATCAGCGAATTTTACTTTGACGAAGGGTTTTTTGATCCGGTAGTGATATTTCAACTTTTCGAAGCGTATCATTAACTTTTGATAAAGTGCGGGCACTTGCTCTAAGCAGCTTTCAAGCGTGCATAGATCATGCACAAAGGTCGACTCGACACTCAAAGATTTATGGACGCGATCCACTTCAACAGGACGATTGTCAATGCCGCGGCAAAGCTCATAAAGATTCCAAGCACGGCTCCCAAAATGTTGGTGTAGATCAGTCAACTCTAGTTGTTGAAGTTCCTCACACGTGTAAATGTTTAAGGCATGAAACTTTTGCGCCATGACTTGTCCAATACCAAAAATTTTTTCAATAGGAAGAGGTTTCACAAAAGAGTCGATTTGATCAGGAGTCACTACAAACAATCCATTCGGTTTATTCCATTCACTCGCTACCTTAGCCAAAAATTTATTGGGCGCTACACCTGCAGATGCGGGTAAACGACGTTCTTTCCAAATTTGTTTGCGAATGGTCTTCGCGATAAGCGTAGCACTTCCACCATGGATATCTGACTTTGAGACATCTAGATAGGCTTCATCTAAGGAAAGAGGTTCTATAATGTCTGTAAAGGACCGGAAAATATCCTGAATTGCGCGGCTTTCTTCCTTGTACTTATTAAAGTTCGTGGGGATAATGAGTAGATCAGGACAAATTTGCATGGCCTTCCAGGAAGGCATAGCGGACCGTACCCCATATTTTCTGGCTTTATAATTGGCCGTCGCAATGACTCCTCTTCCTTCTGCATCGCCGCCCACAGCAATAGGACGGGCCTGAAGAGCTGGATTGTCTCGCATTTCTACAGAGGCGTAGAAGGCATCCATATCGATGTGAATAATTTTTCTGTTTGACATTTTGGTTTCTTAAAACAGAGCGTTTTCATTACAGATCACTTAATCCTTCCGATCCTGCTGCTTGCGAGCGTGCTTATCCTGTTCTTTTTATTAATGAAAGAACAGGATAAGCAACTCGCAAACAGCAATACATTAACAATTGACTGTCAACCCCTTATAATTAAAATCCCTTGAATTTTTAAGCTTTTAGTTTACCTTTTAGAGTCATTTAATAAGTAGGAGAATTTTCATTTCTTAGTTGGCTTTAAACTCGATACTGCTTTATTGTAGTTTTTATTTTATCTGAGGGAAAAGATTATGCAAAAAAAATCAATTATCATTGGCATCTATGCCGCTTTAGTCTTAGTGGGAGGCATCATGGGATACCTCATGGCTCATAGTGTCATTTCTTTGGTTATCGCAACAATCATTGCTTTTTTATTATTTATCTGCAGTTTTCTCGTGTGGCGCAAAAATTTAATGGCTTATGATGCCACCATTGGCATTCTTTTTTTATTATTTGTTTTCTTTGGTTATCGCTTCTTCATGACCCATCACATGATGCCGGGAGGAATGATGACTGTTGTGACAGCACTTGTTTTAGGTTATCTCATGATGCGTAAAAAGGCTGTGCGAAATTTAAGCTAAAACAGCAGCTTTCCACTTCTCGCTTCTAAATCGCCAAAAATAAATGAGCGCAGAAGCTAAAGCATAGAACGCAATGAGCATCCAAGTCGTGTGAGGAGATCCCCCCCACTTAAAGACAAAAAAGTAAACGGGTAATAGGGCTAATAATAACGGCCCTGCTCCCCCCACCTTCATCACAAAGCGTGTATCCCCTGCTGCGGTCAAAAGCCCAATCAATAGCCAGCTAATGCCATCAAAGAAGAAGAAAATCCACACCCAAAAACAGGCAGCTCGTAAAGTTTCATGCGTAGCAGAGCTTAATAAATGCACTTCCGGCAAAAACCACTGAAAGAGTGGATCGGGATGCCAGACCAATAACCCTCCTAAAAGGAAAAACATGCCCACATAGAATTTCACTCCCGAAATCAACAGTTTCCATACCAAATGGGACTGTTGCGATCCCATAAAGTTGGAGGCAATCGCTGTCGCCCCTTTAGAAATCCCTTCCGTCATAAACGTAAATAAGAACAAAATGCTCTGTGAAACGGTCACAACTGTCATGTAATCCGATCCCAATTGAGCCATTAAATCAAAAATAAGCACCCAAGCGAGAATTTCTAAACTATGCGCCACAGCATTGGGAAATCCAATGTATAAACAACTGCGAAACAAACGCTTACTCAATTGCCAACGTCCCGTTCCATAGCGTTGCTGATTAGTAGGCCATAAAAAAGCAATCAGAAGAATGGTTGCTTGACAGACCTGAGCAATCCCTGTTCCCCAGGCTGCGCCTGCAATCCCCATGGGAGGAATCCAAGGGGAAACACCAAAAATTAACACAGCATCTAACAAGACATTCAATCCATTTGCCAAGAGCATCATACTAGTGACAAATTTCACTTTACCTTGTCCAATATAAAAAGCTGCCACAGCAGCCGATAAAGCAGAAAAAGGAATAAAACAAGTTAAAATCTGAAAAAAGGCAATTTCTTGCGCTTGATAAGCTTCATTCAAAAATAAATAAGGTCCTGCCCATAAACCAATCGGAACATAAAAAAGAAAGGATCCCAAAGAAAACCAAATCATTTGCCAAATAGGCTGTCCGAGCTTTTCTTGACGTCCTGCTCCATTATAGCGTCCCACAAAAACCTCTGCGATACTCACTGTCGCTAATGCCCAAAATTGTAAAAATTGCACAAGAGCACCCGCATGGGCCGAAGCATTCAAAGCGGTTAAAGAATCATGAGCCAAAAACAAACGATCGAGAAATAACATCAGGCTGGACGACATTAACGAGATAATTAAAGGAAAAGAAATTTGCCAAAGTTCCCTTAAAGACCCTGGTGGATAAGGAGTCAATCCATTTTGTCTCATTGAAAGTGCCGGAGGCAGCATACTAACACCTTTTAAACATGTTCATTTTGCACATCTTACCACTGTTCAAGCGGTTAAATGAGACAAGAAAACAAAGTTTTCCTGAAATTTAATGAATATGCATTTATGTTTAGAGAGTACTGACAGGAGAGATTTGAAAGGATGTTTTCACTAAGAACTCTTCTCAATCTTCTTAGCAAAAAGAACATTCAAAGCTTTTTCTCGTAGACACTCTCTAAGAATGAAAGTTTTGTGATTTTTTCATCCTAAAAGATGGCGGTCAAATTGTCAACCTATTGATTTTGCTTTATTTTCAAAATAGCCTTTATTTTTAAACATCAAATTAAGAAAAGATAATTACAATACACTTTATATTAAATTAACATTTTAATTGTAGAATTAGATTAAAATTAAAAGGTTAATTATTATGCCTGCTCCTGTTTCTAATTTTTCTCATTCGCCGGCCCCTACACCTCACTCTACTACAGACAAACCTATAGACAATAAGCTAGAAAATAGTCCTACTTTCACTAAGAGTTCTACAGAAGCAATTTTTACTCAACTTGAAACTTCTAATGGTGAATTAAAACATAAAGGAATAAAAAGAAGCAGCGCAGAGAGAATCTCTTCGGAACCTCCTAAATTATCAAACTCAAAACTCAAAGTTTCTAAAATTTTTCATCAGCAGTGCTCTCCTCCTTTATCTAAACATCCTTGTTATAGAAGAAATTTAACACGTGAAATGGCAGAAGAAGAATTAAAACCTTTGGCAATAGGTACCTGGTTAATTCGCTATAGTGCTAATCAAAATAAATATGTGGTATCTCAAAAAATCGATGCACACACTGTTAGTCATCGTATTATTAAACAAAGCGGTTTCGAGGATTTAGAAAAACACTTTGGCCAATTTTCTCAAATTCATTTATTTAAAACTATCCAATTACATCATAAAGAAAAGTTATTAGTAAAGCCTCAAAAAAAACAAACATCACTCTCAAATTATGACTATCAGCTTCAGCTAAACCTCGGCAGAGGAGTTACAGCTTCTATGCTAGAAACTAAAGCCCATTCGCATCAATTAAAAGCAGAAACAATTCATCTAAATTCAACTAGCGAAGAATCAGAGGCTTTTACAGAAAAAATCAGTCAACTAACCCATCATTCTCGTCTTTATCTCATTGGCCATGCTGCTCCCGGAGTTTCCGAATTAACGTCTGAAGAAAAAGCTGACGGCACGTCTGATTATGCTCTTACGATTTCTCATTTTGTGAATTTACTCAAAACCAAAGCGCCTCATTTACAAAAACAAGAAGATGGGCAACTTCTAAAAATTAGCTTGGTGGCCTGTTATACGGGCATTGAAGGTCTCTTAGGAGAAGAAAGTTTTGCTCTTCAATTAAGCCGAGCATTAGATCAAGCAGGTATTCCGGCTGAAATTTTAGCGCGAACAGGATCCATACATGGAGAACCTGATCTCTTGCAAAAGCAAGTAGAGGAGCGCCATCATTCAACAGGCGATAAAATTTCTGTGACGACGACCAACGGACAGACTATCATTCGCATCGTGCAATACGAAGATATGATAGAACTCAAGTCGGAACACATCTAAAAGGCTAAATCGATTAATTGGACTCCTATGAGTGGACAAAACGACCAACGACACCAAGGACAATAAGGACCTTAAGGACAAAGTGGACTTGTGGACAAAAATTTCATTCCTGTCCACAAGTCCACTTTGTCCTTAAGGTCCTTATTGTCCTTGGTGTCGTTGGTCGTTTTGTCCACTATAGGTTTAACCCATCGTCATTCCCGCTATCCACCCTGTTGTCCAGGCATTTTGAAAATTAAATCCACCTGTCACCCCATCAATATTCAAAATTTCCCCCGCAAAATAAAGTCCCGGACAACGTTTGCTTTCCATGGTCTTAAAATTGACTTCTTCCAACGCCACGCCCCCACATGTGACAAACTCTTGCTTATAGGTTGTTTTTCCTTGCAATTGAAGCTCTGTACTGCGGAGCAGCTTAAGCAATGCCTGCATTTGCTTATGCGCTAAAGTCGCCCAGCGCTGCTCTTCCGAAATTTCAGCCAATGCCACGAATTTCTTCCAAAGTTGTTTGGGCAATGCCACCGGACTTTCCGTTCCCACTTGCCGCGCCGCTTCTCGCTGTTTAGTGGCAAGCAATAACTGACGCAACTCTTCTTCTTTATAGGCAGGTAGCCAATTCACAGTTACATTGGTCTGATAATCTATTACATGTAAAGCTCGTGCTGCCCACGCTGAGAGCTTTAACACGGCAGGTCCACTCATTCCCCAATGCGTCAGAAGCAATGGACCCGTTTGCACAAATCCCAAGGCAGGCAACTGCACTTCCACAGGCGAGACGGAAATCCCCGCTAAATCTAAAAAGGGAGAAGTGGGCAAATTAAAGGTAAAAAGAGAAGGAACAAGCGGCACAATGGTGTGTCCCATTTCTTGCAAAAGAGGATAAATTTTAGGCGTACTGCCCGTCGCCAGAAGCAAACGCTCGCACGCTAAGGTTTTTCCATTGGTCATTTCTAGTAAGAAACCTTGGGAAGATTGTGGAAGAATGCGTTGAATTCCCTGTTCTAAACCAATCTCAACACGAAGACGTTTGGCTTCTTGCAAGAGGCAATTAATAATGGTTTCCGAACTATCTGTGATAGGAAACATCCGTCCATCTTCTTCCGTTTTTAACGTGACGCCTCGCTGTTCAAACCATTGAATCGTGTCGCGCGGTTGAAAACGGCTAAAGGGCCCTCTTAGTTCTTGATGTCCCCTGGGATAATTCTTTACCAATAAAGCAGGATCAAAGCACGCGTGCGTCACATTGCAGCGTCCCCCGCCTGAAATGCGCACTTTACTGAGCAATTGACGTGTTTTCTCTAAGATCAAAACGCGGTGTTGAGGATACTGTTGAGCACATGTGAGGGCACCGAAAAAACCGGCTGCCCCTCCACCCACCACTGCAATTGTAAGAGGCGCCGTCATCCTTCTTCCTCGCTTTTATGTAGCTCCAAACCGGCTATTTCCCATTGTTCCATGGCCAACAAAAGTTCATCTTCTAAGCGTTGTTTTTGCTGAGTCAATTGTTGTTGTTCCTCACGCGACGTGTTTTGATAAAACCCTTCTGCTGCCATACGAGCGGAGATGTCATTGATGTTTTTTTCGATTTCATGGCACCGTTCTTCTGCTTGCGCGACCTTTTTACGCAATTGCGCTTTTTGACTTTTGAGACGTTTTTGATCGCTATAGGTAGTCGAGGTCTCTTTTTTAGCTGAGTCATGCTCATAGCGTTGGCTCATAGTGAGCTGTGCACGCGAAATCAAATCCTTTTCTTGCTTTTCCAAGTACTCGTCATAGGTGCCTTTAAAATTCTTCACACCCTCATAAGAAATTTCAATGATATGGTTGGCGATACGCGAAACAAAATAACGATTATGGCTGACAATCAGGAGTGTTCCCTCAAAGTTTTCAATCGCTTCCGCAAGTGCTTCGATCGCTTCCATATCGAGGTGGTTGGTCGGTTCATCAAACACCAGGACATTGGGTTTTTGCAGCATCATTTTAGCCAACAAGAGGCGCGCTTTTTCTCCTCCACTTAATGTAGAGGTAGATTGTAACACGGTATCCCCTGAAAATAGCACGCGCCCTAAAATTTGGCGCAACTGCTCTTGCGGAAGGTTGCGGTCAAATTGTCCTAGCCAATCTAATAAATTAAGGCTACTTTGTATCTCACGTGTGTGATCTTGCGGAAAATAAGCGACAGACGCGGCATGTCCCCACTTAAATTCCCCTTGGTTCGCTTTTTGATGCTCAGTCAAAATTTCTAACAAAGTGGATTTTCCGATCCCATTGGGACCAATGATGGCCACGCGCTCTCCCCGTTCTATTTCAAAATTCACGTGATGCAACACGCGTTTGGACCCGTAGGATTTACCTATATCTTTCACTTCTAGAACAGTGACTCCAGAGGCACGTTGAGGCTCAAAACGAAACAGTGGATAAATGCGCGAACTCGGAACTAAATCCAAATTTTCCATTTCTTCTTCTAATTTTTCCACTAATCGCATTTTAGATTGCGCTTGGCGCGCTTTGGTGGCTTTAGCTCCAAAACGATCAATGAATCCTTGCAGGTCTTGACGTCGCTTATCTTGCTTTTGCAAAGTGTGTTCTTTTAGCTCGCGATCTGCTTGTTTCTGCGCTAAAAAGGCTTCATAATTGCCTTTATAAATTTTGATAGTCCCATAATCCACGTCAGCAATATGCGTGCACACGCCATTTAAAAATTCTCGGTCATGCGACGTGACGATCAGTGTGCCTTCAAATTGACGCAAATAATCTTCTAACCAGCGAATGGAATAAAGATCTAAGTGGTTGGTCGGTTCGTCTAATACTAAAATGTCGGGTTTTCCAAACAACACCTGTGCTAATAAAACACGTAATTTATAACCACCGGACAACACATCCAGAGGTTGACGGTGCCATTGCTCACGAATGCCTAACCCTTCTAGCAGTTTGGCCACTTCCCCTTCTGCTGCATAGCCCTCTTGTTCTTCGATCACTTTCTCAAGTCGATCTAAGGTTTGGCATTCTTCTTCGCTAAAGGATTCATGTTGGAGAAGCGCGTGCTTTTTTTGTAAGGCTTCCCATAATTTCTTTCGGCCTTGCAAAACGACATCAAAAATCAGGCATTTTTCATACGCATAATGATCTTGACTCAAAGCTCCTAACGTCAGTTGTTGGGGCAGACTCACTTGTCCATTTTCCGGCGTAACCTCACCCGTCAAAATCTTAATGAGAGTAGATTTTCCAGATCCATTGGCACCCACTAATCCATAGTGATGGCCTGCATTAAATTGTAAGGATACATTCTTGAAGAGAATTTTAGCGCCAAAGCGCATGGAAAGTTGGGAAATGGCTAACATAAGGTGTCATGTGAAAAAGTTTAGAAAAGCTATTTTAGCAGTAAGAGGAGTTAAAGACAAATTCTATGCTTTTGCGGGTAAACGAAGTAAACGTCACTGATTGTCCACTTCGTCACCAAAATTAAATTAGAAGGTTGAAATAGATGTTACACGATGAGCAGCTAATGTTTGGTTATAACTAGCTTCCGCTGTTGTTAGTCTTTCTTGCGCTCGTTTATAGTATTGATATTCTTGTATATCTTCCCATTTTGCTGGATCTTGCCAGGCTACATATTGTTGAAATTTCGGCTCTCTCTCCTTCATATTTTCTTGCGCAATTTCAAGTTCTTTCCAGGCTCCCAAAATCTTTGTAATGGTGCTTATAGACTGCTTTGAGATATATTCTTCACTACAAATGACAAATCCTTTCTGCGACGTAATTCTATATGTTTGATAAGCTTCTGTTGGCTGAAGAGTAAGATTATACGACATATTATTCTCCTTTAAATGATTTTTAATAATAGATGGTACTATATCTAATTATAGATTATTTTCCAAATAAATTAATTTATTTGATTGGCAAGAATCAATTTTTTGGAGTGATTTCAATCGTCAAAATCTTAATGAGAGTGGACTTTCCAGTTTATCTACCACAATAAGCGAATTAAAAATCTCTAATAGATGTTACATGATAAGTCTTTAGTGTTTTCGTATAATCATATTGGGCTTGCTCTAGCTCTCCTTTCGCCTTAAAGTACTGTTGGTATACTTTTAAACCGTCCAATTTTGTTAGATCTTGCCGAGGCACATATCGTTGAAATTGTTCTTCTTGAAATTTCATCTTTTCTTTAGCATTTTCCAGTTTTTTCCAAAGCACCAGAATTTCTGTGAGGATATCTTTAGACTGTGATGAGATGTATTGATCACTTAGGATGACAAACCCATGCCTTGATGTTACCCCAGTTCCACAGTCTCGCATAGTTACTGACTCACAAGTAAGACTATATAACATATTTATACTCCTTTATTATTCTTAATAACACTAAATATTATAATTAATTAAGCAATTAATCACAAACAACTAAATAATTCAAAAAATTTATTTAACATTGATTAATGAAAATCAATCTGCTATTATTGCTTTTATCAATTTTCAACGTAATCGTTCACTGGGTGCATAAAGGGCAAACAGTCTTTTTATGCACCCAGTGAACGGTTATTTTTAACTAGGAGTAAACGATGTCTATCATTAATCATTTAAGTTCTTGGATCCCTACACAGCTTACAGAATTACCTTTTAATGCTTCTCAAACCAGTCATGCAGCAACATTTATCGGTGGAATTGCTCTCACTTCACTTTGCTATGGTTCACCTTTGACAGCGCTAGCTTCAGGTCTCACAGCCCTAGCTAGCTATGGAGTTTCTCAGGTCAAAAAAGTTCAAGAACAGCAAGCTGTGGATAAACAACTAAGCGAAAAATTCACACATAAGTTTTTAGATTTGCTGAGAAGATGTGTGGAACATCCTGCAAATAAAAAATCAGATACAAACGCCAATGGATTTACCGAAACAAACATTCACAAAATGCTAGGAGTGATTGAAATACTTGAAGAACATCATTATTGCCAAGGTACACATGATCCTGAGCATCATGCCAGTCTGCGCGACGCTTTTGTAGGGCTTCAAGGAGCTTCTGAGAATTTAATGGCTTCCTTAAAACTACTTGAAGATATTTCTTCAGTTAATATTGTTTTTCATGTCAGCTCTCCCATTACTCCCGCATGCCAGCTTATTAACGACCAAGAGTTAGCTTCCTTGAAACATGTTCCTGCTACTGCTGACGAAATGATGACTGTCAAAAAAAGAACTTTTACTATTCGCCAACTGCTTTCTCAAGATAATGTCAAAGCTCATGTTGAATATCCTCTAGGAGGAAAAACTCTGCGCAAACCAGAAGAATTAGAAGTTTACAAAGAATCTTGTCGACAATTTAAAGACTCTTTAGTGGATCATGAATTGACCGCATTAGAAAAAATGGAACCCTCAAAAATAGGGGCAACCTATGTTCTCAAGATACCTACAGGCCAGCACATAGTCGTTTCGATTCAAATTTCACAAATTATTGATGTGAATCAAAGTGGTCCCGTCGCTTTATACATGGGTCCTTCTGAATCTCCTCCTATAAAAGAAAGAGTGGAAGTCATCAGCAAATATTTAGTGGCTCATGGCGGCACAGATATTCGGAAAATGGCTAGGGCAGCTTAGATAGTATTCTTTTCTCTGTGCTCTCTGTGTTCTCTGTGGTAAATTAATAAATAACCACAAAGGACACAGACCATGTCCAAACTTCAAATAGTCGGTACCTTTCTTTTTATCGCCGTTTTATTAGAAATCTACTTGATACAGAAAATATTAGATCAAGATTAGATTCACGAATCAAAAATTTATTTTGCATCCATAATGCTGTTGTGGCATCAAAAGGTGGGAAAAACCGATTACTTGGCAGGCATTATGACCCATAAACCATACATTGCCATTATTGGAGCCGGGCTCGCCGGGCTCAGCTGTGCCTATTATTTAGAAAAAGCGGGTTGGAAAGCCATCCTTTATGAAATGGATGGACGTGTCGGTGGACGTATTCAAACAGATCGTTTAGAAGGTTTTTTATTAGATCGCGGCTTTCAAATTGTTCTCTCTAGCTATCCCGAATTTAAACGCCTGTTTAAACCGCAAGCACTTCAACTGAAATCGATTCCTTCCGGTGCGATGATCTATTATGACAAGCACTGGCATTTGCTGGAAAATCCTTTGCAAAATCCTTCTTTCCTTTATTATTCCAAAGACTTGCCTTTTATTCAGCAGGGAGATCTCTTTAAAGTCGTCAAATTGTATGGGTCTGCTTGGTTATCGAGTTTTGATTCTTCTCAACCTCCACAAAGCACAGGAGATTTCCTAAAACAAACAGGTTTATCTTCCTCATTCATAGAAGCTTTTTGGCGTCCTTTTTTTGGCGGAGTGTTTTTAGATTTAGATCTCCAAACTCAAATATCTACCTTTGCTCATCTGGCCGCTTTTTTCGCAACCGGATTGGCTTGCCTCCCTGCAGAAGGCATGCAAGCCATTCCCTTGCAGCTTGCGCAACGTTTAAAAAAATCTCATCTTTTGACACATCACCGCGTACAAGCTATCGAAGGGCAACAGCTGGTTTTGTCTACGGGTGAAGTTCAAGCAGCTGATAAGATTGTGTTGGCAACTGATGCATGGCAGGCAGCTCAAATGGATTCTCATCTTTCAGCACCCCCGGCACGCTCTGTCACCTGTTTGTATTTTGCACTCGATCAGGATGCCTTATCTTTTTCGCCTTATTTATATTTGAACGGGATGCGTCAAGGCCCTATTAACAACTTATTGTTTAATAGTATTACACAACCCACTTACGCGCCTTCTGGCCAGGTTTTAGCGTCTGTCACGGTTATTGAACCTTCTTGGCAAAATCATGACAATCTTCTTGAGGCTGTTTTAGATCAATTAGAAACATGGTTTAATGTATCAGCAAAGAAATGGCGACACTTGCGCACTTATCGCATTCTACATGCCCTTCCCGCTCAAGTCGAAGCCCCATTTAATCCCTATGCTTTTTTAGAGCATCAACCGCATGTGTATCTTTGCGGAGAGCTCGTGGACGAGCCCTCTATTAATGGGGCGCTTTATTCAGGGCGTATTGTAGCCGAAAAGCTCATGGCCGAGCATTAATCCCTATTTTGTCGCGGCGATAACAAAACACGCGACAACTTAGGGTCAAGCGTTTTTAACACCTTTTTGACACGCTCTTGAGTCGCATCAATTCCTAAATCAGTGATGAATTTTTCAACAGCTTCGATTTGACGATCTTGCTTATATAAAGCTTCTACATAACAACTTAATGCTGAAGCATGTTCAGGATTAATTTTTAAGCAGGCTTCCAATTTTTCAATGGCTTCATCATATTTCTCTAGAACGATTAAAGCTTCTCCATAACGCCACAATAGATAGTGATTTTGAGGCTCTAATTTGAAAGCTGTTTCCAATTTTTCAAGAGCAGCTTCATGATGACCTTGCTTAAATAACGCTAGTCCGTAATATGTTAAATTTTTCACATGAGAAGGATCCAGTTTTAAACAAGCTTCAAATTGTGAAATGGCATCATCAAGGCGATTCAGTTTATATAATGCCACTCCATAATGGTGCAGGTTATTCTCATCTTGAGGATTAAGATGAGCGGCTGCTTCTAATTTTTTAGCTGCCTCCTCATATCGATTTAATCGTAGAGAGATAATTCCACTATAACATAAGCTCAAATCGTCTTGAGGATCCGTTTCTGCAACTTTATTAAATTTTTCAAGAGCGGCTTCATCTTCACCCAGATGTTCTAAAGCTCTTCCATATTGTATTAAAATCACTTTATTTGTAGGCGCCATGACTTCAGCAGCTTTCAACTTTTCAACAGCTTCTGCATATTTTCCTAAACTATTCAAAGCACAACCACAATAGGTTAAAGCTAAAATTTGTTGAGGATGAATATCTAATACGGCCTGAAATTTTTCTATCGCTTCTGCATATTGGCCCTGGTCTCTTAAAGCTTGTCCCTCCTTAATCAAGGCCGCGATCTTTTGATCTTGATCCGCTTCCACAGCTTTAACAGCTTTATTTTCTATTGCAGGAGCTTCCTCTTTTGAACGCCAACAGCATCGATAAGCAAGATAACTGACGACACAAGCAAAGATGGCAAGAGCCACTAAGCTAATTTTTTGCTGCAAAGGAGTTAGGTTTTTTAATACTTTCTCATTAAATAATGAATAAGTAGACTCAGCTGACGATCTAATAGAAGAAACTAAATTCATGATACACCTAAATTTTTATAAATTTATAAATTAGCATCTTCCTTATTTTTTATCAATGTTCAATTCTATTAACCTAAATAGGATAAAATGTTTAGAGTATTAATTTTCATTTTTAACTTTATTTTCTTGTGCACTTCTTGTTCAGCTATCTCTACTTATTTACAATTAGATAATCCCACACTCGCCTCGTGGGAAGATTTAGAAGAAAAGCCTTCTTTGTGGGAATATGAGGCTTTTTTAAGCACGGTATCTTATTCTTTTGTGACACCTGACGTATGGGCATTTTTAGAACCTTATTTCTTACCCAATAATCATCCCATTAAACATAAATTAGATCGTTTATTCCAGAAAACGCGTGCCACTCAATCACTAGACTTATTTGAACAAGCGGGTTTTGGGCGCGCAGAAATGCGCAAGCCTACTAATATTGTCGTCGGGAGACATCCCGCTTTTAAGGGTTATCTTTTTAAAGTTTTTTTAGACACGCAACCCCCTCTTTGCGACTGGGCATATTGGCTCAAACGGATAGAAGGAGCACGCTCCATTCAAGCCTGCATTCAGCAGCATGGCTTTCAACATTTTCGCGTTCCCAAAAAGTGGATTTATCCTTTACCGGACGAACCTTCTCCCCCCAACACTTCTCACTATCACCGTAAAAATTTCATTTTAATTGTGGAAGATATGGATATTTTACCGAAAAAAGAGAACTTAAGAGCATTTAAAAAGAAAATGACTCCTCAACTCTTACAAGAATTATACACGATTTTGACCGAAGAAGGGCTGATTGGCTCTGTGTATCCCAAAAACATTCCTTTTACACACCAAGGAGACCTGGCGTTCATTGATACAGAGCACCATCACATACAACCTGTGCCCTGCCATAGATTGACACGTTTTCTTTCTTCAGAGATGCAACACTATTGGCAATCCCTGCTGACAGAGCCTTAGAATATTTATCCTCTCTATCGTGCCGTTTACGATCTTGCTTATCCTGTTACAAGATAAGCAGGATAGAGAGGATTTGTTACACCGTGACTTACATTCAGAGTTCATCATTTAGAGTTCAGAGTTCCCTCCCTTAAGGCATGGGCACGTGCCATCCCATATAGAGTAAGATCAAACCCACTAAGAAAACCACGATTCCTCCAACAAAATACCACGTCGTACGATTCATATAGCTTCCAGTGACGCCTTCCACAACTTTATTCGTGACCGTTTGAGAATCGCGCAATCCATAGCCCATCAAAAAAACACCTACAACCAACACGATTAAACCTAGTACGATAAAGGCACTCATGTTAACCTCCTCTCCTGTTAAATCACTTTTTGATCTCTAAAACAAAGATAGCGGTAGGATGACAGATAAATTGAATGGGGCGAGAAGAATTTTTTTTTCTTAAGTGTTGAAGCAATAAGAGACTAATAGTCAAACATCCTAATCCTATTAAATGAGATGTACGCATCTAAAAGCCCCCTCTCGCTCATTTAAATTGCAAGAAACAAGCCAATACAATAGGTCAGGTTCATATCTATCCTTCTAATTTTATTATGATTAAAAATAGGATTTTAACTCTATAAAAAAGCATTTAAATGTAACGATTCAGAATGGTCCTAAAAGCTTAACGCAGAGGCGCAAGAGACGCAAAGGCGCAGAGAATAACAAGAAAAATAAGAATCTTATAATTTTTATCTTGCTCTCTTGTTATTCTCTGCGCCTTTGCGTCTCT
Source organism: Parachlamydiaceae bacterium (assembly GCA_030147755.1). GTDB lineage: Bacteria > Chlamydiota > Chlamydiia > Chlamydiales > Parachlamydiaceae > JASBUW01. The sequence goes on from JASBUW010000055.1 coordinate 15,954, forward strand.
TGCGCCTCTTGCGCCTCTGCATTAAGCTTTTAGGACCATTCTGAATCGTTACATTTAAAGAGCCAATAACTCTTTCAAGTTATAATGTTCATAATCCTGATCACAGGCAGGTTCACCGGCAGGTCCCGCGTGCGCAATCCAGACATCTAGGGTAGAGGGCGCAAAAATCGCGTTATGTAAATTGGCCGTCATCGCCACCGGTTGTTTGATCAGCTGTTGCAGCTGCTTAGCGTCGATACGCCCATAACTATCTAACAGACGCTGAATCAAAAGAGGATAGCGCTGAGGATGTGGAAAACCCGTTAAAACCAGACAATGAGGCGGTTGCTGATGGATGAGTCCCCATTGGTGTTGCCTTTCAGCATCTTGATACAGAATGGTCTGATAAGGTGAAGTCTCTATTTGACTCGCTTGAAAAACGTATTTATCGGCGGAGGTTAAGTCTGTCTCTGTCTTCTCACGCTCAAATAAAGCATAAGAAGCCCCGGGTTCAATAAAATGAAGTTGCGCTCCTGTGGCATATACGCCACAAGATTGCTTGGTTTTACCATCTGAGAAAACATAATAATATTCGCAAGTACGAGGCGTTGCTGCTAAAAGATCTTTCACTGCTTGAAGAGTAGACGCTTCTTCCAAAATGTGACGTAACAAGAAGGCCATAGGCATGCCTTGATTATGTCCATATCCCCTGCCTCCAATTTCTCCTAATGCAATTTGCTCTTTATTCATGCCTGTAATGCATCCAATAAAACCTGCATATGACACATTTAAAAAAGGAATTTTACCTGTGGGCTCCACAACCTGTAATACCGCGGTGTTTTGCAAATTTTTGCCAATGGAGTAATCCAAGACACGGACATGATAAAGCTCATCATTCTTAGTGGCGGGACCTGACACAGTAATGCCGCTACAATGAAACATTTCCGGGAAAAGATTCAGCAAAAGCACTTTATCATAGGACACTTGTGCTCCGTCTGCCAAACCTTTCATTTCTTGTTTATAAGCCTCCGGAACATAAGTTAAAACGGCAGGTAAACTCTCTAAAAAAGGCTGAATTTGAGGATGTGATGTATTTGCAAGAATTTGATTATCAATGAAATCGCGAATATTCTGCGCGACTTCTTTTTTCAGGGCTTGTCCATGCTGATAGCCCATCTCATAAGGAGAACCTTGCAGGTGTAACACACGCTGCGGCCTTTGCTGTATAGATTGACCTGAAGCAGAGAACATCATCGATAAACTTCCTAGTAAAACACTGAATAAAGTGATTCTAAGCATGATTAACTCCTTATAAGTGGTTTATGACAATTCTCTGCTTCTCATGCAAGAATTTTAGAAAAATTCTTTTTTATCCGCGTAAATGAGCATATAGACTTTCTCTATAAATTTACACAGTTCATGGCGCTCGTCATCTTTAAAAGTTGTGCATGCATTTACTTCGTGGCGGAATTGATCAAGAAAAGTTTCTTTTTCAGATGCAGGGCATCCTTTCATGATATGCTCAAGTGTATCGGTTCCCATGACTTTCGGCCAAATCTTTTTAAAAATAGGTTCAATTTTATAGTAGAAGTCATCTTGAAATCGATTAACAGATATATTATTAGGGAGCGTCTTCACTGAACTCAAAGGAGGTTCTAATTCCATAAATCTTTGCGCTAACCTTAATAATTCTTGAAGTGCCGAATCATTTATCTTTCTTAGAATATCTCCTTCAAATATTTGTGGAGGTTGGTCTAGTTCCCAAATGATTCGTGTTTCAAAGTCCGGCATTTCTTTTTCTATAAATGGCCACTGCGTCGCCTTATAAGCTTGGTCATCTTTTTCTAATATTTCAGCTTCCTGACATTCTATTTTTTCTTTTAGAATAGCTCGATCAAAAGTGTTTTTCATTTCATTTAACTCTAATAAAAAAGGATCTTCTGTATTTCCACTTAGATTCAAGCCAGTAAAAACTCTGCTCAATTCATTTAACATAGTTAACTCCTTTGTTAAATAATTAATAAAATTTAATAAAAATTTATTTTTTATCAATAAAATTATTTTACAATTGATACAAAAAGGATTGTTTATGAATAATAACACAACTGATAATTCTGGTTATACTATCCCAATTTGTGATAATTGGCAAGGGATTGCTTATCAATGGAATGAAAAAAACGGTAAAACTTATAGATATAGTGCGACTTTAGAAACATCTTCTCAAGACATTTATTTAGATACGAATACATTTCTTATCTTTAAAAAATGTGCGGCGCTTCTTGTTCTTCGTCCTACACATACTGTTATGAAAACACTTTACCACTTCACTTTAATAGGAGTAGGTGTTGAAATCTGGCATGCCTTAAAAGGCACTCAAACAGCTGGCGAATGTACAAAAAACAGTCTGAAATCTTTAGCAGATATTGTCCGTACTCCCCTTTATGGAATTGTGTTGACCGTGTTAGCCGTGGCAGCGGTTGTAGTTTATCCTTTTGCTTCTCATCAGCTTTACAACTTCCGTAAAGTCATGGGAAAAATTGAATTGTCTCTCGTCTGGGGCAACGTACATCCTAAAGGTCTTCCTATTTTAGCTCCCTGCTTTCAACCGATTGCCAATCTGGAGACGATTGCCTCTCATAAACGCTATAAAAAAACCTATGAAGATACATTTTATGATCTCAAAGCGACGGCAATAGTCCACGCCTTAAATAATTTGGCCCGTGCACGTACTTTAAAAATAAGAGAAAAATTTAAAGCTTATTAAAAAGCTAATATAAATATAAGGAGAAATTAAATGGGACTTTTTACAAACGTTAACTTAGCACTTCCGCCTTCTGTTTCTTATTCACCAACCTTTGGTGAAAGAGTGGAAAAAGTAGGGGATTTTTTAATGTCACCTTTGTATTTAATCACAGGTGAAACACGTACAGTCGACGTGATATTCGCTAAAGACAAACAAGATTTCACGATTTTATTACCTGATGTTGTCTCATTTGAAAAACCGCGTGATCTCATTCAAGGTGTTTTTAGGACTTTACTTTTGCTTCCGTTTGTGGCGATAGGTGTTGCTTTAAAGTGGGGAGCATTATCCTTGAGTCATCAAGTTCAATCGAAACATTCTTATGCATTTTATCCCGGGGTCAATAATCAAGAGATGTTAAGTAAAAAATTAACAGCGCGCATTCCTGTAGAGACTCGTCTACATGGCCAACAAGGACAAGAAAAATACGGTTTAGAACTTCTTTGCGGAATGTGTTGTGCAGGATGTGAACACGCCTGTGGTGCTTAAAACAAAATAAAACACAGAAAGGAAGATGAGAATGTCTATTTCACTTGATCGTCATTTGATTGAATCTAAAAGAGATTCTCAGCTTCCTTCTATTACAATTGGATTTGTCCATTCTAGATTAGAAGGATTACATACTCTCTTCAAAAAAATTCAGTTTATCTTTCAGTATTTACTTTACTCTACCTGCATCAATCAGAAAAAACGTGCCACAAAACCTGTTATTTCTCCTTTGATTCCTTCCAAGAATTTGGTGAGCTATCACACTCTCAAAACCTGTTTAGCTTCTTTTTCTCCCAAAAAAATGGAAAAAATAGAAGAAAAAACAATCTATAACCGTCTAGAGCATTCTCCTTATCTTTATCCTTCGCAACAGTGTTTGGGGATGGCCACTCATTTCCTAGCGACCTTTAAAAATTCCACTCAAGCTTCTTTTAAAGAAAAAGTGATAGAAGCCGGTGAAGTCTTAAAGGAAGGTGCCACATGGGACAGTGTGCGCGCACAAAGTGTCTACGAAGTCAAATTAGGTGCTCAAGGACATTGTAGAGTGCAAGATATTGGCTTTTACCGTCAGTTAATGGCGCAAGCACATCAACAATCTATTTCATGTGACTGGCAAGCTAAAAAAGTGCATTTCCTGCAAACCAAACGTACTCAACAAGAACAAGATTTATTTGCGACGATTCAAAACATTTTTAGCCAAAGTATACATCCTTTAACTATCAAAGATAAAATCTTAGAGGAATTAGGACAAAAATACCCAAGATTAGAACCTTCTATTTATGGGCTTATTCTAGAAATAGAAGCCGAATTTCAATTTTTGCAACATCCAGATCGTCCGCGTTACGATCAGCTCCATTTGGAAGCCACAGAAGCAGCTTGTCAGCTTCAGCAGCTACATATTCACTCTCACCAAAACCTTGAGAAATCTGCCGATATTCTACATCAATTGACTGCGTTATCTGCCGGCTCTTATTTAGTTCAATTTCCACGTCACACAATTGCTTATGTGCGCGATACTTCAGGGGAAAGAGTTCTTTTTGACGCCAATAAAGGCACTTTTTATCCCTCTCAAGAACAGGAAGAGAGGTTATTAAAAGAGTTAATCACTGAGTATACATCTCATAGCTCGCTTGGAGTTAAAATTTTGCTTATTTAATGTAAAATTTTATTTTTTAATGACGCACAATGGTATTCATTGAAAGTCGATTTTCCTCTTCTTTCAAACAGACAATTTCTAAAGGACGAAGTATATAGGACCACTCTGGTGTTTCAAATTTCAGTTTTTCTATCATATAATCTGCAAGCAACAGACTAGATTTGACTTTATCAACTGAATCCAGTGTCAATACTTTCAAAGGTTCTTTTTCTTTACTTAAACTCTTGAGTTTTCGCTGATCAACTAAAGCGGCATCCATATAAAACACATCAGAAAGATTTTCTCTCAGCCTTAATGCACGTGAGCTTTGGCAAAGAACTAGCCAGTCAGCATCTGTATGCGTTTGAATCACTTCTTCTCTCATTTGATAAGCATAAAGAGCTTCTAGCAATCTAAAGAAACCGGGGACCGCTTTTCCATGTTCAGTAATATGTTGAAAAGACTCAAGTAAACATTCTTTTAAAACTGCAAGCCCTTCCGAGCTCTTTAAGTCTGGATAAATATGCTCAAATAAAAGGGCTAAATTCACGCAAACGCGATCCCAAGCCAGATAAAGAATTAAACCATGGAGCGTGTTGGCTGGATCTTCTGTTAATATTTTTTCATAGTGCTTGAATGAACGGGAAAATAAAGCAGGAGGTTTCTTTTGTTGAAGTTGATTTAGAATAAAAGTGGGATGAATCTGTGATAGTGCCTTAATTTGTGTCAGGCACTCTACAAAAATTTGATCATACAAACGAAAAAGAAAATCTTTTTCTGAATCTAAAGTTAAAGAGGAAATCGCAAAAGTAAAAAGTGGGTGACTATCAAATTTAGGCAGCGCTTCAAATAATGATCCTTGGCCTATATATTCTAGTAAGGAGGGCCAGCCAAATGTAATTTGAAAAAATCGCTTATCTTCTAAAATTCCTGCTTGCACGCAGGATTCTCCCAGAGTACTCTCTCCAGATTCAGTCTCTTGCGCGATGATTTTTCGTACCAATTTATTATCGATGAAAATGTTCATAATCCCTAAACAAGGAAGAGTTAAAATTTATAGCACTTTGCCAATAATGTCATCAATTCAAAAGACTGAGGGAGGATAGATGTACGTGAGAATTCTAGTAACATAATAAAATTAGAAGTCACGCAGTTAATAACTAACCATTCCGCTAGTCGTCAAAATTTTAACGCAGAGACTGCAAAGATACGCGAAGGTGCAAAGGAAAACAAAAT